>LJTN01000103.1 GCA_001303415.1 Myxococcales bacterium SG8_38
AAGACGGGGTGCATGTGATACCAGTGGTAGTGGTACCAAGGATGCCAGAGGGGAAAGAAGATCGGCGGCGGTACGTAGAAGCCGGTCCACACGTAAACGGTGGTGGTGGTCACTTGGGGCGTGGGCGCCTCCACGTACGTGACTGGCGGAGCCGCGACATTGCCGATGACGTCGGGCCCGCCGGGTGCCGGGCTCGGCCGGTACACGACCTCGTAGGTTCCCGGATTGGCCCAGCCCGCGTTGTGGAAAACCCAGCGCTCCCCGTCCCACTCCCAGCGCGGAGGGACGAGGATCATCCCCCGGACCTTGTAGATCCAGTGTCCGCTCAACCACTCGAAGTGCTGTCCGGTCCAGATCCAGTGACCAGGGAGCCAGTGATAAGACGTCGACGCCAACACCTCGGCCGACGGTTGCGCCTCTGCTAATGGATCGGGCGTCTGGGGATGAGGCGGCCGCTCGTCGGTTGCCTCCACGGGCGGCGCTTCGGCCGGGGGCGCGCTCTCAGGAGGGGGCGGCATGTCTGCCGGGATTTCCTCAGGCGACCGCACGCTTTGGGAGGGAGCGGGCTCCTGCGCAGAGACCCCGAGCGCCAGGCCGAGCGTGAGACAAAGCGTCCACACACACTTCATGACGACTTCGACCCTGACCGAGGCGCCCCTATTCATCGCCCGTCAAGCGTATCGCTAGGACGGCCCAATTCTTCTTGGTGCCGCCCAACCGCGCGCCGATGTCCACCAAGGTCATCTGCCAGCCGTACTTGTCCCGAATCGCCTGGATCGCAGACTGCTTCCTGCTCTCGTCCTCGACCACGTGTGCAATCGCCTGGTGCCATGGGCCCTTGAGAGCGCCTCGGACGCTGCATTCGGCGATCCGGAGCTTCGGGTTGTGGCGCAGACGCTTGACCTTGTAGGAATCGCCGTTCGTGAAGACGACGAGATCCCCGTCGTCGCGGGCAACCCAAACGGGGGTCTGCACCGCGCTCCCGTTCTTCCGATAGGTTTCCAGATTCACGTACCGCGCCTTGGCCAGTTTCTCGAAAGCCGACATGAGCGGAGCATAAACGGGGTTTGGCCGCTGCGCATCTGCTGCCATCGACAAGCTCCGCGTTTTGCCAACGCGCCGCAGCGACGGAGCGAGCCCGTCAGCCCGTGCTTTCGAGGCGAGCCAGGATCTCCCCGGTGAGACGCGGGAGCACCTCGAGCGCACCCATGTTCTCGCGCACCTGCTCGACGCGGCTTGCCCCCGTGATCACCGTCGACACCCGCGGATTCTTCGCACACCAGGCGATGGCTAGCTGCGCAGGCGTGCAACCGAGCTCCTCGGCGAGATCGAGGACACGCTTCGCCTGGGCATGGTTGTCCGGGGAGGTAATCAAATCTCGCAGCCACTCGTATCCCGGCAACGCTGCGCGGCTCCCCTCGGGGATGCCATTGAGGTACTTCCCGGTGAGCGCGCCCGATGCAAGCGGGCTCCACACGGTCGTGCCCATCCCGTGCTGGTCGTAGAGCGGCGCGTATTCTCGTTCCACGCGGTCGCGCCACAACAGATTGTACTGCGGCTGCTCCGTGACGGGCTTGCGGATCCGGTACCGCTCGGCGATCCGATAGGCCTCTTCGATCGCATCGGCGGGCCATTCCGAGGTGCCCCAGTAAAGCGCTTTCCCTGAGGCGACGATGTCGCTCATCGCCCACACGGTCTCTTCGACGGGGGTTTCGGGATCCGGACGATGGCAGAACAAGAGATCGACGTGGTCGAGGCCCAGCCGCTTGAGTGAGCCGTCGATGCCCTGCATGAGGTACTTTCGATTGAGCGTGTTTCGCGTGTTTGGTCCGTCGCGCAAGCCCCAGTAGAGCTTGGTCGAGATCACGTACGAGGCACGGGGCCAGCCGAGCTCTCGCAAGGCCCGGCCCATGATCGTTTCCGACTTCCCGCCCGCGTACACCTCGGCGTTGTCGAAGAAGTTCACACCCGCATCCCAAGCGGCCTGCATGCACTCGAGGGCCGAGTCGTGCCCAAGCTGATTGTGGAAGGTCACCCAAGAGCCGAACGAAAGGACGCTGACCTTGAGGCCCGCGTTGCCCAGCCGTCGGTACTCCATGTCCATCGGACGTTGGCTCACTGGATCGGCGCGCCGCCGTCGATCCACTGCTCGATGACGTCGATCTTTGGCTGACAGAGCATTCCCCCAAGCGGCATTTGCGAGAAGCCCAGCGGGATGATGTCGTCGTCGCCAAGAATCTTGTTCATCAGGTAGGAGGCGCTGCTGTCGCCCGGCTCGACACGGTCCAAGGTCGGCACCTGGACCGAGGCCACGCCGATGAGGCCGGCCTGAGATGCGCTCAGCGAGCTCAAGTCGAGCGGCGACTCGAGCGGCTGTGGCATGCTCGCATCGTGGCATGCGCTTGCCGCACAGCTCACGTTGAAGACGCCGGTCTGAATGGAGGCCAGCGTCGGCTCGATCGCGTCGATGCACACGCCGTCGCAGCGCACTCGGCCCTGATCGCACTCGCCGCCGTCACCGGTGCTGCCGTCGTCGCCACAACCGATCATCATCATGCCCATGCCGAAGAGCAAGGACAGCCCAAAAGCAGATCTAATCATTCGGGTCCGTATAGTTTCTCTTTCTTGGCTCGTAAAGGGCTTGCTATCGAGGTCCGGGGCACCGGCCTGCCAGCGCTCTAGGCTTGCGTCCGCCCTTCCGTCAAGCTTACAAGACGGTAGCCAAGAGAAACGGGTTCCCGTCCCAGGGCCGCTCGCATGACCGCGGAAGCCACAGCACAAGCATCAGGGGGCTCGCTCCCGGCCAGGCCCATACCCCGAATGAAGGGGCATTGGTTCTGGGGGTGCCTTTTCGATCTCATCCGGGACCGGTCCGGGTTTCTGATCGAGGGGCACGCGCAGCTCGGCGACGTGTTCTTCGCCCGCGCGCTCGTTCGCGATCTGTTGTGCGTGCGCGACCCGGCGGTCGTGAACGCGATCAACGTCACCTACTGGGCGGACTTCTACAAGCCCGACTACATCAAGGCGATGTGGAAGCCGTTTCTCGGAAATGGGCTGGTCCCGAACGATGGCGAATCTTGGAAGCGTCAGCACAAGCTGATCATGCCCGGTTTTCACAAGAAGCGTGTCGACGCCTATGCGCCGACCATGGTCGACTTCACCGAGCGCATGCTCGATCGCTGGAACGAAGGGGATTGCAAGGACATGCGAGTCGAGCTCAACGCCCTGGCGCTGGAGGTGGTCGCCTGCACGCTTTTCGACATCGACATCGGCACGGAAGATTCGAAAACCATTCGCGAAGCGATCGGCGAGGTGAGCGAGATCTTGGTCGCCGATGCCGACAAGATGATCCCGCGTCCGGATTGGTGGCCGACGGCCGAGAATCGACGCAAGAAGCGGGCCATAACGAAGATCGAGGAGATCATCCGGCGCGTGCATGAGGACCGGCTCACGAGCCAAGAGGACCGAGGCGATCTCTTCTCGCACATGGTCTTCGTCGAGGACGAGCAGGGCTGCATGTCGGACAAGCAACTTCGCGACGAAGCGATGACGCTCATTTTCGCCGGACACGAGACGACTGCACATGCATTGACCTGGACCTGGTACTTGCTTGCAAAAAACCCGAACAAGGTCGCCAAGATGCGCGAGGAGCTGGACCGCGTGCTGGGCGGCTGTCGACCGGAAGTCGACGATCTGCCGAATCTCCCCTACCTCGAAATGGTGGTGAAGGAGTCGCTTCGTCTGCTTCCCTCGGTGTGGGCGTACGCCCGGCAAGCGCAGCGCGATCTGGTCATCGAGGGGTACGAGATCAAAAAGGGGCAGACGGTCACCATCAGCCACATCGCGATGGGCCGAAACCCCAAGTACTACGACCACCCCGAGGAGTTTCGGCCGGAGCGCTGGACACGGGAGTTCGAGCGCAGCCTACCCCGCGGCGCGTACACCCCGTTTGCAGGAGGCCCCAGGGTCTGTCTCGGCAAGCAGTTCGCGATGATGGAGATGCGGATGATCCTCGCCACACTGCTTCAGCACGTCGAGCCGAACGTTCCCGAGGGCTTCGAGCCCGACTTCGTGACGGAGCTTTCGATGCATCCGGGCAAACGCGGGATGCCCGCCACGGTGCGTTTCCGAAAAACCGCTCCCGCATGAGCTAGGCAGAGGCTCGCTTGAGACATTGGAGAATACGCGGCCTTTCATCGAGGCGTGTTCGTGTCTTCGAAGCCGAAGCCGTTACCTCTCGAGGCCTTCCCGAGGTGCACCCACAGTCGGTGGGTCTCGCGCCCGACGATGTCGAAGCGATCTGGGATGCGGTGGTCGACTTCTATCGGACCGGCTTCCATCCGGCTCTCGGGTTGTGCATTCGAAGGCGCGGACAGGTGATCCTCGATCGCACCATCGGACACGCGAGGGGCAATGCGCCCGGCCGCGCCCGAGACGCTCCGCTCGTGCCGGCCACGCCGCGCACGCTCTTCAACTTCTTTTCCGGATCGAAAGCGGTCACCGCAATGCTCGTCCACCTGCTGGCCGAGCGGGATCTCCTGCATGTCGACGAGCCCGTGGCCACTTTCATCCCGGAGTTCGGACGAAAAGGAAAGGACCGAATCACCGTTCGAGATCTACTCACGCATCGTGGAGGCATCCCGGCAGCGCCTCCAGGGGTGGCCGATCTGGATCTCTTGCAAGAGCCGGAACGAATTTTGGAGATGATCTACGAGCTACGGCCGACCTACAAACCGGGGACCGTCCCCGCGTACCACGCCGTCACCAGTGGCTTCATTTTCGGCGAGCTCATCCGGCGCGTGTCGGGCGTCGGCGTCCGCGAATTTCTGCGCACCGAGATCTCGGAGCCTCTGGGCATGAATCACTTCAACTACGGCGTGCCACCGAAGCGACTCGCGGACGTGGCCGTCGACGTGTGCACGGGTCCGAAGCTAGTATGGCCGATCAAGGACATCTTCAAGCGAGCCCTCGGGGTGTCGGTCGAAAAGGTGATCGAGCTCTCGAACGACCCCCGTTTCCGAACCGCTGTGCTTCCGTCCGCGAATCTCATCGGGTCGCCCGATGACATCTGTCGCTTCTTCGACCTGCTCTTATCGGGTATCGGGAGGCAGCTACGAGGGCACTCGGATCTTCCGCGAGTCCACGATTCGCCGCGCCGTGCAGCCGCAGACTCCTTGGCAGATCGATCGGATGATCATGCTTCCGTTGTCCTACTCGATGGGCTTCATGCTCGGAAGCGATCCGGTCGGCCTCTACGGATTTCGCTGCGGAAAGGCCTTCGGTCACGTCGGGCTGAGCAACATCCTCGCATGGGCCGACCCCGATCGAGACATCGCCGTGGCGCTCATGAACTCGGGCAAGCCCTTTTTCGCGCTCGACGCGGCGTACTGGCCGGAAATCGTCCGTCGGATCAGTGCCCGGATTCCTCGTGACGGCCGCGGATTCCTTCGTTGATCCGGACACTTACGCAAAATGGGATGCATCAGACCCAAAACACGGTTAGGTGTTCTCGATATTGGACACTCACGTAGGGGAGGTGGACATGACTCGTAACTGGATACTGGTTCTTGGTCTGTCTCTGGCGCT
>LJTN01000013.1 GCA_001303415.1 Myxococcales bacterium SG8_38
AGAAAGCGGCCGCCGTTCGAGAGCGCGCCGCCGAGATCCCCGGCTACCGAGGGCGTCGCCGAGAATCCGGAGCCGCCTTCAGCTCGCGCAATCTCGCGGCCGTCCGAGAGCGAGAGCGCAAAGAGCGAGCCTTGGGTCTCGCCGTAGATGACGGTGCCGCGCTCGGTCACGATGGGCGGGGTCGGCGCGCCGCGCTCGGGTGGCCTCTCCCATTGCACCTCGCGAGTTCTCAGATCCAAGAGCGACACGCCGCGAGGCGCCGAGGAAATGACGAGCATACGCCCGGCGATACAAACGCCCTTTCAGCTTCGCGCTCTACGCGACATAACATCTAGTAGCGCGACTAGTCGAAACTAAAGAGTGCGGAAGAGAGGACTCGAACCTCCACGGGTATTACCCCACTAGATCCTTAGTCTAGCGCGTCTGCCAGTTCCGCCACTTCCGCAGGAATCGGAGGGGCGGAAAGTAATCAAGCGGCGGCATGTGTCAAGGCGGCAGTCGACGTCGAAGTGCAAGCTCCTGATGGGCACTTCATCCGGACGCCTTCGGCGGCGGTTCGTCCCGCCCCACCAGCTGCGCAAGCGGCTAGTAGAATCACCAGGGCGAGCCATGGACACCTGTGTACGTCGAGGCCAGTCATCGAAGCCCCGATGGCATGATCGGCGGCGTCGGCACAGCTCCGCCATCATACGAAGGTGGTCGGAACTTTGCTTGCGCTGACCACGAGCTGCCGTGCGGCTTCGACGAATCGAATGATGGTCGGCAGATGTCCGCGACCGAGCTTGAGCTTGCCTTCCATGAGGCCCTTGATCGGGTCGAGCTTTCCTTCGATGACCTCTTGCCAGCGCGTGTACGAGGCCACGAAAGTGAACTCGGCGGCTTCCGAGGAGTCGACCCCCTCGACGAACCTCGCCGCGCGGCATTCGCCGCCATGGACATCCAGCACGACACCGGCGTCCCGTACAAGACCGATGGCGGGGTCTCCGAGCACGATGATCGCCACGGACCCAAAGGTCCAGCACTTGCCAGCGTCTCGGTATGCGGGGTTGTTGTTCAGGGCGGTGCGATAGGCGTCAGCCCACTCCGCCGAAGGGAATCGATGCACAAGCCAACTCCGTGCCCGGCCCGGGCCCGCGTCCTTAGCGTGGAGCGTCAGCCCGTGCAATGGCGCCATGCTAGAAACCTAGGGTGCGTGTGCTTCATTCGACGCTTCTCGAGCGCCATGGCTTCCGTCATGGCTTCGCGACTCGCATTGGCGGGGTCAGCGCGGCGCCCTTCGACACGCTCAATCTCGGCTTTCATTTGGGCGACGATGATGACGCGGTCAGGCGAAACCGCCTGCGCTTTGCCGAGAGCCTCGGGGTTTCGGTCGACCGTCTATTCGAGCAGCGGCAGGTGCATGGAAACGAGGTGCGGGAGGTGACGCGCTCGGACCGAGCCGAAGAGCTCGCGAATCGGGAAGGCGACGCGCTCGTCGCGCGCGACGAAGGGATTGCCGTGGCTGCGCGCACTGCGGACTGCGTTCCGGTCCTGATCGCGCATCCGCCGAGCGGAGACGTTGCCGCAGTGCATGCAGGATGGCGCGGGGCGGTGGCGGGCGTCGTAGGCCGGGCCGTCATGTCCATGGAGCACCCCCCCGGCGAGCTCGTCGCGGCGATCGGCCCTCACATTCGGGTTGGCGCATTCGAAGTTGGTGAGGAGGTCGCACGAGAGCTCGAGCGTGCCGCCGGGGGGCATCCGGTCGTCGAGCGCGAGGGCGCCAAGCCCCATGGCGATCTTGCGGCGCTAGTCCGTCTACAGCTTCACCATGGGGGCGTTCCATCGACCGCCGTCGATGATGTGGGCGGCTGCACACACGACGAAGCGCAGCTATTCTTTTCACACCGGCGTGAGCGGGGAAGGACGGGCCGGCATCTGTCGGTGATCGTCGCCCGCCGGTCACAGTGAGGTTTCGGGGCGGCATCCCAGGGTCGCTCGGGTTGCTGCTTCATGCTATTTCCACGGTGTGGCGGACTTCGCCAAGACCAAAGCCGGAGTCGATGCCTCCGAAAAGAAAACCCTCGGCCAGGGGCTCTTTCGCAAGTGTGACGAGTGCGGCGACGCGGTGAAGAAGCAGGACTTCGAGCGGAACTTCGAGGTCTGTCCGGCTTGCGGATTTCACTTCCATTTGCCGGCGGAGCGCTGGATCGAGATCCTCACCGACCCTGGGACGTGGACGGCCCTCGACACCGATTTGATTTCGGCCGATCCACTTGGCTTCGTCGATTCGAAGCCCTATCCGGAGCGAATCGAAGCGGCCCGCAAAGCGACCCGGCTGAACGACGCCATTCTGGCAGGGGAGGCCCGCATCGACGGGCGCCCGATTCAGCTCGGCGTATTCGTGTTCCGCTTCATGGGCGGCTCGATGGGCTCGGTCGTCGGCGAGGTCGTCACCCGGATGATAGAGCGCGGCGTGGAGCACCGGCAACCCGTGGTCCTGCTCTCCTGCTCGGGCGGGGCGCGCATGCAGGAGGGGTCCTTGTCGTTGATGCAGATGGCCAAGACCGTCGCGGCTCGGGGCCGCCTCCGCGATGCGGGGGTGCCTTTCATCAGCGTGTTGCTGAATCCGACGACCGGTGGCGTGGCTGCGAGCTTCGCGCTGCAGGGCGACGTCAACATCGCCGAGCCGGGGGCGCTAATCGGATTCGCCGGGCCACGGGTCATCGAAGACACGATTCGCGAAAAGCTTCCCGATGGATTTCAGCGAGCCGAGTTCCTGTTGGAGCACGGCATGATCGACCTGATCTCCACACGTCAGGACATGCGCCGCAACGTCGCTCGCATGGTCGAGTATCTGGCAGGGTGACTCGGTACAAGGAAGCACTTCGCTGGCTCTATGGATTGGAGTCCGGCGGCATCAAGCTCGGGATCGAGCGTACTGCCGAGGCCGCCGAGCTACGCGGCCATCCTGAACGCGCCCTTCGCCACGTGCACGTTGCGGGCACCAATGGAAAAGGCAGCGTGGCCGCCATGCTCGAATCGACCTTGCGTGCGGCGGGGTACCGGACAGGATTCTTCTCGTCGCCTCATTTGCAGCGCTACGTCGAGCGTATCCGGATCGACGGCCGTCCCATCTCCGAGCGTGAGGCGGCGGCGCGCATCGAGGAGCTGCGTGCTGATACCCGTCTGCCCCCCTTGTCGTTTTTCGAGTTCACGACGTTACTCGGCTTCGAGGCGTTTAGGGACGCCCAGTGTGACATCGTCGTGCTCGAGGTCGGGCTCGGGGGCCGCCTCGATTCGACGAACATCGTCTCCCCCGAGGCTTGTGTCATCACCAGCATCGGCCTCGAGCATCAACGCATTCTCGGCGACACGCTCGCCAAGATCGCACGTGAAAAAGCGGGAGTGATCAAGCCGGGGGTTCCCTGCGTCGTCGGTGCGCGTGGCAAGAGCGTTCGCCGCGCCATCCGGTCGAGAGCGCGCGCCATGGACGCGCCCGTCCGGTGGATCGACAAAGACTTCGGGAGCGCCTGGAACGAGGGATCGCTGTCGGTACGGGTAGGGGAGCGACGCTGGGACGATGTGCGCATCGCGCTGCGCGGAAGCTACCAGGCAGACAACGCGGCGTGCGCGATTGCGACCTTGCTCGAGCTCGGCCAACGCGGTTTCCCTGTATCCGATGCAAACATTCGCAAGGGGCTCGAGCGTGTGAAGTGGCCCGGCCGTCTCGAGTGGATCCCCAGCCGGCCCGCTTTCCTGTTCGACGCCGCTCACAACGCCGCAGGTTGCGAGACCCTCGCGTTCTATCTCGAGGAGCTCACTTTTCCTGGACCTGTGGTGCTCGTGTTCGGCGCGATGCGAGACAAGGATCACCACCGCATGCTCGCTTCCTTCGACGGGATCGTAGAGCGCCGCTTCTATGCTGCGCCTCCGATTCAACGCTCGGAGAGGCCGGAGCGGCTTGCAAAAATCCGCGCAGGAACCACCGCCAGGAGCGTCCGCGACGCTGTGGCTCGCGCAAGACGAGCGGCTGGCCCCGAAGGCCTCGTGGTCGTAGCAGGATCCATATTTCTGGTATCGGAGGCCCGCGCGATCGTCAAAAACGTCCGCACCGATCCTCCCATCGCAATGTGATGGCTTCTGCGCTACAAGTGCGCCGATGAGTGTGTTCTTGAAGGCCTGTCGGCGGGAGCCGACTCCCTACACGCCGATCTGGATCATGCGGCAAGCCGGGCGCTACCAACCGGAATATCGCGCGCTCCGGGAGCGGGTGAGCTTCATCGAGCTTTGCAAGACGCCCGAGCTCGCGTGCGAGGTGACGGTTCGAGCCGTCGACCAGCTTGGCGTGGACGCCGGGATCATCTTTGCTGACATCCTCTTGATTCTCGAGCCGTTGCAGATCGGCTTCGAGTTCACCGATGATCGGGGACCGAGAATCATGAATCCGATTCGCACGGCTGCGCAGGTCGATCGGATTCCCGAGCGCATCGATGCTGCCCGATCTTTGCACTACGTGATGGATGCGATTCGTGCGACGACGAAGGAGCTCTCGGTGCCGCTCATCGGCTTTGCCGGCGCCCCCTTCACCTTGGCTTCCTATGCGATCGAAGGCGGCGGTTCCAAAGACTACTACGAGACCAAGAAGCTCATGTACGGCGACGAAGGTCTGTGGAATGCGTTCATGGCAAGGCTCTCCGCAGCGATTGCCGACTACCTGAGGGCGCAGATCGACGCGGGCGCACAAGCGGTGCAGCTCTTCGATAGTTGGGTCGGCTGCCTTTCAGTCGCCGACTATCGCCGTTACGTTCTACGGCACACCAAAGCGATCTTCGATGCGCTCCCCAAAGACACCCCAGCCATTCACTTCGGCACGGGGAATCCGGCTCTCTATCCAGCGATGAAAGAAGCAGGCGGCGACGTGATCGGGATCGACTGGCGCATCTCCATCGACGACGCCTGGTCGGTCCTCGGCGACCGCGTCGGTCTTCAAGGCAACATGGACCCGGCAGCGTTGCTCACTTCACCCGACGTTTTGCGCGCGCGCGCCTCCGAGGTGCTGCAAAGCGCGGCTGGCCGACCGGGGCACATCTTCAATCTCGGGCACGGCATCATGCCGCAAGCGACCGTCGACCAAGCGCGCGCACTGGTCGATCACGTACATGAAGCCAGCCAGCGCTAGTTCCTTCGAACGCCGATGAAGTGGAAGGTCAGCGCAAAGGTGGCGCCGAACTGCTGGCCGCTGATCCAGGAGCTACCCTCGTCACCACGCAACGACAGGGCGACGAAGGTCCAATCGAAAGTCGTCGCAAACGAGATCCATCGCACGATCGGAATCCGCACGCCCAGGCCGCCCGTGAACGAAACCCCACCGCTGTCGACGTTGGTCAGACTCGAGCCGTAAGGGTTTCCGTTGAAGGTCTTTGCATAGCCGATGGAGGCTCGGAAGATCGGATGCACGTACGGAATGAAACGCAGGTTTCCTTGCATGTCGATACCGGTCTTCAAGAGCTTGTAGTCGCCGTAGTCGGCTTGACGATAGAACCACCCGAGAAAAAACGGCCCGCCGAAGGCGGTGCCGATGGCAAATCCGTATTCGGGCCCCTTGAGCCTTGGCGCGTTTTGATTCGTACCGGCGAAGTCGAGGCTGCCAAACTGATCGGGATCGAACGACGAAGGGCCAGCGAACCCCTCGAGCCAGAGCCAGCCCTGCACCTTCCTGTAATACGGTCCTCGCTTCTTTTCTTCCTTGGACGCTTCAGCCGCCGGAGCCGCTGCCGGCTCTGCCGTCGGTTCCGGCTCGTGGACCGTGCCCACCTCTTCCTGCGCGGAGGCGGTGCCTCCGAACACGAGCAATCCCGCGACCATCCAAAATGCGTGCCTCATCAGCTACCTCCTCATCTGGAATTGGCGCACGCGGAATGCTCCTTGCAAATCCCGCGCTCGACAGCCTTCATCGGTACAGACCATAACACAGGAGATGAGGGCATGTGAGGGATGCTAGACGACTTCTTCCATTGCTTTCACGAGGTGCTCTGAAGTGGAACGCGAGCCCCAGCACATCTATCTCGATCCGCTAGACGCCGTCTGGTTGACGGTGGCGAAGCGCATCGGCTTTCGGGTCGAACGATCGACCGAGGTCTATGCGTCGACCGATGG
Source organism: Myxococcales bacterium SG8_38 (assembly GCA_001303415.1). GTDB lineage: Bacteria > Myxococcota_A > Polyangia > Polyangiales > Houyiibacteriaceae > SG8-38. The sequence goes on from LJTN01000013.1 coordinate 6,136, forward strand.
AGCGGGCCTGATGCTCATCGGTCATCCGAGCACACTCGACCCCGATGACTGTCTGGCCCAGATGATTCTGCACGAGCTTTGCCATTCGCTGGTGGAAGGGCCCGAAGGCCTCGAGGCAGTCGACTTCGGCCTCGACAACGAAAGCGAGCGCGACGTGCAACGCGAGCACGCTTGCCTCCGGCTTCAGGCTTGGCTGACGGGCAGGCACGGCCTCCGCCGGGTGCTCGCGCCCACCACGGACTTCCGCAGCTACTACGACCGGCTTCCGCCCGATCCGCTGGCCGACGAGACCGACCCTGCCACCGGGCTCGCCCTTGCGGGCGCTGCCCGCTCGGAACGGCCGCCGTGGGCACCGCATCTGCTGCAAGGCCTCGAGGCCACCGCCAAGATCATCCGAGCTGCGTCCGAGCTCGGCGCCGAAGACCCGTCCGCTCCACACGTACCTATCTGGTCGGAATTCAAGCGCTAGCTCGCCACCGCTTGCCCGACGCCCGTCCCGGCTGGCACCCGCACCTCTGCGTGGTATACGAGGCCCCGCTTCCCGCGGAAGCCGGGTGTCGTTTCGGCCCCGAAATCACACACATCTCCTGGCTCGATCAGGCGTTCCGGTGCCCTTCGGGGTTGTCCGCCTGGGGAGATGGTAGCGCAACCGAAAGGAGAAACGAGCAATGGCTCAAACTACGCACGAGATCCAGGAGGCGCCCGAGTTGGCGGCCCTGGGCGGTCCCGAAGTCGCTTCAGGCGACCTTCCCATCGGCCTCAGGGCCCTCATCGACGCCGGCGTGCACTTTGGTCACCAGACCAAGCGCTGGAACCCGCGGATGCGACCTTACATCTACGGGGCCCGCAATGGCATCCACATCATCGACCTCGATCAGACCGCCGAGCTCTTCAAGCGCGCTTACAACTTCGTCGGGGACGCCGTCGCACGCGGGGGACACGTCCTGTTCGTCGGCACCAAGCGTCAGGCCGCGGAGGTCGTGCGCGAGGAAGCCACGAGGGCAGGCCAGTTCTTCGTGACCGGCCGCTGGCTGGGCGGGACGCTCACCAACTTCCGCACGATGAAAGGAGGCATCGAACGCCTCCGAGACATCGAGCAGCAGATCGAGGACGGTACCATCAACGCCCTTCGAAAGAAGGAAGCGCTGTCGCTTCGCCGCGAGGCGGAGAAGCTCGAGAAGTACCTCGGTGGCATCAAGATGATGAACAGCCTCCCGTCCGTGCTCTACGTGGTCGATCCGCAAAACGAGCACATCGCCGTGAGCGAGGCGCGCAAGCTCCACATTCCAATCGTGGCGCTCACCGACACCAACTGCGACCCCGACCTGATCGACTTCGTCATTCCCGGCAATGACGATGCCATTCGCTCGATCAAGCTAATCACCTCTCGAATCGCCGATGCATGCACCGAGGGTGGCCAGCGGCACCGCGAGTTTCTGCAACACGAAGGCGCACAGGCGCCGGCCGCGGCCAGCGAGGGGGTCCAAGTCGAGTTCGCACGAAAGCGCGGCTCGGCGCCCGCGGCGCCGGAAGGAACCGAATGATGGCCGAAATCACTGCGTCGATGGTCAAGTCACTTCGCGATCGCACGGGCGCCGGCATGATGGCGTGCCGCGATGCGCTTCGCGAGAGCGACGGAGACGAGGAAAAGGCAATCGAGATCATTCAGAAGAAGGGTCTAAGCAAAGTCGCCAAGAAAGCTGGCGCCATCGCAGGCGACGGCCTGGTTCACGCCTACATCCATGGTGCGGGACGGGTGGGTGTCCTCGTCGAGGTCAACTGCCAGACCGACTTCGTGGCTCGCAACGAGGATTTCCGGCAGTTCGTCGAGGAAACCGCGATGCAGATCGCTGCGGAGGCGCCGCTCTTCGTGAGCGAGGACGACATCCCGGAGAACGAGCTCCTCGCCCAAACTGCGATCTTTCGGGGTCAGCTCGAAGAGGAAGGCAAGGAGACTGGGAAAGAGAAGCCGGCTGCGGCCATCGAAAAGATCATCGAAGGCAAGCTTGCCAAGTGGCAAAAGGACGTTTGTCTTCTCGATCAGCAGTCGATCATGGGTGACGAGAAAACGATCCGGCAGCGCATGGAGGAGCTCAGCGCCAAGATGGGTGAAAAGATCGGCGTGCGACGCTTCACTCGGTACGAGCTCGGCGAGGGGATCGAGAAAAAGAAATCAGACCTCGCGGCAGAGGTGACCGAAGCGCTAAAGGGCTCTTGAGTCATGTCGAACGGGGCGAAGCTCACGCGGGTGCTGCTGAAGCTGTCTGGAGAGGCGCTTTCGGGCGCCCCCTCCGGCGAGAGCATCGACCCCACGATTCTCAAAGCGGTCAGCGAAGAGCTGGCTGAAGTTCATGCGAGCGGATGTCAGATCGGCATCGTCATCGGAGGCGGCAACATCTTTCGTGGCCTCAAGGGCAGCGCCAGCGGCATGGATCGCACTGCCGCCGACCACATGGGCATGTTGGCCACGGTCATCAATGGAATTGCGCTTCAGGATGGGCTGGAGAAGGCCGGGGTGAACACTCGTGTCATGAGCGCCCTGGAGATCAAGGCGGTGTGCGAGCCGTACATTCGCCGCAGAGCCGTCCGCCATCTCGAGAAGGGCCGGGTCGTGATCTTCGTCGCGGGCACGGGCAACCCGTACTTCTCGACGGACACCGCTGCCGCCCTCCGGGCGATGGAGATCCGTGCCAACGCCTTGTGCAAGGCCACCAAGGTCGAGGGGATTTACGACAAGGATCCGAGCAAGCATCCCGACGCGAAAATGGTGCGGAGGCTAAGCTACGACCAGTTTTTGATGGAAAGGGTGGGCGTCATGGACGCCACGGCCGTGGCGCTCTGCCGCGACAACGACCTGCCCATCCGTGTATTCAAGCTGGGCCAACCCGGCAACATTAAACGGGTTGTCATGGGCGAAGACGTCGGTAGCCTAGTGACGGCCGAGGGCTGATTTCCCCTCGAACCGAGGAACCGATGCTCAACGAAACACTGGAAGAGCTGAACGCATCCATCGAGAAGGCGCACGAGTCACTCAAGCGTGACCTCGCCAGGATTCGCACCGGGCGCGCCAATCCCGCCATCCTGGATGGGGTTCGCGTCGAGTACTACGGCACGCCGACGCCCCTCAAACAGCTCGCTTCGATTTCGGTTCCCGAGGCTCGGTTGATCGTGCTCAAGCCGTTCGATCGGAGCCAGATGCAGCCCATCGAAAAAGCGATTATGGAGGCGCAACTGGGTCTCAATCCGTCGAATGACGGCGAGCTAATACGAATTCCGATGCCCCCGCTGACCGAGGAACGGCGCAAGGACTTGGTCAAGGTTGCGCGCAAGTCGGGGGAGGAGTGCAAGGTGGCGATCCGGAAGGCCCGCCACGATGCAAAAGACATGATCGACAGCCTCCAAAAGGAAGGTGAAGTCGGCGAAGACGATGCAGAGCGGGCGCGTAAGGAGCTCGAGGAAATCGTCAAGAACGGCACGAACAGGGTCGACGAGATCGTCAGCAAGAAGGAAGGCGACATTCTCGAAGTCTGAACGAACGACGCTCAGAACGGCGTTCCGAAGCTGACGTAGAACGTGGCCCCGCCACCCTCGTCGAATCCGTATGCGAAGCCCAGTCGCAACGATAGGGGCTCCGAGTAGCCGACGGTGAAGTTCATCAAGAGCTCCAGACCAGCACCTTTGCGAAAGCTGCTGAAATCGAGCGGGCCGAAATACGCATTTCCATAATCGAAAAAAACGAGCCCATACATCCGATCGAAGAATAGAGGCACGGTGCCCGGGCCGCGAAGCACCCGAGTCAACGGGAACCTGTATTCGGTCTGAAGGAGCTGAAAGCGGTCGCCGAATATCGAGAATGCCGGGTAGCCGCGCAGGGCCACGCCGCCCTGTTCCTCGAAGTTGACTAGCTGATCGAGAAACGACGTGTCCGGAAAGCCCCCCAGCGAGAATATTCCGCGCTCGCCGCGGCTGTCTTCGCCGGCCCCGCCGCCGTATCGAAACGCGAGAACATGATGCTGCGCCCAAGGCATTTCGATGAAGCGCCTGATGAACCACGATGCGCTGATACTTTCAAATTGGCTGCCTACCCCGGGATGCGCGAAGAAGATGGAAGCTCCCAGGGTTCGTCCTTCAGATGGCGTGTAGTCGTAGAGATGCTGCCGAACGTCGCTGTATGACCAGGAAAGACCGATGTCCGCGTTGAGGCCGGTGGCGGGCACGATGGGAGGCGCAAAGTTGGGATCGAGCGTGCCATCGAACGTCGACAAGGAGCGCGTCCACGTCAGCCCATAGCTGGCGCTGATTCGATTCGCGTGAAAAGAGCGCGGGATGAGGTAACCCACCGCGAACCGGCCTCCGTACGCGTCTTCTACGTAAGGTTGCCTCTGCCCATTGACGACGAAGCCACCCCGTGGGGTGACCCGACGGAAGAACGAGAGCGAAAGGTCCGGCGGCAGGCGCCGAAGCGTGTAGCGAAGGTCTGCGTTGACATAACCTTCGGTGAGGCTGATTCCGAGCCGGGCGAAGAAGTTGTGGAGCTGCGCCGCATCTTCGCCTCGCGTGAAGATTCCAAGCTGACGCCCGAAGGCGTCTTCCTCCAGGTCCAGACCCCAGAATCGCGGATAGAGCGTTCGCGCTGCAGCATAGCGATCCGACGCGTCCGCGAGCAGCGTATCGGCATCGCTTGGCGGCGGGCGATCGTCGGCGTAAGGCGCCGCTGGTCCGCCCTGCTCGGATTCGAGCTCGAGCAGATAGACGTCGTAGCCTCGGCTGGTGTAGCCGATGTAGGCGAGCCGTCTCCCATCGGGTGATGGCGCAGGGGTATACGCACCCGAAACCACGTTGGTGATCTGCGTGATCTCGCCGGAGCCAGGTTCCCATGCATAGATGTTCGCAATGCCGGTACGGTCGCTCGAAAAGTAGAGGCGGCTTCCATCGGGAGACCACGCGGGACCGGTGTCGAGGGCGCGGTCATGGGTGACCTTCACGATTTCTCTGGATGCGAGATCGATCACGTGGATGTCGCGGTACCCTCCTTTGCGCCAAGCGCTGTATGCCAGTTTGGTGCCGTCGGGGGAGAATCGCGGCGTATACACCTGTTCGAATCGGTCGCTCGGAACGAGCAACTCCTGGGTGCCTTCGATGTCGTCTAGGCTCGCAATCCACAGGCTTTGGGTGCTGGAATCGTTGCGAACGTACGCGATGCGGCGCCCATCGGGAGAGATATCGGGGTAACGCGCCCGGAGGCCCCGAGTGATCCGTTCACGCTTCCACACACCTCGCGGATCGAAGCGGAACAGGTCGTAGAACGTATAGATGTTGGTTCTATACGCATCGAGGGATTCGAAATAGAGCTCCCCGTCTGGGTCGACGACCGGGTAGCTCTCGCCGGAGCTCCGCACGATCCGCTCCAGTTCGTTGCCATCGCCGAGGTCGAGCGCTCGAATCTGCGGATCGCTTCGACCGTCGCTCACGTAGTAGATGAGCCTTTGGTCATCCGTGAACCGCAGTCCGCGCACCGTCTCACCATGGAACGTCAGCCGGCGCCCCGCAGTGATTCCTCGCGCACGGACACTCGCTTGCACCGCTTCGTAGTGTCTGTGCATGTCCTCGATCCAGAGATCGTAGAGCTCGGCAAACGTCTTTCCGGTCAGCCGCTTTCCCATCCGATTGACGCTGAACGGAATTGCACGGCGCCCGTACCACTCGGTGATGTCCGTGATGATCTCCTCACCGTAGCGGTCTACCAGCCACTGTACGAAGCGTGAGCCGTAGAGGTACCAGATGTCTCCGTGAGGCCAGTAGTCGGTTCGGTTGTTTAGCGTATCGAAGTGCAAAATGTTGTTTTCCAGGAAGGCCATCCGCATGTACATCTCGAACTGCGTCGAGCGCATGCGGCCTCCGGCCGTTTCACGCGACTCCAGATACGTCGCGATGCCTTCGACGATCCATCGCGGCTGGAGAGCATTCGGCGCCCAGATCCTACCGAAGATGTGATTGATGATCCGGGGTAGGCCCCCGATGTTGTCGAGATGAAGGACGTGAGCGTGCTCGTGGGTGACCAGGATGGTTAGCCAATCATCGAAGTCGCTGAGCACCGACAGGTCGCTCGGTGCACCGACGAAGAGTCGGATCACGTTGTAGGGAAGGACCGAGGCATTGCCGTTCGCCGTGTCGACCTCGTCGACGAGGACGATTTGGACTCGTTTCTTCGGCCGGTGTCCGAGGATCGGCGCGAGCCGCTCAGGGCCAGGGGCTCCGGATAGCTGACCTCGAAGTGCTCGCTGCGGACGGTACGCCAACGCCTGCCGAGGTCCTTGGTCTGAGCCGCCGCTGGAATCGCCCCCAAAAGCGCCAGCAAGCAAGCCATCGCAGCCGCTGCGCGGGCCATCCCCGCCCTTCTAGCACGGGCCCCGAGGGCGCCCATAACAGTCCACTCACTCCGGAACTTCGGTCAAAGGCTTGACCGCATACATGGCCACCTCCTAGCCTTAACCCTGATTGGGGGCGTCGGTTTCGCTACAATGGGGTCTGAGCGAGGGGAGCTGGTGATCGAGGGTTTGGCGTTGCCGTTGGCGCTGCGTTTCATCTCGGGGAAGTATCAGGGAGGCGAGTTTCCGCTTCCGGAGGCCGGCGAGATCGTCATCGGACGTTCGAGCGAGCTCGACATGGTCCTCGTCGAGGACATGGTGTCACGGCGGCACGCCAAGATCTCGGTCCACAACGGCGACATCTACTTGGAGGATCTCGGCTCGACCAACGGGAGCTTCGTCAATGGTGAGAAGATCACGCGAACCAAGCTCGCCGAGGGCGATCGCATTCTGATCGGAACCAGCATCATCAAGGTCGTCGCGTCGGACGGCACCAGCTCGGTGCAGGACGCCCAAGCCAAGATGGACGCCGCCGCCAGCGCACGCCCGTCCGCGGCGAAAACGATGACGGGCTCAATCGCCGAAGTGGCGCTGCCAGACCTTCTTCAGCTCTTTTCCGCTTCGAAGAAGACGGGCGTCCTACAGATCACGACCATGACCGACGTCGGATCGATCTACCTCGAAGACGGGCGAGTGCGGTTTGCCGTCGTCAATGGCGACGAGTCGGTCCCTCCCGAGAAGGCCTTCTACCGGATTCTGGTTTGGGACAAGGGCACCTTCGATCTCTTGCCCAAGGTAGAACGAGAGTTCCCCAAAGAGATCCACAGCAGCATCGAGGGTCTCCTGATGGAGGGCATGCGCCAGCTCGACGAGATCCGTCGTCTTGGAGATGCACTGCCCCCTTTGCAGTCGCGGATCATGATTCCAATGCCACTCGACAAGCCGCTACGCGACGCGTCACCCGAAGAGCTCGACGTGATTCAGCTCGCGCTGAACCACGAGACACTGGTCGACATGATGAACCACAGCGGTAAACCCGACCCTGATGTGGCCGAGGTAGTCGTCGCGCTTTTGGAAAAAGGATACCTGGTCGCCGATTAGCGGCGACGACGGTCTCTCGGCTCGCCATTGCTGTCCATCGATGCTCCCCTGACGGCGGCGATGCGGGCTCTCACTTGTCGGCTCGGTCGAAGTGCCGCCGCAGCGCTTGGTACGCGCTCGAGAGCGACTCCGTCAGCTCCTGCGCGGCACGGTAACGCTCGGGGTCCGCTGCATGTCTGTCTGGATGGTATCGCTCCAGCAAACGTTCATATGCGCGCTCGACGTCCGGCCACGTGGCTCCTGGGCTCAGCTCGAGATTGGCGAGGTACTGCTTCACACGGGGCCAGCCAGGCCGCTTTTCCTGCGATTGCGGCTCGCCCTGGCGCCGTCTGCGTTCCTCGAGCAGCTCTCGGTCGGTGAGCTCGGAGAGCTTCTTGCCCCGAGGGCCAAACGGTCCGTCGCTCAGTCGGCTCATGAGCGTACGGCACCATGAAGCGTCAGCAATCGAACGAGCAAGTCCTCCGAATACTTCGTCAGCGTCGTGAACGCCACACCCATTCCGGGTGGATCTTCTTGCACCCGCACGACTTCGCCAGTGCCCTCGATTACCTCGACCTCGTCCATGATGACCGTGAACTTCAAGTCGACCTTGGTTCCGACGGGCAATGGGTCTTTGGAGCGAATGAAGACGCCCGATCGCGATACGTTGGTCACGTACTCGTGGACGAATGCATCGAAGGACTCGAATTCTTTATTGATGGTGACCCGCTTCTCGATGCGTTGGTGGTCGTCGCTGCTCATCGAAAGATCAGCCTCCAGTCAGATCGAACTGCTCGAGATGATAATCGTTCCTCGGATTCAATTCGATCCGACGTTGAAAGCGGCTGGCAGCCTCTTCCAGCGAAGCTTTTTCTTCGCGTTCGAGCATGTCGCAGACCGCCGGATGTGCGCTGATGACGATCTTGTAGCCAGGCAAGGAGTCCCGCTCTCGGCGCATTTGCCGGAAAATCTCGTGGCAGATCGTCTCCTTGGACTGGAGCCGTCCAGTACCGTCGCAAAAGAAGCACGGCTCGTAGAGCGTCCCCCCCAACGATTGCCGAGTGCGTTTTCGCGTCATTTCGACCAGACCCAGGTCGCTTATCCGAATGGCGGTAGTCTTGGCCTTGTCGTTCTTGAGCGCATCGAGCAAGGCCTTGAACACCTTTTCCCGATGTGCGTGGCGTTCCATGTCGATGAAGTCGAGGACGATCAGGCCCCCGATGTTTCGGAACAGGAGCTGATACGCGATTTCCCTCACGGCCTCGAGGTTGGTTTGCAAGATGGTCTGCTCTACGTCTCGGCCTTTTCCAGTGAAGCGTCCCGTATTGACGTCGATGGCCGTCAAAGCTTCGGTCTGGTCGATGACCAGATGCCCACCAGAGGGAAGCTGGACCTTGCGCGACAGCGCGCGGGTGATCTCCTCCTCGATGCCGTATTCGTCGAAGAGCGGCTCATAGCCTTCGTAGAGACGCACGTCGTTGGCGCGTTCCGGAAGGAACAACGTGAGGAACTCCTTGAGCCGTTGGTATTGCTCCCGATCGTCGACGACGATTTCACTGACCTCCTCGGTGAATAGATCGCGCGCAGACTGAATGACGATGTCCGGTTCTTCGTGCACGAGCGCGGGAATCTTTTTGACCGCATCGCGGGCAGCCTCGGTTTGCTCCCAGAGCTTCACCAAGTACCCGATGTCGGCTTTGAGCTTCTTCTTCGTCAAACCCTGGGCGAGTGTCCGGACCACGACACCGCCCTGCGGCGGCTTGACGGACTCGATCACCTCCTTGAGCCTGCGGCGCTCGCGCTCGTTGCCGATTCGCTTCGAAACTCCGACGTGGTCTACCGTGGGCATGAAGACCACGTAACGACCGGGGAGGGCAACATGGCTGGTCACACGCGCCCCTTTGGTCCCAATGGGGCCTTTGGAGACCTGCACCATGAGCTGTTGGCCTTCCTTCAGAAGGTCGCGGATCGGGGTCTTGCGAGAGGCCCGATTGCCCCTTGCCCCTCGCGCATTTCCGCTCTTTCCGTTGCCTTCACTCTCCTCGTCCGTCGCGCCGGGCTCCGCCAACAGATCTTCGACATGGAGGAAGGCAGCGCGGTCGAGGCCGACGTCGATGAAAGCGGCTTGCATGCCCGGCAACACCCTCGTGACCCGGCCCAGGTAGATGTTGCCAACCGGTGAGCGATGATGCCGTCGCTCGACGTAGAGCTCACGGAGCACTCCGTCCGCAATGAGACCAACGCGCGTCTCTCCGATGTCGACGTTGATCAGAAGTGAATTTTTCGCCATTCGTATTTCCGTTGTGAGCGTTCGCGGTGATCGGGCGCGGCCGACCGAGCCCTTGGGCTCCAGGTCGACGGTTCGCGGAGCGGTGAGTCCGTCCCGGCGTGGTGGTGCCGAGCGCGCAGTGCCAACGTAGAAGCTCCTCGGAAGAGTTAGTTCTTCTCGAAGATCTGCTCGATTTCGGCCTGCGTGCTCTCTTCGCTCTTGGAGCGCGCGACGGCGATCTCCTTCACAACTAGATTACGCGCGGTTTCCAGCATCTTCTTTTCGCCGAAGGAAAGGGACTTCTCGACCTGAAGCCGATAGAGGTCTCGCATCACCTCGGCGACGTCGAAGACCGAGCCGGTCTTGATCTTGTCCATGAAACCGCGGTAGCGACGGTTCCAGGTTTGATTGTCGAAAACGACGGGCTGCTCTTCGAGCAGGGCGAAGATCTCCTTGATGTCGGTCTCGGAGATGGGGGGACGCAGCCCCACTTTCTTGGCCTGCGCCACGGCCACGCGGATCCTGTCGTTGTTCTTCGCGTCCAGAGGCTTCAGGACGTAGAACTCCATCGTCGTCGAGCCGATCTTTCGCTGCTCGATCGAGACGACTTCGGTTACGCCTTGTTTTGGATAGATGGCCTTGTCGCCAACCTTGAATTCGTATGCTCCCGCTTGCATCGGGACTCCTTGTCTCGCCAAAAATCTCCCCGAGCGCCCGTTTTGTTGGGCGCAGGCTGAACGGCCACTGCGCAGTGTTTATTTCCGACTACAGCGTCGCACTTCGCGCGTCCCCGCCTCTCGGTGAAGCCGGGGAGGGCCCCAGCCGGGGGGAAATGTAGTCTGCGTACACCTGCTGGTCAACGCGGTCCGGCTCCAGTTCCGGGGCTCGGGACGATCTGCGATCTGGAGCCGGGATCCGGTCTGAGACGAGGGCGTCCGAACTTTCTTCAGCTTTTCAACCTGGTCTGATATAGAGATTTTATTGAATCATTTCAGAAGGTTACCTGAAAAGATTGCAAAACTTTTCGCTTAAATAGAGCAAAGTTATGTATAATTCATGTGCGGTTCCGCTTGACACGTGAAGTGACGTGACAATACGGTACGTGCACCTGCAATCTTGACCCACCTTGGAGGGCTAAGAAGCGCACAACCAAGAAGGCTGCCAAGAAGCGCTCATCGAAGAAGCGCGCAAGCAAGAAGGCAACCAAGAAGCGAGCTTCCAAGAAGCGCGCTCCGAAGAAGGCTGCCAAAAAGCGGGCTTCGAAGAAGGCTGCGAAGAAGCGTACGACTCGAAAGAAGAAGTAGGCTTCTCGGCGGTAGGCCTTCGGGCCTGCCGAGGGGTCACGAACGTGACCCCTGGCCTGAGGCCCCGGTCTTTCGGGGCCTTCGCGCAGTCTGTCGTGGCGATCCCTCTTTCTTGTGGGGGGGCGTTCGTCGGCTGACGCTCCGGCCCGCGGGCTGGGGCGTTGGCACTTTTAAGCCCGGCCCTTCTCGCTCTGAAGAAGCCGGGCGAGCCGAGCCGACTCGATCCGCACCGCGATGACCTTCTCGCGCTCGAGCGTGACCGTACCGACAGGGCTTCCCTTGCGCTTGCGTACGAATCGACGCGGCGTGAAAAGCACGTCGACCACCGGCTCCCCGCGAAGGTCGCTGAAGTGCGCCGCCAGCGTGGCCGCGTCGACCAGGGCTTCAGGCGTGCAGGGTCTCGCCTTGCCGAGCGGTACCACGACATGGGCGCCCGTGACGCCCCGAGCGTGCAGCCAGAGGTCGTGAGGCTTGGCGATGCGAAGCGTGAGCCGATCGTTGTCCGCCGCTGAGCGTCCCACCAGCACCGCGCTCCCATCCGCCGCGACGAACTCCCGATAGGGCAACCTGGCGCCGGTGCGCTTTCGTTTTCGCTCCCGCTCCTTCGGCGCAGTGGTTTCAATGCCCAGCGTCTGGAGCTCGGCGGCAAGCTTCTGGGGCATCTCATGCACGAGCCCTTCGCGTAGGCGCCTCAACTGCGAGAGCTGTGCTTCCACTGCCTCGAGCCGCTTCGGCGCTACTTCGAGACCTCGCTTCAGGCGTTTGGACTTTGCAAAGAGATCTTGTGCTTGCTCGATCGCACTCTTGCGTGGGTCGAGCTCGATCCGCACCGTGCGCGGCTCGCCGCTCCATGAGGTCGCCTCGAAATGATCGGCGCCAGGAGAAATCTCCTGGATATGCGCGAGCAGCAGGTTCGCTCGTTCGCGCAGATCCTCGGCCGTCGCAGCCCGTTCGAGGTCGCTCTTAATGGCATCGAGTTTCCTGGTGAGCCGTTTGATTTGCCTTTGCAGCGCGCGATCGAGCTGTTGGCGATAGGCGGCGCGGTGCGCATCCAGAGCCGACGCCCCATCGGCGCGCAGCTCGGCGAGGCTCTTGGGCTCTAGGTAATCGTCCTCTCGCGGCGCTTCTTGCGGCGCTCCGGGCGAATGCACGACGACGGAGCCATCGGGCCCACAGAGCCACCAAGCGCCATGAGGTTTGGCCGCGGCCGCAAGGAGGAAGAGCGACTTGCCAGCACGCGAGAGAGAAACGCGGATGGCTCGACGGCTCAGATCTACGGCTATGATGGAAGATCCCTCGACGTGACGTCGCAGTTGCGAGACCGCCGGAATGGCTCGCGCACCCCGAGGGCGTTCATCGATCAATCCGGCTGCGAGCGCCCCTGGAAAGGTGACCAGGACCAGCACCCCCCGAGAGCCCTCGCCGCGAAGTGACAACGTCAAGAGACCAGGCATAGGCTGGTCGATACGGGCTACTTTGGCGTTCCACTCCCTCACACCGTCCCTTCGGAGAGGGCTTGAAGCAGCCGCGCCTCGCGAAAGGATTGAGGCGATTCGATGGTGACGAAGGCTCGCGACGCTTTCGAACGTCGCAGCCTGTCGAGCACGTCGAGCAACTGCGCTTGTGAAAAGGAACGCCGCAGCCCCTCTGCCACCAGCGTTGCATACACCACATCGGTGCTCGGCACGGGGTCGTCGACTGCGTCGAACCCTCCGAGGATCGACAGCTTGTACGCAATGTGTTGCAGCGCGTCGGGCTCCCAAAGGCCCGTCGGCCTCCAGACGATGAGACGGCCTTCCATGCGTGGAAGCTTCTCGAAGTATTCGCGCAGACGCTCTCGGTCGCGAGCGCCGGTCGTGATCGCAGCGCCGGTCGCCACCACCACCATGGCGGCGTCGAGCGCATCGGCCGCTTCAGTCAGCCACTTCATCGCCGCGTCGAGCTCATCGCTGGGACGGAGTGGTCCTGCGGCCGAGCGCCAACACACCTCGGGAGCCCGCAAGGCGATCTCGAACCCGGCCGGAAGGTCCTGCCGCCATTTGGTGAGCGTCGAGGGCTTGGGGAGCGGAGCGCGTAGCGCGAGCTCTGCGAAACGTAGCTCGGAGGTGTATTTGGGCCCAGGAGGGCGTTCCAGCAGCGCGCCTGCGAAGAGTTGCATCGGCGAGAGGGTAGTCGCAGCGCCGACACACGCAAAGCCGCGCCGTCGGCCGGATCGCCGAGGAGTACCGCCGATTGACGAGGGGTGATTCGATGGCCTACAACTCACCTAGCGTTGCTGCCGCCGGGCGAGGAGGGGACGAGAGCATGGAGCAAGCTCGCAATTACGTTTGTACAGAGTGCGCAAGCTCCGTTCCGTCGGGACACAAGTTCTGTGGCGCCTGCGGGGCGTCGGTCCCGCTCGAGGCCCAGACGCTGGAGACCAGGTTCTTCGGGGCCCTGCAAGCTCCAGGCAAGGCCCGCCTGATCGTCATTCGCGGTGACGAGGCGATGGGCGAGGGGCTCAGTTATCTGCTCCAGGCGACCGAGCATGTCGCGGGCCGGGAGGCCGATCAGATCCCGTTCCCGAGCGACAATTGGCTGAGCCCGATCCATGCAAACTTTCTCTATCGTGGCGAAAAGCTCTTCGTCCGCGACGAGGGAAGCCTCAACGGCGTGTACATTCGGACTCGACGAGCGTCGCCGCTCCAAATCGGGGATCAGTTCATCTGCGGACAGCAGCTGTTCCGCGTGGATGCAACGCCCAAAGACAGCTCCGGTCCGGAGGCGGACCAGACGTATTTCTATTCTTCCCCGCGACGGCCGAGCCCATTTCGCATCACGCAGATTCTCGAAGGGGGAATGGACGGGATCGTTTGCTGCGCGCATGAGCAAGCGGTGCAGATCGGGCGAGAGGATTGCGATTTGAACTTCCCCGACGACGTCCACATGTCTCCAAGGCATGCCCGCGTCGAAATGTCCGGAGAATCCCTCACGCTGATCGACGAGAATTCGCAAAACGGCACTTATGTGCGCATTCGAGGCGAGCGAGAGCTAGGCCACGGAGACTACCTGTTTCTGGGCCGGAACCTGCTCCGAGTGGAGGTGACGGCGTGATCGTCTGTTCCCGATGCAGCAAAGAAAATCAAGACCACTACAGGTTCTGTCTTGGGTGCGGCGCGGAGCTTCCCCGGCACAGCGCGAAACCCAGGTCGTTCGCGGTGCCTGAGACGCAGGGCGCAGAGCCCTCGTCCCCGAAGCGCGATACGAACGCGCCGAGAGCAAGAGGAGCGCACGCCGGAGCGCTGGCTTCGGCCCCTTCGGTGGAGATGGATCCCACGCCGGCGCGTGCCGTGCGCGCAGAGCCGCTTTCAGTCGACGATCCTCTACCCCGAGAGTTGGCGCCTCTGGGAGATGAAACGTCGCCATGCTCCCACTGCGGTGCGCAGGTGCCGGTCAATTTTCGCTTCTGCCACGTTTGCGGAAACGATCTTCACGCGGTCAGCAGCACAGAGGCCTCATCATCAGGCGCGCCCGCCGAGCGTGTTTCGGCCCCCGCAGTGGCGGAGCCCCGACCGGAAACGAAGCGCGCCCGTCTCGTGTTGATCCAGCCGGACGGCTCGGAGGGCGAGGCGTTTCCTTTGTCCGGGGGTCGAACTCTGATCGGGCGCAGCACCGGAGGCGTCTTTTCCAACGACGCCTACCTTTCGCCGGAGCACGCCGAGTTTCGCTTCGAGGAGGATCAGCTCGTCGTCAAGGACATGGAAAGCCTGAACGGCATCTACATTCGGATCGAGCCCGATGTGCCAATCGAGCTTTTCGACGGGACCATCTTCCGCATCGGCCAGGAAATTCTGCGATTCGAAGGCCCGCTCGCGCCCGATCCGGCTCCGGATGGCACGCAGTACATGGGAAGCCCCCACCGCGGCTTCTTGGGACGTGTTTCGCTCGTCATCGGACGACACGCTACCGGCAATAGTTACCCGGTGCCGCCGCAGGGCATCTACCTCGGCCGTGAGCGTGGTGACGTCTTGTTTCCCGAAGACGGGTACGTGTCGGGGCTTCACTGCCGCATCCATTCCGAAGTGGGCCACGTGTTCCTCACCGACCTAGGCAGCTCGAACGGCACGTTCGTCCGCGTGTCGAATGAATCATTCGTTCCAAAGGGCACCTTCGTGCTGATGGGTCAGCAGCTGTTTCGAGCCGACTACTGACCCGGGTTCCGGGTGACTCCGAGTCGCGACGACAGGAAGTCTTCGATCCGCTCCGCGATGCGATCCGGCTGCTCGACGGGGGCCGCGTGGCTCGCGCCCTCGATCACCTCGAGCTCGGCATCCGGAATCGCGCTTGCCATCTCCAGCGCGAGATCCATCGGGGTGAATGTGTCGTGCTCCGCAGCCACGACCAGTGCCGGAACGTCGATGTCGGAAAGAAACTCTCGCGCATCGTGTATTCCCGCATGTTGAAGCATTCGAAGGAATACGTCCGGATCCATCAGTGAGGCGTGCTCCCAATAGCGTTCGAAATCCTCTTCCTGAATGCGTTCCGCATCGAGCTCTCGTCCGGCGCATGCGATGCGGAATGCGATCGCTGCGGGAACCCGTCCCCAGACGGCTCGCGCCACTGCCGGAAACATCCTCGCCCCCCGGACGAGGCTCGGAAGAACCTGGTCCAGGAGGTCGGTGCCGTGGAACGTCGTCGTGATGCGACCGAAGGTGCCGCACATGAGAACCAAGGCAGCGACGCGGTTGGGGTTCTGCCGCCAGTACTCGAGACCAACCTGCACGCCCATCGAATGTGCGATGATCATCGGACGCTCGACCTGCAAGTGGTCGCAGACCTCCCTGAGGTCTCGGGCCATCGCCTCGATGGAGAGCTCGGCTCGATCGCGGGGAGGTCCGCTTCGGCCATGTCCGCGAAAGTGCCAGTGCACGACCCGATGCCGTTCGGCGAGCCGCGGGGCCAGGTACCGCCAGGCAAAGCCATCGCAGCCAATTCCATCGGTCAAGAGGATCGGAGGCTCCCCCTCACCGAGGACCTCGAAGAACAGGCGGGTGCCGTCCCTTGCTTCGACAAAGCCCTCGCGGTCGTATTGCACGCTTCGGAAGCTTACTTCTTATCGTCGTCTTCGGGGCTATCCGGGATATCGTTCACGGAGGGCAGCTTGCGAATTTCTGGAAGAGCAATTTTGACACAGCGCTGGACGATCCACGAGAGCGAGCGATCCAACCTTGCCGATTCGTGCTTGATGTCGTGTAGCATCGACTCCGGGAAGTAGAGACTTTGCTTTCGCTTATCGGTCGTGGACATCGTCGAGAATCCTCCATGCGGACGCGGGACCCGCGATTGGTTGCGTCCTGCGCGTGTACGTGCTGGTCCTACTCAGGGATAGATGCAGTGTCAATGCCAAAGGTCTGATCTTCGTGTTCCATCACAAAACCCAACGAAAAATTCTCCGCTTACTCGCCGTTCCGGTGTTGGCTTCGGTGCTCGTCGCGGTGATGACATCCGAAGCGCCTGCACGACGAAGTCCATTCGAACCGCTCGCGGTCTTCGCGCGTGCGCTGTCATACATTGAGCTGGCCTATGTGGAGCCAGTCGATCAGGACAAGGTCGTCGAGGGAGCGATTCGCGGTCTCGCGAATTCGCTCGATCCTCACAGCGCCTTCCTCGACCGACGAGAATACGAGATTCTGAGAAGTGACGCGGAGGGCCGCTTCGCGGGAATCGGAGTCGAGGTCTCGATTCGCGATGGATGGCTGACCATCCTGTCGGTGTTCGAAGGCGGGCCCGCCGCCGAAGCCGGGTTGCTTCCTGGCGACCGTTTTTTGAGCATCGACGGGGAAGAGGCCAGGGACATCCGAATACACGACGCAGTCCAAAGAATTCGGGGGGAACCCGGAACGAGCGTGACGGTAACGATCCGTCGTGAGGGAAAGGAAGAAGCGCTCGAGCGCGCGCTCACGCGGGCGTTCATCGACATCGATCCAGTCGAGATCGACCTGCTCGAGGGTGGAATGGTGTACTTGCGGGTGAAGGCCTTCCAAGACGGGACCGCTCGTCTCCTGAGCGATGCGCTAGACGACGCCGTCGACCAACTCGAGGAGCGCGGAGGAGTGAGGGGCGTGCTAATCGATCTGCGGGACAATGGCGGAGGGCTCCTTCACGAGGCAGTCTGGGTCAGCGACGAGTTCTTGAGCTCCGGTGTCATCGTGAGCACCCGCGGCCGTGACGGGAAGGTGATCAGCGAGTACGGGGCGCGGCGTGCAGGAACACGGCCGAGTTGGCCGATCGTGGCGCTGATCAACGAAAACACGGCGAGCGCATCCGAGATCGTCGCGGGAGCGTTGCAGGACCACGGAAGAGCCGTGTTGGTCGGCGTTCGCTCCTTCGGAAAGGGCAGTGTGCAAAACGTCTTCGAGCTACCGGGCGGCAGCGCGCTCAAGCTCACGACATCTCGCTACTACACACCCTCGGGGCGCTCGATTCAGGCGGAAGGGATAACCCCGGATCTCCTGGCCGAGCAGCCTCCAACCGACGCGGATGCGGCAGAGCCTCTTCGTGAGGAAGCGCTCGAGGGGCATCTGACGGCCCAGTCCAATGGGCCTGCCGCCAAGCGACCGTCGAGCAGGGAGGCGCCCCCGCCAGTCAGTCCATCTCCGAAGATTTTCGAGGCTGATTTGCAGGCGCAGCGCGCGTACGCCGTGCTGAAGGCGCGATTGAGCGGGCGCGGGCAGAGGCGGTGAGGGGGCGTCGTGCGGTTCTTTTCGTCGTGCTCATCGTGGCTGCGCTGGGCCTCGGCTATGGCGCGGCAATCAACACGCGAGCGGGGCAGGACTTCGTGATCGTGCGCTGACGGCCGACGCTCACATCAAGGGCTCTGACGCCGCCTCAATCGTCGGAAAACGACGCCGGGGGTTTGCCCTGGACGGGTTTCTATTTCTTCGAAATCGCCCAGGTCACCGCGGAAATATGTATCGCCTTCGATCTCCTCGTCGATCATCGTCAGGTAGATCTCGGTCGCCAGCGGAAGGGCGCGTTCGTACAGGCTCGCGCCACCGATGACGAACGGGCAGGGGTCGGTCTCCCTTGCCAGATCGATGGCTTCCTCGAGAGTGGTCGCCGACTCGCAACCCGGAAACTCCGAGCGGGGTTTCCCGGACACGACGATGTTGCGGCGCTTCGGCAATGGGCGTCCGATGGAATCATGGGTTTTGCGGCCCATGATCACGGCATGTCCTTCCGTCGCCTTCTTGAAGTGCTTCAGATCTTCGGGGACGTGCCAAGGCAACGCGCCGCCCTTGCCGATCACCCCATTGCGCGCCACCGCGATGATCAGCGCCAGCGGGGCGCGCTCGCTCGGAGGGCTGCTCACACCGCCACCGGAGCTTTGATGGCCGGATGCGGGTGATAGTCCTTGAGTTGGAAATGCTCGAAGCGAAAATCGAACAGATTGTCCACGGTAGGGTCGATCAACATCGTAGGCAGCGGGCGAGGCCGACGTGACAACTGCAGGCGCGCCTGGTCAACGTGATTGCGGTAGAGATGAACGTCTCCGAACGTATGAATGAACTCGCCTGGCTCGAGGGCCGTTACCGAGGCGATCATCATCGTCAGCAGGGCATAGCTGGCGATGTTGAAGGGAACGCCGAGAAAAACGTCCGCGCTGCGCTGATACAGCTGGCAGCTCAGTCGCCCTTGGCTGACATAGAACTGAACCAGGGTGTGGCAAGGGGGTAGGGCGACCTTCTCGGCTTCGGCAGGGTTCCAGCCCGAGATGATCAACCGCCGGCTTTGCGGATTGGTGTGTATCTGCTCGACCACGTGAGAGAGCTGATCGAAACCGTCTTTGCGATACGATCCATCTTCCCGCTGCGTGGCTCCGAAGTTGCGCCACTGGTGCCCATAAACTGGCCCGAGGTCACCTTCTTTTCGTCCGAACCGTGCGGTTTGTTCGGCCGTCGCCCACTCGTCCCAAATCGTGACGCCCACCTCTTGAAGGTGGCTCACGTGCGTCTGGCCCCGAATGAACCACAACAGCTCGTGAATGATCGATTTCAGGTGGACTTTCTTGGTCGTCAGCAGCGGAAAGCCTTCCCGAAGGTTCACCCGCATCTGGTAGCCAAACAGGCTTCGGGTGCCTGTTCCGGTTCGGTCGTCCCGTTCGACCCCGTCGTTCAGCACCTTACGCAAGAGATCCAGATACGCGCGCATCGTCTATTCACTCACTTCGACGGGCTCGCGCGCATCGTCTCGGCGAATCGAGTAGCGCACCAGTGCCCGCAGGATGTCGTTGCGTTGAAGATCGCCGATGAGGCGCTTGATGTCTTCGTAGACCGAGGGATCTCTCAAAAGAGCGCCGATGGTGCCCTTGCCCTCACGCATCTCCTTAGTGAGGAACGCGATGTCTTCGCTGGCGTTCTGCAGGTTGGTCATGAACGAATCCCCGAGCTCTCCGTAGATGAGCTCGTTCACGGCCCCATCACCCTCCCGGACCTCCGTCAAGATGCTGTTGAGCTGGGCAAACGTATCGCGAATGTTGCGAATGGCGTCCGTACCTTCGGTGCCATAGAGCAAAGCGTGCGCGGTGCCTTCGTTGGTTTGGATGTCTTCCGTAATCTTGTTGAGATTCTTTCCCAGCGCGGCGACCTGCTTGCCTGCGGCTCGGAGCTCTTTGACGGCCGCTTTGACGTCCCGACCGAGCTCTTCGTCATGTACCAGCCGGCCGATCGTGCCGTCCCCGCTGGCAATGAGGCCGCTGGTCTTGGCGAGGTTGCGGGCGGTCTCTTTCAGGTCGTTCGAGAACTCCTGATCAGCAAACGGGTCAGTGGCGAGTCGCAGGTTGTGCGCCGTGCCCTCGACCTCCTCCAGCGTACGCTCGGCCATGTCCATGATGCCGCCACCCACCGAGACGGGAATGGGCTCGTCGGGATCCCATTCGGGATACTCATCCGCGCCCACCGAGATTTCTACCAAGCGATCGCCGAGCAGGCCCTTGCTCCCAATCGAAGCCACGCTCCCTTGGGGCTCTTCGCTGCCGACGGCGACACCCGGCTCGCCACGGATCAGGTGCGTCGCGTCGTCGATGATGCGAAAGTAAACTTCGATCTTTCCGGACTCGGCGATGATGACGTCGGTCACGGACCCGACGTTCACGCCGGCCACCCGGACGGTATTGCCCTTCTGGAGGCCGCCCACGTTCTCGAAGATGGCGTGATAGGTCGTCTTCGGCGCGAAGACGTTCTCCTGCGCGCCAATTGCAAAAGCGACGCTCGCCCCGATCACCAATGCGACCAAGACGAAGATGCCAACACGAAGGCGAGTACCGGCGGTGGTCCTCATTTGCTGCCCAACCCAGCCCCTTACCCCGCACTCCTTAGCAGAGTTTCGGTGTCCTCGTCGACTGGAGCGTTGCCTTCGATGAAGTCCCGAACTCGCGGGTCTTCCGAGGCCCGCAACTCATCGGGAGTGCCCGAGAAAATCACGTAGCCATCGTGGATCATGGCGATCCGGTCGCTGATCGCCAGTGCGGTATCCATGTCGTGGGTCACGACGACCGAGGTCACGTCCAGCTTGTCGTTTAGATGTTGGATCAGATCGGCGATCCGGGTGACGTTCACGGGATCGAGCCCAGTGGTGGGCTCGTCGTACAGCAACACCTCCGGCCGCATCGCCAGCGCCCGCGCTAACGCTACCCGCTTCTTCATGCCGCCAGAGAGATCGTTCGGCCACGTCTCCTCGGTGCCGGGCAGTCCGACGTACTCGAGCGACTCCCGGACCCGCTCGGAGATTTCGCGCTCCGTCATGTCCATCTGCTCGCGTAAACCATAGGCGACGTTCTCTTTGGTGTTAAGGGAGTCGAAGAGCGCCCCCGCCTGAAAGAGCATCGCCATGCGGCGTCGCACCGGCGCATACTCCTGTTCGGTCATTCCGGAGATCTTCTGCCCGTCGAAACTGATGGTTCCTGCGTCCACGTCGAGAAGCCCGATCAACATCTTGAGCATGACGCTCTTGCCTTGACCCGAGCCACCGATGATGGTGATGACTTCTCGCTCGTGAATGTCGAGATTCAAATCTCGATAGACGACCTTCGATCCGAAGGCCTTCTGGACCCCGTGAAACTCGATGAGCGCCATCGGCTCAACTTTAGTTGGGCTCGCCCGCCCCGTCGACTACTGTAGGGGACATGCGCCAGGGCGTAGGGTGGCTTCTTCTGAGCCTTTGCATCGTGAGCTGCACCGGCAAGGCGGAGGCCGTTCGCGCTGCACAGCCTCACGTGGAGCACTTCGACGAGCTGCGCTCGAGGGCTCTGAGCCTGCTCGAGCTCCGCGCCGACGTCGAGCGTAAGCGCCTGCTCGTACAGGCCCGCGAAGGCGACGAGGAGTCACTTCCGGACAATCTGCGGCCGGTGTTCGAGCGCATGCAGGCCGAGCGAATGGAGATCACCGAGGCACAGCTACGACATGGGGAGGCGCTGTTTTGGCGAATGCTCGACTACTCGTTCTCGGAGAATCCAAACGTGCTCCAGGCCGAGATCGTGTTCCTCGAAAAGGATGGCTCCATTTCTACCTTTCGCCATCCTCACGAGCGGGAGCTACCCGCCGGGGTCCAATGGCACGGCTTGCGTCAACACCGAACCTATACCGGCCTTGCGACCTGTGTGACGGACCAAGGGTCGGAGCCTTGCGTGCTGCTGCAGCTACGGCCCAGAGACTATCCTGGAAGCGCAGGTCTGACGGTCGCGTTTCGCACGCCGCCAGTCGAGACTAAGGCTGGCGAACCGTCAGATCGATGATCTGATATGGGATCGTTCCGGTCTCGGCGCTCGGATCGAAGCATCCGACCGCGCTGACGTCATCGGTGGAGTGCTCGAAGCATAGAGCGGGATCCATCCCAAAGCGCGCGGCCATTTCAGCGCGATCGGTGTCGTGGAGGATCGACGTGGAGGACTGCTCCGGCGTTCCGAGGCGTCGCAGCGCTGCCTCGTCGAGCGCGCATACGCGATCGCGCGACTCCGCAGGCATGTCCGGATGGAACCACGGCAGCGCGTCGTCGCCGATCGCGCCATCTTTGCAGCTCTTCGCGGAGCTCCCCAGCGCACCGACGAGGATTGTCCTCGACGCCCACATCTTGGTTTCATCCCCTTGTGTGAGGATGACCCGCCATCCATAGGCTTGAGCCCAATAGGTGAACAGACAGCAGGACAGGACCAGGGTTCCGAGGCACCCGAGACCGACCCACAGGCCGACGTTTCGAGAGCGTGGCGCTGGCGCGTCTTCCATCATCTGGCCCCGGGATTATCACCGTTTCGCCGAGCTTGACAGGTGGCTCCCCCGGGCCTAGCGTCCCCGCGCCCCGCCATGGCATTTGCGCTAACGCCGGACCGTGAAAAACAGGTCGACGAGATTTTGACCCGATATCCGGAGCGCCGGGCGGCGCTGTTGCCGATGTTGTGGCTGTGTCAGCGGCAACACGGCTGGATCAGCCCCGAGGTCATCGAGTACGTGGCCGAACGCCTCGGATTGTCCACCGCAGCGGTCAAGGGCGTCGTCACCTTCTACACGATGTTCTTCGACGAGCCCGTCGGAGAGAACATCATCTGGGTGTGCCGGACCCTCTCGTGCGATCTGCGGGGTGGCAAAGTCATTCAAGAGCACCTCGAGCAAAAGCTCGGCTGCTCGGCGGGGCAAACAAGCTCCGATGGCAAGTTCACGTTGCTCAAGGCTGAATGCCTTGCAGCATGCGGGCAGGCTCCGATGGTGCAGATCAACGACCGCTACTACGAGAACCTCGATGTCGAGCTTTTGGACCGCATCATCGAGGCGCACCTCACCAAAGGTGCCGAAGCGGCCGCAGAGGAGTTTGCGACGCACGCGACGTTCCGCGGCCCGCGCAAGGGCGCTAGCTCGGCGCCTCCGCCGCCGAGCAAAGAGGCTGTCCGAGTCGCGTCGCAGCCGCCTCCTTCTGCGCGGTCTTCGAAGGGTGATGAATCATGACCCGGTTTTTCGAGCCGCTGTTGACCTCTAGATACGGCATCCACGAGAGCTGGAAGCTGGCCAATGCCGAGAAGGCAGGCGCCTATCGTGTCGCCAGGGAGGCGCTCACGGCCCGCAAGCCCGCCGAGCTCAAAGAAGAGGTCAAAAAGGCCAACCTTCGCGGTCGCGGCGGAGCGGGCTTCCCCGCGGGGGTGAAGTGGGGCTTCCTCAATCCGCAGGAGGGCGATCAGGTCTACCTGGTCATCAATGCCGACGAGAGCGAGCCCGGCACCTTCAAAGACCGAAGCATCATGGATCTGGATCCCCACCGGCTGCTCGAGGGAGCCATCATCTCGTGTTTCGCCATCGACGCGCACGTCGCGTACATCTACGTCCGCGGGGAGCTGGCCTTTTCCGCCGCGCGGTTGGAGGCGGCGATCGCCGAGGCAAAGCAGGCGGGGTATCTAGGGCAGCGGCCCTTCGGCATCGAGCATCCGATCGACATTCATGTTCACCTGGGCGCCGGGGCGTACATTTGCGGCGAGGAGACGGCGTTGCTGAACTCCCTCGAAGGACGCCGCGGAGAGCCCCGGCTCAAGCCCCCGTTTCCGGCGGTCAAAGGCGTCTTTGGGATGCCGACGATCGTCAACAACGTGGAGAGCATTGCCTCGGTTCCCGACATCATCGAAATGGGGGGAGATGCATGGGCTTCGCTCAGCCGACTTCCGGGCGACGGGGGCGTCCGCATCTACGGCGTGAGCGGACACGTGAAGAACCCCGGGCTCTACGAAGCGCCGGTCGGAATCACCATGCGCGAGCTCATCGAGGACTACGCTGGCGGCATGCTCCGCGATCGACCGCTCAAGGCGGTAATCCCGGGAGGCTCCTCGACTCCCTTGCTCGACCCGCGCCGCAAGGTCCACGCTCCGAATCCCGATCATCCGCTTCACCAGTGGGACGGCATGAGCGAAATCGACGTGCCCATGGGCGTCGACACCTACCGCGCCCTCGGCACCATGCTCGGTACTTGCTGCGCCATCGTCATGGACGACACCGTGAGCATGGTGGAGGCGTGTCGAAACCTCATGCGCTTCTACAAGCACGAATCGTGCGGGCAGTGCACCCCGTGCCGTGAGGGCTGCGGTTGGCTCGTCGACGTGCTCGACAATCTCTGCGCAGGTCGGGGAAAGCACGAGGACGTCGATCTGTTGGTCAACATCGCAAACAACATGATGGGCAATACGATTTGCGCGTTTGCCGATGGCACGGCCATGCCCATGCTCGGCATGGTGCAGAAGTTCCGCGAGGAGTTCATGGACGCCGCGCTAAACGGTATCCCCGATAGTGTCCGGCATGACGAGAGCGTGCGAAGCCTGGTCGAGGTGCAAGCGTGAGCATTCCTGGCGCAACCCTCTTCGTGGTGACGGCAATCTTGGCGATGGCCGGCGGTCTGATGACCATTTCGGCCCGTCGCCCACTTCGCGCGGCAATCGGTCTATTGGCGCACATCGTTTCGCTGGCAGGCATGTTCCTGACCCTGAACGCACAGCTTCTCGCGGCCCTGCAGCTCCTGGTTTACGCGGGCGCGATCGTCGTGCTGTTTGTCTTCGTCATCATGCTGATCGGTCCAGCTGCGGAAGTCGGTCCGGTTCAAGGCCGCATCACCTCACGGACCCTGGGCATCGCGCTGACCATCGTCATCGTTCTCGCGGTGTCGACCTCGGTGGCGTACTTCGACGCCCCCTGGGTCGAGGTCCCGCCGGGTTTCGGGACCGTCGAAGGCCTCGGCATGGCCGTCTACAAGGAAGCCCTGGTGCCGTTCGAGGTGGTGTCGATCACCTTGCTGGTCGCCATCATCGGCGCGATTGCAGTAGCCCGAAGCCGCATGGAGTGAAACCAGATGTTGGGCATCGGCACTTATTTGGCATTGGCCTCGGTTCTATTCGGCATCGGCGCCGTTGGCTTCTTGAGCCGCCGCAACATGCTCGTTCAGCTCATGTCGATCGAGCTCATGCTCAACTCGGTCAACGTTCTCCTGCTGGCCTTCAACCGAGCCTATCCCGGGAACCACGACGGTCAGGTCTTCGCGTTCTTCGTCATTGCAGTCGCGGCGGCCGAGGCGGCCGTCGGCCTCGCGATCCTCATCGCTTATTACCGCATCAAGAGGACGGTCGATACCGACGATGCGACGCTGCTGAAGTATTGAGTCCATGCAGATAGAAGCCACTCAGCAGATCATGCTCCTTTTGCTCGTCCTGTTTCCGCTGGGCGGCGCGGTCACAAACGGCCTGCTCGGCCGCTATCTCGCCAAGGGGTTGGTCACGTTGGTCGGCGTCGGGTCCGTGGCGGTTTCCTTCGGGCTGGCCGTGGCCTCGTTCGTCCAGCTCTACGGACTTCACCACGAGGCCCATCATGCAACCCTCGTCTACCACTTCTACGAATGGTTCTCGCTGAAGCTTCCTGGCGGGCAGGTGGTGCCGGTCAACGTCCGCTTCGCGATGGATTCTCTGAGCGGCATCATGACGCTCGTGGTGACCGGCGTCGGCGGCCTCATCCATCTCTACAGCGTCGGCTACATGGGCGAGGACGAGGGCTACCCAAGGTTCATGAGCTTCCTGAACCTGTTCATGGCCTCGATGTTGATTCTCGTCCTTGGCAGCAGCATGCCCCTCATGTTCGTGGGCTGGGAGGGTGTGGGCCTGTGCTCGTACCTGCTGATCGGCTTCTGGTATCAGAATCGCGACTACGCAGCGGCCGGACGAAAGGCGTTCGTCGTCAACAGGATCGGCGACTTCGGAGTCCTGATCGGGATGCTCATCCTGGTGGTCGTTGCGGGGTCCTTCGAGTTCTCCGAAATCAATGCCGCCGCGGTCGACGGCCGGTTTCAGGCGGACTTTCCGGTCTTGATCTTCGGAGTTGCGCCTAGCCTCGCCACCATCGCTTGCTTGTTTCTGTTCCTCGGGTGCACCGGCAAGAGCGCCCAGATTCCGCTCTACGTTTGGCTTCCCGACGCCATGGCTGGGCCCACGCCGGTCTCGGCGCTCATTCATGCCGCGACCATGGTCACTGCGGGCGTCTACCTGTGTTGTCGCCTCTCCCCTTTGTTCATCACCTCGGACGTTGCGATGTCCGTCATCGCCGTGATCGGCACGCTCACCGCGTTGCTGGCCGCATCCATCGCAGTGGCCCAGCGGGAGATGAAGAAAATCCTGGCTTACTCCACGGTGAGTCAGCTGGGATTCATGTTCGCTGCGGTTGGGGTGGGGTTCTTTGCAGCGGGCTTCTTTCACGTATTCACTCATGCCTTCTTCAAGGCCTGCCTGTTCCTCGGCGCTGGCTCTGTGATGCACGCGGTACACGCGCACGGAGACGCCGACATCTTCAAGCTGGGCGGGTTGAAGAAAGATCTCCCGACCACGCGTTGGACGTTCCTCGCCAGCTGTCTTGCGATTGCAGGGTTCCCCTTGACCAGCGGGTTCTTCTCCAAGGACGAGATCCTGCTCGGCGCGGCTGCCCAGATTCATCGTCCCGACGATGCGCTGATGCAGGCGGTGGGGTGGTTCACCCTGATCGGCCTCACGCTCGCGGCGGTGATGACGGCTTTCTACATGTTCCGTCTGTATTTCTTGACGTTCACCGGCGAGTACCGAAGCGCGGATCAGTCCGGCGACCATCCGTACGACGCGCACCCGCACGAATCTCCGCCGAGCATGGCAATTCCGCTCGTCGTGCTAGGCATCGGTGCGCTCGTGGTGGGCTTCCTGGGATTGCCGCACGTCATGCCGGTTACGGGAACGCATCTGCCCAGTTGGTGGGGCCACTGGATGGAGTCCTCGGTGGCGGGCCGACCGGTTCCCGAGGAGCTCAGCGTCGTCAACTTGGCTTCCGGTCTCGCTTTTGCGGCGATGGCCGTCGGCATCGGCGCGGCCTGGATGCTCTACCGCAACGAGAACGAGGACGCGCTCGCGAAGGCAGCACCGGCCCGGCTCTATCAGCTCGCGTTCGAGAAGTGGCGTGTGGACGAGCTGTACGCGGCAATCATCGTCAATCCAATCAGGAAGCTCGCCGCCGCGGTCGGCCACTCCGACATGACGTTCGTCGATGCGCTCATGACTCGTCTGCCGAGCTTCAACGTCCGCGCGGCCGGTCGGCTCTTCGCCCATCTGCAGAATGGCGTGGTCCAGATGTACGGAGCGGTGATGGTGGTCGGCTTCGTTGCGGTGATGGCGTGGTTTTGGGCGCCTCATGCCGCCATCGAGGCGGACTTCGAGGGGACGGAAGTGGCGCTCGAAGCGCCGAAGGGGCTCGGCTACGAGTATCGCTGGGACGCGAACTCCGATGGTGAGTTCGAGACGGCGTGGACCACCGCTGCATCCACTTCGTTCGAGTACCAGCAAGACGACATGCGCGGGGTGGCAGTGTTCTTGCGGAGCATCGAGACCGGCAGCGAACGCCGGATTCGCGTCACCGAGAAATGGACGTCCCTTCCCATCGAGTCCGTGGTTCCCGCCGAGCGCATGACGCCCAGCGAGCGTGGATTCGAGGTTCGCGTCGATGGCGCCGACCTGGTGTTCCGCAAGCCCTTTGTGCCCACGGGCAGCCAGGAGATGCGCTTGCCGATGGGACGTGTGGGTCGGCTTGGTCAGGCGCGCGTATTCGCACGGCCGCTCGTCGAGGCGACGGTGGAGGTCCGGAATGCTTTCGGAAACACCCGTCGAGCTTCGCGGGAGCTCGCGTTGCCGTTCGCGTTCGAGGACGCGGCGCCCCGGGCGTCACTGATGCCGCCATCGTCTCGTGAGGTGCTCCGATGAACTCTCACATCGTGTCGTGGCTCCTTGCGATTCCCGCGCTCAGCGCGTTGGTGGTCCTGCTCCTCCCGCGTCCCTGGGAGCGTACGGTGCGTCGCTTTTCGATCGGCGCGATGCTGCTCGAGCTGCTCGTGAGCTTGCGGCTGGTTTTCGCCGACTACTCGACCGCCGGATACCGATTCGTCGAGCAGGTGCAATGGGTAGAGTCCTTCGGGATCTCCTACAAGGTCGGCATCGATGGCTTCTCCCTTTGGCTGGTCATTCTGACGACGGCGCTATCTCCCGTCGCTCTCTATGCTTCGTGGGGCAGCATCACGACGCGTATCAAGGAGTACGCGCTCTCGTTCTTGCTTCTCGAGCTCGGCATGCTCGGTGCGTTCGTGGCGCTCGATCTGTTCCTCTTCTACGTGTTCTGGGAGCTCATGCTGGTGCCGATGTATTTGATCATCGGCATTTGGGGCGGAAAAGACCGCGTATACGCTGCGCTCAAGTTCTTCTTGTACACCATGGTGGGCAGCCTGCTGATGCTGGTCGCCATCCTGTACGTCGTATCGAGCTATCGGGAGCTGGCCGGGCACTACACGTTCGATCTTCAGGAGCTGTCGAGCCTCGTCCTGCCGGCATTACCGCAATACCTGTGCTTCGCTGCGTTCGCGCTGGCGTTTGCGATCAAGGTTCCCATGTTCCCGTTTCACACCTGGTTGCCCGACGCGCACGTCCAGGCGCCGACGGGGGGCTCGGTCATTCTGGCCGCCGTCCTGCTGAAGCTCGGAATCTACGGCTTCGTCCGGTTCGCCATGCCGCTCTTCCCGGTCGCCAGCCAGGCCATGGGTCCCGTTCTCGCCGGGCTCGGTGTGGTCGGGATCATCTACGGTGCGTACGCAGCATGGGTTCAGCGCGACCTCAAGAAGCTGGTGGCATACAGTTCCGTTAGTCACATGGGGTTCATCTTGCTCGGTCTTTTCGCGATGAACCGAAACGGCATCTCCGGCGCCATGCTTCAGATGATCAACCACGGCGTCTCGACGGGGGCGCTCTTTCTCTTGGTTGGTGTGATCTACGACCGCCGGCACACCCGCATGCTCGATGACTTCGGCGGGCTCGCGAAGGTCATGCCTTGGTACGCGTTGTTCTTCGTCATCATCACGATGAGCTCGATCGGGCTTCCCGGCACGAACGGCTTCATCGGTGAATTCATGGTCTTGGCCGGCGCCTTCTTTTCGCGGACGCCCATCGGCTTCGGGACCGCTTGGTTCGTGATGACTCTGCTCGCGGCCACTGGCGTGATCTTCGCAGCCGTGTACATGCTCCACGCGGTCTTGCGGATGTTCTGGGGCAAGGTCGTGCACGAGGAAAACTCGACCCTCTCCGACCTGAATCTCAGGGAGGTTCTGTCGCTGCTTCCGCTCGTCGGGGTGGTGTTCTGGATCGGCCTCTATCCGAGCTTCTTCCTCGACAAGATGAACCCGGCTGCCGACGAGTTTGTCACCGACTTCACCGTCCGCTACGACGAGGGGCGCCGTACCTCGGAGCCGCGTTTGGTGGACTTCGAGCTGCTCAAGCGCGAGCTGGCAGCCGCGGGCGAGCTTGCCGTGACGGAAGGCGCAGACCAGGAGGGCCGGCCATGAGCTCCTTGATGGGCGTGTCGCCTCTTCTTCTGCTGGTCGTGGCAGGGCTGAGCATCATGATCATCGATGCGTTCACCAGCGACCGAAAGGAGCTTGCGGTCGTGACCGCAGTGTCGCTCTTCATGGCCGCCGCCCTCGCCGGAGCCATGCTCGTGGGTCCCGAGCTGGCACCGGCGCCCGAGCTGGTGACCCGCTACCTCGCCGTCGACCGTCTGGGCCTCTTTTTCGACGTCGTCATTTGCGTAGGGGCTGGTCTCTCGGCGCTCCTGGCAGGAGGATACCTGCGCGAGCACGGCTTCGAGCGGGGTGAGTTCTACGTGCTCGTCGTGTTCACGGCGTTTGGCGCAATGGTGCTCGCGCGCGCCGTGGACCTGCTGAGCATCTTCCTGGGCCTCGAAACCATGTCCTTGGGGGTCTACGCGCTCGTTGCCTATCGCCGCACCAGCGCACGAGCCGTCGAAGGCGCAGTGAAGTATTTCCTGCTCGGCTCCTTTGCCGCCGCCATCCTCCTCTTCGGAAGCGCCCTGCTCTACGGAGCGACCGGGCAGACCGATCTTGCCGGCATTCGCGAGGTCATTGCCGCCGGCCGGGCGGATTCGATTCTCACCATCCTCGCGCTGGTCATGTTGATCGTCGGGCTGACGTTCAAGGTGGGCGCGGTGCCATTTCACATGTGGGTTCCCGATGCCTACGAGGGCGCCGCGACGCCCGTGACCACCTTCATGTCCGTGGGGGTCAAGGCAGCCGCGGTCGCCGTGCTCGTTCGGGTTCTGGTTGGCGCATTCGGCGACCCGTCGACCATGAGCCTCTACACCGGCTGGACCCCGGTGATCATCCTGCTGTCGGTCGTGAGCATGGTGTTCGGCAACGTCGCCGCGCTGGCGCAGAGCAGCGTCAAGCGGATGCTCGCCTACTCGTCCGTTGCGCACGCGGGCTACATCTTGGTGGGTCTTGCTGCGGCACACGAAGCCGGCTCGGCCGCCGTAAGCTCCGTGCTCTACTACATGGGCGCGTACACCGTTTCGAACGTGCTCGCCTTCGGCTCTCTGATCCTGATGGGCTCGAAAGGCAAAGAGGCGGTCAGCTACGAGGATCTCGCGGGCGCCGGTCGGCGGCATCCGCTGGCGGCGCTGCCTTTCGTCATCGGAGTGCTCTCGCTGCTCGGGATGCCTCCAACTGCCGGGTTCTTCGGCAAGTACTACGTCTTCAGCGCCGCCGTGCAGTCGGGGCTCGTATGGCTGGCCGTCGTCGGCGTCCTCGCAAGCGCCATCGGCGCCTACTACTACCTCAAGGTCATCGTCTATTTGTTCATGCGTGAGCCCGAAGAGGGCAGCCCTATCGCCGTACCGATGCAATCCACGTACGTGATCGCGGCCCTGGTCCTGGCAGGGTACTACGTGGTCCGGATGGGCATCACACCCGGGCGCTACCTCGACTGGGCGGTTTCGGCCGCGGCCAACTTCGTGAGCTAGACCGAGTGGACTCGGTCTAGCTCGCGCGGCCGAGACGGTCCCCCGGTCTCACCAAGGACCGACGTCGGCGGTCTGGCGGGAGCGCTTCGAATGCGCCCTTCCAGTCGGAAAAACGCCCGCCCGCTCGCACGGCGTCGAGCACCGCCAACCCCTCGGCGCGGCCTCCTTGCGCGAGCACGTACTCGACCCACGCCCAGCGGGCGCTCGTCGCGCGCACGTCGACGCGCCCCCGCACGCCCCTTCGAAGCCGGCGCAGCCGGGACTCCACCAAGGGGATGCCGGCGAACGGATAGCCGTCTAGCGGCGTGTTCCGCTTCGCGACGAACGGAGCCACGCCGAGGGAAAGCGGGATGGTCGACGAGAGCTCCTTTCCGAGCTCGACGAGCTCGTCGATGTCATCGTCGGTTTCGCCGGGGAGCCCCACCATCACGTAGAGCTTGAGGCGCTTCATGCCATGACGGCGTGCGAGCATGGCTGCCTGCCTGAGCTGCGCTTCGCTGGTCCGGCGCTGTATCGCATCCCGCATCCGCTGGCTCGAGCCGTCGCTGGCGGTGGTCAAGATCCGATGGCCGCCCCGGGCAAGCGCGGAGACCAAGTCGTCCGTCAGACGGTCCGCGCGCAAGGACGACAGCCCGACCTCGCGACCGGACTCCGCCAGCGCGTGCACGATGTCGACGATCTGAGGATGATCGGTCGTGGCGGCGCCTACCAGGCCCACCCGCTTGGCGTGGTCCGGAATCAACGACAAGACGCGCTCCTGCTTCACGATGCGCATCCCGTCGTTCGTGGAGCGTCGCATCACACAATAGGTGCATCCGCGATGGCAGCCCCGTTCCGGCTCGATCAGGAACATGTTGCGGAGCTCCGTGTGCGGGGTGATGACCTGCGAAAATGCGGGAAGCGTCGCGTCCTCCGCCTTGTCGATGGGCGGCAGGACGTCCCCATGCAGGCTCGGGACGAAGACGTGGGGATGATCCGCGAGCACGCGAAGCGCATCGGCCTTCGAGGCCGAGCCGAAGACCACCCCCAACACGTCATGGATCGACTGATCGGCCTCGCCCATCAACACGCCGTCGGCGAAAGGAGCCAGCGGCAGAGGATTGCTGAACGTGAGCGGGCCGCCGACGAGGACGAACGGATCCTGCGGGCTGCGGTGCTGAGCCAGCGGCGCCAGCCCCGACAGCTCGAGGGTCTCGATCATGCCCGCCAACTCCGCCTCGTACGCGACGGAAAACGCAATGACCGGGTAGTCGGAAACCGGTCGAAGCTTTTCGTAGGTCAGCAGAGGCACTCGTGACTGCCGCCATGCGCCGACGTCGTCGGGCAAGAACGCGCGGTGGGCCGCGCGTCCGTTCGAGTCGTTGATCGAGCGATAAATGGTCTGATATCCGAGTGAGGACATGCCGACGCGATACGGGCTCGGGTACACGAGGGCGACCGATTCGGGAGCCTCCTTGTCGACGGCTCCAATCTCATCGCGCATCCGCGCCACGATTTCGCGCTCCAAACCCACTGGCCAACCAATCGCTAGAAAGAGCTGATTAGTTTACGGCGGTTCCGATGCGGGACCAGCGGATGCGTTGCAACAACGAGTCGTGCGTATTTTTCCAAGACATGTAGATGAACAGAGCCTTGCCCTTGATTCGCGAGTTGGGTACGGCGCCGATCAGGGGGTTTCGGCTGTCATTGGAGCTATCGCGATGATCGCCGAGCACGTAGACGTGGTCTTCGGGAACCTCCAGAGGCAGACGGTCGAGCGGGAAATCGTGCTTCGAGTGGCTGATTCGGTGTGAGGTTCCGTCCAGCTTTTCGAGATAGATCCTGCACGTGGGGTCGATGTTTCTCTGCTCCTCGTTCGCGCAAGGGCCGAGCTCGACCGTTTCCAGGACCTCGCCGTTGCGAACGATCTTCCCGTCACGGATGACGATTTCGTCGCCCCCGACTCCGATCACCCGCTTGACGATGTCTTCGTTGTCCGCAGGGCTGTGCAGGATGATCACGTCCCCGGGGTCGGGCCCGCCCCAGTTCACGACGGCCTCGTTTGTGAAGGGAAGGAATAGTCCATACGGGTACTTGGCCACGACGACCCGGTCACCATCCTGCAAGGTGGGCTCCATCGACGGCCCATCGATGGCGAAAGCCTCGAACAGAGTCACCCGGATGAACAACGCCAGCAACAGCGCCCCGCCGATGGTCAGCAGATTCGATTTCCAGCTTTCAGTCTTCTTCGGCTGGCGCGCCGCTCTCGAAGCAGCTCTGTCTCGTCGATTGCTCATTCGTGCGGGATCACCGGCAGGCAGCGCGGGCGAGCACTTCGCTGGCGCGGACGCTAGTCTGCGCGTAGGCATGCGTCAAGCGACCCCATGAAGCTTCTATGCATCGACACCGCGACTGAGCACGGGACGGTGGCCGTCACGCGCGATGACGGGTCCTGTGCTTCCGTTTGCTGGCGTTCGTCCGGCCGGAACGCCGAGAATCTCTTTGGTTACATCGAATCGGCGCTTTCGGAAGCAGACGTCTCTCGGGAAGAGCTCGTCGGCATCGGCGTCGTCACCGGCCCCGGCGGATTCACCAGCCTACGCGTGGGGTTGGCGACTGCGAAGGGCTTGGCGCTCGGCTTGGACCTTCCCATCGTGGGGGTCAGCTCGCTTCGAGTGATCGCTCGATCCATCGAGGTTTCCGACCCGGATACGGTACGCGTGCCCATCATGAAGGCATATCGGGGCGACGTGCTTGCGGCGGCCTATACCGTGCCCGAAGGCGGGCTCGACGAGCTCGTACCCCCCATCTTGGGTTCCCCAGCCGACGTCCTCGAGCAGATTCGCCGCGCGGTTGGGGATCGGCCGATCTCTCGTTCGGGCGAAGGATACGTCATCGTGCCCGAGGCGTTGGTAGCGGAGGTGCTCCTCGTCATGCGGACCGAAGGGCCAGCGGACCTCGCGTCCTTGGAGCCTCACTACCTTCGCCCGAGCGATGCGACGCTGCCGGAACGCCCCTTGAGCACGAAGCACGTCGATCGGGGTTAGTCCGCGCGCTCACTGATCGCATCGCGATAGGTCCGCTCGTAGAGACGAATCGTACGCTCCCAGGAGTGGTCGATTCGCATCACACGGCTCTGCAGCTCTCGAAACGCCTTGGCATTGGCAAACGCGGCCGCGGCCCGTTGGAGAGCCGAAAGCAAAGACCTTTCCGTGGGGGTGTCGTAGAGGAACCCGGAACCCGTCTTCAACGACGCCTCGCAATCCACCACGTCGTCAGCCAGACCGCCTTCCCGATGAACAATCGGCAATGCGCCGTAGCGCTGCGCCCGCATCTGGATGTTGTCCGTCGGAGCTTCGCGGCCCGGAACCACGACGAAATCGCTGGCCGCGATGAGCGTGTGCCTGAACGCCTCGTCGTTGCCAGTCCTGATCTGAATGCGATCGGGCCATTGGTCCCAGAGCTCCTCGTAGATCGCGACCAGCTCTCCGCCGCCTTCCAGCTGAACGACCAATTGCACGTCGTTCCGCAGGAAGTCGGACCCGACCTTGGCCAAGAGGTCCATTCCGTCACCTTCGACCCGCCCGAGCGCGGCAAACAAGGGCACGTCACTGCGGACCGGGAGCATCACGTCACGCTGAAGGGCCGCCTTGCACTCCCCTTTTCCCTCCATGTCGAACGGATCGAAGCGGGACGACAGATGACCGTCCGTCGCGGGGTTCCAGCGAGCAGGGTCTATTCCGTGCCTCACACCGATGAGGCGAGGGCCGACCTCTCGAAACACGGGGGCCAAGGGGTTGCTGCTCTCGGGGCGCTGAAGACGGTGCGCATAGTTGGGCGACAAGGTCGTGACTCGATCCGCGCTCAGCAAGCCCGCCCTCAGCACGTTGATACGCTCACCTTCGCGGGCTTCCTCGCCCAGGCCCAACCATTCCGCGTCCCGTTCGTCGAACCTTCCTTGATGCTCGGCATCGTACACGGTGAGAACGGCAGGCAGCTCGGGGACCACGGACCGTAAGCGCGCCACCGCGGCGGCGCCAGCCCAGCCATGCGCATGAACGACGTCGTGGCCTTTGGCGTTCTGCCGGACATGCTCGGCCGCGGCCGCGGCGAACACACCGACACGCGTCGCGTCGAGCTGCTCACCTTCGCCGGTGAGCGACCCCGCAGACAAGAGTACCTCCTCGTTTCCGATGAAGGTGAGGTCGACGCCATCTGGATTGCGTCCCGTATAGAGCTCGCAGGACCATGTCCTGCCACCGAGCTCGACCTCGAGCTTGGTGAGCCGCCGCGCCAGCGCGAGCTTCGTCACGTTGATGTGACCGTAGAGTGGAGAGACGAGCTCGACGCTGTGATCAGCGCGGCGCAAGACCTTGGCCAAGGTCAGCACGTCGCGCGCCTCCTGGCTCGAGGTGAATGCTTGAGGGGCGATGAACAGGACTCGCAAGGTGCTGGACCATAGCGATTGTTCGTGGCGCCGGCCACGTGGAAAAAACCTGGTTGCGCCCGACGCCTACTGCGCCAGGATGGGTGTGGATGACTGTACGCGGGAAAATCGCCGTGACCGGGGCTTCCGGGCTCGTCGGTGAAGCTCTGGTGCCCGCGCTTCAGGCCCATGGCTTCGAGGTTCTGCGCCTAGTGCGGCGCGTGGCCTCGGCGGACGACGAGGTACGGTGGGATCCGAGCGCCGGCACGATCGACTCGGAAGCGCTTCGGGGCGTGATGGGGGCGGTCCATCTTGCGGGCGAGAACATCGGGTCCGGACGCTGGACCGAGAGCAAGAAGAAGAAAATTCGCGACAGCCGAGTCCAGGGCACACAGCTGCTTGCGGGCGCTCTCGCAAGGCTTTCGCCGAGGCCGAATGTGCTGGTCTCCGCTTCCGGAGTCAACTACTACGGGACGCGCGGCTCCGAGACGCTGGATGAGCGCAGCGCCTCGGGGAGCGGCTTTCTCGCCTCCGTGTGCCGCGAATGGGAGGCTGCGACGTCTCCGGCTAGTGAAGCTGGGATTCGGGTAGTGCTCGCGCGCTTCGGCATGGTGCTTTCCTCCGAAGGGGGCGCGCTCGAGAAGATGAAGATGCCATTCGTCTTGGGAGTTGGCGGTCGCATCGGAGATGGGACCCAATACATGAGCTGGATCGCCTTGGAGGATCTGATCTCAGCCATCATCTTCGCGCTCGATCGCGACGACCTGCGAGGACCCGCGAATTTCGTCTCGCCTACGCCTGTGACCAACGCGGATTTCACGTCCACCCTGGGTCGCGTTCTCAAGCGTCCCACGGTGCTGCCTGTACCCGAGTTTGCTTTGCGGCTGGCACTCGGTTCGGAGATGGCAAACGAGCTGCTGATCGGTGGTGTCCGCGTGATCCCGGCCGAGCTTCACGCTCACGGGTTCGAGTGGCAATACCCCACGCTCGAGCCCGCGCTCCGTTCGATCCTCTGACGCTGCGTCTTGTTTGACCGGCCGTCGCGCTTCGGCTGACACTCCATGCGTGCCACGGGGGCTGCCGTCATGGAGCGCTTGGGCGTCCGCCCTGGCGTTCTTCCTCAGCGGACTGTTTCCGCTCTTCAACGCAGATGCCTATGGGCACCTGGCCCAGGGGCGGCAGATCGCGGCGCTCGGCAGGGTCCCGAAAGTCGATCTCTTCTCATTTTGGAAGCCCGCCCCGCAGCCCTGGAATAACTACGAGTGGGCATACGATTGGGTCACCTGGATGGTCTACGACCATTTGGGAGCCAGCACCTTGGTCTTGCTCAAGTGTGCTGCGTTGGGTTTGCTCGGCTATCTCCTCGTGGTCCTGGCCAGCCGGTTGGCTCTAGGAGCCGAGCTCGCCGGGCCACTTGCGCTCGCCGGGCTCTTAATCGTGCTTCCGATCGTCCGGTTTCGGTTCACCACGCGGCCCCAGGTCGTAGGCCTCCTGTTTCTAGCTATCTTGCTTCTCGGTATCCGCGCATTCTTTTCCGATCGAGAATCGGCTCAGAGGAAAGGCTGGATTCTCGCGGGGCTCACGCTGCTGCAGCTCGTGTGGGTGAACGCACACGGCTCACACCTCCTCGGAGTGACGATCAGCGCAATCTTCGCCGTCTTGTCGATTCGCACGAACGCGTTTCGGTGGATGCTGGGCTTGTTGGCGCTACAGGGCGTAGCCACGGCATGTACCCCATTTGGCTTGGCCATCGCGACGGATGCGATCGCGCACGTGCTCGATCCCCAGTATCGCGAGCTCGTGGTCGAGTGGGGCCCATGGTCGCCCCGAGACCCACTACGGCTGTTGATCGCCCCAATTGCCGCTGCGCTGCTCGTCCTCCTGGCGATGCGGCCGGTGACGCGATCCTCGCGGTTCGGGCTCGCCTACGCCGTCTTTTGTGTGTTGTTGAGCCTGATGGCCTTTCGGTCACTGCGCTTCGTAGGTCACCAGCTCCTGTTTTGCGCACCCTTCATCGCGGCCGGCATTTCTCTGGTGCCATCGCTCGCGACGCTGCGCCGCACCGCGCCTGCGGCCGTGGCTTGCGCCGCGGTGGTATCCGCGGTCTGGATGACGCGGTTGGTCCCTGCGCTCGGCTTTGGGCTCGGTGAGGCGAAGGACGCGTATCCGTGGGCTTCAGGAGAGGTCATCGAGCGGTTCGTCGGGCATCCGAGAATCCTCGCCAGCATCGAGGATAGCTGGTTTCTCATGTTCGCCGCTCCGAGCGCGAAGCTGCTGATCGATGGGCGCGTACCATTCTACGGTCCGGACATGATCCGGCGGGTCGGCCAAAGCTTTGCCGACGTTCATCTTCTCGCGCAAGAGCTGCGGGAGCTGGACGTCAATGTCGTGGTGATCGATCACACGCGCTCGGATCACATCCCGGCAACGGAGCACCTTAGCCGCCGTGCGGAGTGGGCTCTTGGCTTCGTCGAAGACGGACACTCCCTCTTCATTCGCCGGGACGTGGCGCCAGCGCTCGATCCATTCGAGATCGTCGGGCCTGGCTATCGTCCGGGCCGTCTGCTCGATTCGCGAGTGTCCGACGCAGACGTGACGAGAGAGGGGGAGCGACTCGGCTCGCAGTTGAATACTTCCGTGATTCACGCTTGGCATGAGGGTTTGGAGCTGTTGCGCCCCCTCGCGCGTGATGGTGACCGTGCGGGCATTCGCATGCACCGCAGCGATACGGAAAAGGCTCGCGCCCGGGCTGCCTACGAGCGAATTTCGGTTGCTGCCAATCGATTTCCAGGTTTCACCACCATCGAGCTCTTCAGGTCCATGGCGGCTTTGTCCGCCTGCGACGTAGTCGAGGCGCGAGAAGCGCTCGGCCGGGCGATGTACAGCGGCCAGACTCGGGCCTCGACTCTCGTATCGCTCGAGCTCTCGCTCCGGGCTGGCAGCAAACCAGACCGTAGCGCCGCATTGGCGCAGCTCAGACGGCTCCGAATGCATCCGGAGAGCGGTGACGATCCCTGGGTCGCGGCGATCGAGCGCGAAGTCGGAATCCGATGCCCGGGGCTCTAGACCGAGTGGCGACCTGAGGCTTCGAGGGCGGATCAGTTCAGGGTGTGCTCGGTCTAGGCGGCGGCGTCCCGGTCGAGCTCGATCAGCGTGATTTCTGCGGGCGCAGCGATGCGCATGGGAGGCCCCCAATACCCCGTACCAGAGCTCACGTAGATCTGCGAGTCACCGCGCCTGTGCAGGCCCGAGAGGAACGGTTGCACCAGACGGGTCAAGAAGCCAAACGGAAAGATCTGCCCGCCATGCGTATGGCCCGAGATCTGGAGGTCCACGCCGTGCTCGCGTGCTTCGTCGAACTGGACCGGTTGGTGCGCCAATAGAACCACGGGCTTGCTGGCGTCCCGCCCGCCCATGGCCCGCGCCATATCGGCGCCGTGTCCGTGGCCGAACTGGTGAGCCGTCCAATCGTCGACCCCGGCGAGGTGGATCGATTCCCCGTTCTTGCGAACCTCCACGTGCTCGTTTCGAAGCGCCCGGATGCCGAGGCCCTTCAGGAACTCCAGCCATGCGTCGGCCCCCGAGTAGTATTCGTGATTTCCAGTCACGAAGTACGTCCCCAACGCCGCGCGGATCTCGCCGAGCGGGGCCACGGCAGCGCCCAAATCTTCGACGGTGCCATCTATCAGATCGCCGGTGATCGCAACGATATCGGGCTCGAGGGCATTGACCTTGCGGACGATGTCTTCCACGAAGCTCCGTCCGATGGTGAGCCCGACGTGCATGTCGGTGAGCTGAACGAGCCGCAGTCCGCTGAGCGACGCGGGAAGCTTCTTCAAACGCACCGGCACGCGCTTGACCTCGACGGGACCTATCGCAGACCAAATGCCGTAGCCCGAAAGTGCGAATCCGACAACGCCAGCGCTTCCGGCTAGCAGTTGCGCGAGAAACTGACGCCTACCTCCGTCGATCGAGACGAGGGTCGCATACTTGACCCAACCATAGCGGGCGAGCTCGCCGCCCCAAAGAAGGATGAGCAGCAGGAACATCGAGCCCATCCACACGTACCCGACCCACGAGACTGGAATGGCGACGTGCCGCGGCAATGTGCGCCACGCCATCATCGATGCTGGGATCGAAAGCGCCAGCACGACGAGCGATACGGTGGCGACCTGGCGCCAGGGCGACGGCCACATCGGATCGCGGATCAGCCGCGCCCACAAGTAGTAGTGGGTTGCCACGGTCAGACCGAAGATGACGCCGAAAAAGATGAGGATGCGGCCGAGCGACATGGGACGCCGTTTTGAAGCGTCTAGGGATCTGTCACCGGGGCGTCAAGTCGCGGCCTGGCCGGGCACCGAAGGATCGGGAGAGTCATAGCGCTTCTTGCCCTCTTCGAGTTGTTCGATGAGTCGCTCTCGGACCTCGGGGTGGGTTAGCGCCACGATTCGCGCCGCCAAGAAAGCGGCATTCTTTGCGCCGTCGATGCCCACGGTCGCCACTGGCACACCGGGAGGCATCTGCACCGTGGACAGCAACGCATCGACACCTTGCAGCGCTCCCGATGCGATGGGCACACCGATGACGGGACGGGTCGTGTGCGCGGCGACGACTCCGGCAAGATGTGCCGCCATGCCGGCGCAGGCGATGAACACCTCGACGCCTCGGGCCTCTGCCGCTTCGATGTACGCAGCGGTCTCGTGCGGGGTGCGATGCGCCGATAGGACGCGCACGTCGCTCGGAATGTCGAGGCTGTCGAGTACGTCGCGTCCCTTGAGGACTACGGAGAGATCACTCGGGCTGCCCGTCAGCATGGCGACGACGGGCTTATCGTTCTTGGTCAGTTTGCTGCTCGTCACGGCACCTCCCTCGGGTTCCCGCTTGTAGCGCAAAGCAGCCGGCACGTCATCCGAGATGGACGCGAGATCCGCGACTCTTTACCCGTCGGGGCAGCCCGCGTATAAGCGCGCGGTCCCATGAATGGCGATTCGAGGAACCCAAATCGAGGCGCGCTTCGAGCCGGATTGGCGGCCGTGGCCCTGCTCACAACCATGGCTCTCGATGCCGGTGCGCAAGAGCCACCCCCCGAGCCCGCTCCCGAGGATGCGCCCTCCGAACCATCCGGAAAGGAAATCATCGAGGAATTGGTGACGGTGCCTGGTGGCGTTCCTACGGAGTCCATCGACCCCGAGCTCGCTGCGGAGTTGCTCAAGTCCAGTACGGCGAAGCTCGAAGAGCAACTGATGACCGACCTCGCCGGGGGAACCTATGTCATCGAGTTTGACGAAAGCTTCGAATGGGTGCGGCTCGTGTCGGGCGAATGGGTCAAAGGTGAGATCGAGCGCATGCGAGACGATGTGCTCGAGTTCGACAGCGACAAGCTCGACATGCTCAGCATCGATTTCACCGATGTGACTCATCTGTATTCGCCGCGTGTGGAGACCTACCTGTTTGATGATCGAGTCAGCGCCACTGGGAAGGGGATCATCATCAAAGACCAGGTCATCATCGAGACCGAAGAAGGCATAAAAGTATTCCCGCGCGATGAGCTGGAGTCGATCATCCCGGGAGGAGAGCGCGAGAGAGACTGGTGGTCGATGAAGTTTCGGTTCGGCGCCACTTTCAATAGGGGCAATACTGACCAGTTCACCTACGACATCAATTTCAACACGCGCCGGGAAGACCAGCTCACGCTTCTCGATTTGAACTACAATGCATCCTTCGGCCGGACCGGCGGCGATCAAAACGTCAATCGGCATCTTGGCGAGCTCAACTTCAAGGTCTTCGTCTCCCCCCGTTGGTTCGTTACGCCCGCATTCGGTCAGCTTTTCAACGACCGCTTTCAGAACATTCGGTTCCGAGCCACGCCCGCGACCGGCGCCGGCGTTCACCTCATCGACGAGCCCAAGGTCAATTGGGATTTTCAGACCGGCCTCGGCTATCAGTTTCTGAGATTCAGAGACGACAGCACCGCGAACGGAGACAATCCGCAGAGCGATATGTTCATTCCGCTCTACACCTATGCGGACTTCGAGATCACCGGCGACATCGATCTCAGGCTGAGCTGGAGGACGAACCTGGTGCTCACGACCATCGGCAACACCAACCACACCGGCAAGGCCGATCTGTCCATCGAGGTCACGAGCATTCTCGACTTCGACATCGCATTTCTCTATCTCCGGACCGAGGAGCCGGGCCCGCCACCGGATCCAGACGACCCGCCCCTCGAGCAAAACGACTACCAACTCGTCGTCGGCATCAGCGTCGAGCTCGGGTAGCGCCGACGCCTACGCTCGAGCCGGCCAAGCGCAGCAGCTCCCCGACCGAGTGGTGGGCCTCGATGGGATGCCGAAGGGGGAAGCGCTTGTCGATCTGGTAGTGTGTGCGACGGCCCTGGCGCCTCCGCGAGATGGCGCCCGCTTCCTCGAGCTCTCCCAAGATCCGCTGCACAGCCCGTTCCGTAATTC
This sequence comes from Myxococcales bacterium SG8_38, assembly GCA_001303415.1. GTDB lineage: Bacteria > Myxococcota_A > Polyangia > Polyangiales > Houyiibacteriaceae > SG8-38. The sequence continues at coordinate 47,888 of LJTN01000013.1, forward strand.
CGACGGCTTGTGCAATCTCGCGGACGCGGATGTCGGGATCCCGGGCGATGCAGAGCAGTATGTGCCCGTGATTGCTTAGGAAAGTCCATGCTGGTGCGGTCTGATTTGCAGTAGCCATCCTATTGCCGTCTCCATTTACATAAAACATAAATCATGTATTGACAAGCACGAAAAAAATATCATGCTTCAAATATCATGAATCCGGCCATCCCGAGCGCTGGGTCTTCCCGCCCGTCGCCCCTCAGGCGAACGCTACAACTTCTGGCGTTCGATAGAGAAGACATCACCGTCATCATCATCTATGGCTTCGCGTTGGGCCTGCTCTCGCTTGCGGTCCCCATCGCGGTTCAGTCGCTCGTGAACACCGTGGCCTTCGGCTCTCTGATTCAGCCTCTGGTCGTGCTGACGGTGCTTCTTGGCGCGGCTTTGATCGGCGCAGCGGTGCTTCGGGCCCTCCAAGTGCGAATCGCGGAGATGCTGCAGAGGCGCTTGTTCGTCCGAATCGTGATTGAGATCGGTGGTCGCCTACCTCGCGTGAGCGCCCGGGCGCTTCGGGAGGCCAATGGGCCCGAGCTCTTGAATCGATTCTTCGACGTATTCACCACGCAGAAGAGCTTGGCGTCTCTGCTACTCGGTGGAATCGACGCGCTGTTGATCGCCCTGGTCGGGATGACGGTGCTTGCATTCTATCATCCCATTCTCCTGGCGTTCGACATCGTCTTGATTCTGGGCGCGTTGATCGTGCTCTTTCCCCTGGGGCGCGGCGGAACCCGGACCAGCGTAGCGGAGTCGAAATCAAAATACGCCGTCGCAGGATGGCTCGAAGAGATGGCACGGCATCCGCTGTCCTTGAAGCAGGCGGGAGGCGAGAAGTTCGCGCAGGAGCGCGTCGAAACGCTTGCTCACTCGTATCTCGTCAAGCGGGATCGACATTTCAAGGTCGTCTTCCGTCAGCTCATCGGCGCCCTGACTTTCGAGGTGATTGCAAGCGTGGCGCTGCTGGCCCTCGGAGGACTGCTGGTGATCGAGCGTCAGCTCTCGCTCGGTCAGCTCGTTGCTGCCGAGCTCATCGTGACGGCCGTGGTGGCTTCGATTGCCAAGCTCAGCGGGAAAGTCGAGATCTTCTACGACTTGGTTGCTGCCGTCGACAAGCTCGGAGAGATTCTCGATCTTCCGCTCGAGCGTGAGGATGGAGACAGCCCACCCCCCAGCGCGGAGCCTCGTGGGCATCTGCACATTCGAGATTTGGAGGTCGACCCGTTGCTGTATGACGAAATGCCGCCAATTTCGCTCGATCTTCGACCTGGGCAGTGGCTTGCCATCACCGGTGCGTCCGAGCGCGCCACCTCGCACGTCGTGGATGCGATCTTCGGCCTGGATCCGGCCCGCGCCGGACTGGTGGAGATCGACGGACATGATACGCGTGATCTTTCGCTTCGCAGCCTTCGATCTCGAATTGCGCTCGTCCGCAATATCGAGGTCCTGCCTGGCACCATCCTCGACAACCTCCGTTCGGCGAATGCAGAGCTCAGTGCAGACGACGCATGGGCCGTTCTTCACGACGTAGGTCTAGAAGAAACCATAAAGGCGTTGCCGGATGGTTTAAACACCGAGCTACTCGTCGACGGCGAGCCGTTGACACGTTCGCAGATGATTGGGTTGACCATTGCGAGAGCTCTCGCAGGCAGCCCATCGATTCTCGTTCTCGATCGGACGCTCGACTGGCTCGGTCCGAAGGAGCGCCGGGTCACGCTCGACGCCATGCTTTCTCGAAGCGAGGTCTCGGTCTTGCTCATCACCGACGAACCGGAGCTCGTTGCCCGCGCCGATGCGCAGTTGGACCTATCCGAGCTGTTCAAACCGCATGGAGAAGCAGCATGAAGCATTCCTCGATAGAGACCAGACCCTGGACCGGTTTCGAGCGTAATCATCTTCCCTCCGGGCTCGAGGTCGCCCCGCCTCAGCGGGCAGCCACCGTGGCGAAGCTGCTCGTGGCCGCGTTACTCATGTTTTCGATGATGGCGCTTCTGGCCCCGTGGACCCAAAACATCCGCGGGCGCGGCCGCGTGGTCGCGTACTCTCCCGATCAACGGGTGCAAACGATCGAAGCGACGATTTCGGGCACCATCGAAAAATGGTTCGTGCAGGAAGGCTCCACGGTAAAGAAGGGCGATCCAATCGTGAAGCTGGCAGACAACGATGCCAGCATTCTCGATCGGTTGGGTGAACAGCGTTCGGCCATCGAGCTTCAACGCATTGCGCTGGCCCAACGCGTCGAAACGTTGGCCTCTCGGGTCGAGTCGCTACGCCGCTCCCAACGGGCCGAGATCAACGCTGCGGAGGCAAACGTGGCCATCTCCCAACAGGACGTGGCCTCGGCCCAGCAGGACCTCACCGCGGCTCGCGCCGAGCTCGAGACGAACGAGCTCAACTTGCGGCGGCAAGCCGACCTCCGGAAGGACGGCTTGGCGTCGCAGCGCGAGCTCGAGCTCGCAGAGCTCGCGGAGCGGCAGAGCAGGGCGAAGGTGGCGTCAGCCGAAGCGAAGCTTCAGGCGGCTCAAAACAAGCTTTCTCAGAGTCGCGCGGCTCTTCGTCGCGTCATCGCATTTGCCGAGGCGGAGATCGAAAACGCCGAGGCAGCCCTGAACAGCGCCGAAACCGACGCTGCATCCGCTAACGGCGGCCTCGCTCGCTTGGAGGTCGACATCGCCCGACAAGAAGCGCAGATCATCACCGCACCGATCGACGGAACGATCCAGAAAGTGGTCGGCAGGCTCGGTGGTGAGCAGGTGTCACGCGGTGAGGTGCTGGCGGTGCTGGTGCCTCAGACCAAGGATCGAGCGGTCGAGCTCTACGTCGACGGAAACGATGCGGCTCTGATCAAGCCCGGAACCGAGGTTCGCCTTCAGTTCGAGGGGTGGCCTGCGGTGCAATTTGCGGGCTGGCCCTCCGTCGCGGTGGGTACGTTCGGCGGCCGCGTAGCGTTCGTCGATCCCACCGACGATGGGAAAGGCAACTTCCGCGTCTTCATCGTGCCTGATCGGGAAGACGATCCTTGGCCGGCCGCGAGCTATCTTCGCCAGGGCGTCCTCGCCAAGGGCTGGGTTCTCTTGAATCAGGTGCGCCTCGGGTTCGAGATCTGGCGACAATTCAACGGCTTTCCGCCGACGACGGATCCGCCGCCCATGGCTTCGCCGGGCGAGGGAGTCCAATGATCCGAAAAGCGCTGTGTCTCGGCTTCATGGCGTGGGGCGTTCTTCCGTCGGTCGCGCTCGCAAGCGAAGAGCGCGCTGCGCCCCTACGGTTCGACGAAGTGCTGCAGTCCGTCACGGCCCATGATCCTCGTGTTCGCAAAGCCGTGGAGGGCCTGCGGCGCGCTGAAAGCAGCACGATGCAAGCGCGCGGCGCGTTCGATCCGCGGATCGAAGGAGACATGGCGCTGCGGACTGGCGCTTATTACGACTTGAGGCGCGCCGACGTCGAGCTTCGCCAACCGACGACGCTTTGGGGGTCGGAGATCTACGCCGGCTATCGAGTGGGCTTGGCTCTGAACGATCGCTGGCCGACCTACTTGGAAGATCAAACGCTTTCGGGCGGCGAAGTGCGTGCAGGCATCGAGCTACCGATCTGGCGTGGGGGCCTCATCGATGAGCCGCGCGCGAAACGTGCGCGCGCCATGGCTCTCGAAGAGGCTGCACGTCACGACCTCTCGGGCACTGAGCTCAATCTCGAGCTGGCCGCCGCCGGCGCCTACTGGAAGTGGGTCAGCACGGGTCAGAAATTGGAGGTGACGCGAGCCCTGCTGCGCCTCGCCGAAGAGCGCGACGGCCAGCTTCGACGGCGATTGGCTGCCGGATCCATCGCGGAGTTCGACGTGACGGACAACGAGCGCATCTTGTTCGAGCGCCGGGCATTGCTCGTTGCTGCCGAACGCGCCTTCGAGCAGGCAGCGTTCGAGCTGTCGTTGTTTCTACGGGACTCCCAAGGCCAATCCGTGGTTCCGGGATCGAATCGGCTGCCCACCGATCAGGAGCTTCCGTCAGGCCAGGAGCCCGTCGAGGCACTGGTCATGGAGCGGGTCCTCATGTGTCATCCCGATCTCCGACAGGTCCGCGCTGAGCTCGATGCCGCAGAGGTCGACGTGGCACTGACCAAGAATCAGCTCGCGCCCGAGCTCAAGGCTCTTTTCCAGTATTCCCGCGACCTGGGTGAGCCCACGGGCACCGATCTGGACTTCACGCTCCCAGGAAACGTGTTCAAGGTAGGTGTCCAGCTCTCGATGCCGCTTCCGTTTCGAAGCGAGCGCGGCCGGGCAGGCGTCGCCCGCGCAGAGGTGGCACAAACCCAAGCAGAGGCTCGATTCATCGAAGATCAGCTGACGGCCCGGGTTCGCGACGCCGCCTCTGCGGTGCGAGCGGCTCAAGAACGGGTCGAGCTCACCCAGGAGATCGTCGGAACCGCCGTCGAGCTCGCCGAGGGCGAGCGACGTCGATTCGACGTAGGGGCCAGCAACCTCATCTTCGTCAACCTTCGAGAGCAGCAAGCCGCCATGGCCAAGATGCAGCTCATCGAAGCCATCGCGGTCGTCCAGATCGAGCGCACCCGATGGGATACGACGACTCGCGTCGAGTGCGGCCGCGGTGGGTAGGAGCTGCTAGCGCTCAGCCGTGGCAGGAAATTTGCTCGCCACCAACCGAACGTCGAGCGCCGCTCGCTTCGAGACGCGCGATCAGCTCCTCGCTTGCGTCCAGTGCGAGCAAGGGATCCTCGTCGAGAACCAAGACGTGACCCATTTTTCGGCCGGGACGAGGATGAGCCTTGCCGTAGAGATGGAGACGCGCCTCGGCTCGAGCCAACACCTGCGTCCAGTCGGGCTCACCGTTGTGCCACAGATCTCCGAGCAGGTTGACCATCGCGGCCGGGCGGGGAAGTGAAGGATCGCCGAGAGGAAGATCGAACACCGCGCGAATGTGTTGCTCGAACTGGGAGGTGACACACGCCCCGAACGTGTAGTGGCCGCTGTTGTGCGGACGGGGCGCGATCTCGTTGACGAGCACGGTCGATCCACCCACCAGAAACATCTCCACGGCCATCATTCCCACGTGGTCGAGGGCGTTGGCGATTCGGGCCGCGATCTCGAATGCCTCCGCCTCGACGGCATTCGAAATCGGGGCGGGCGCGACCGTCGTGTGCAGCACGTGGTTGCGATGAACGTTCCGAGCCACCGGGTAGAAGCGCATCTCGCCTCTCGGATTTCGCGCGAGAAGCACGGAGATTTCCGCGTCGAACTCGACGAATTCCTCCAGCATGGCAGGTCTCGCCCCAATCGCCGCCCACGAAGCTTCGAGCTGGTGTGCGGCGGCGATGACCGCCTGGCCCTTGCCATCGTATCCGGAGCGCCGGCTTTTCAGCACGCAAGGAAAACCGAGGCTAGCCGCGGCTTCGCGGAGCTCGGCCAACGTGTCCACCGGTAGGCAACGCGGCTGTGGAGCGTTGATGATATCGAGGAAACGCCGCTGCGCTCGACGATCCTGGATCGTCCGAAGGACGGAAGAAGAGGGGCGAACGGGCCGAATGCGCTCGAGCTCGGCGAGCATCGATGCGGGAACGTGCTCGGTGTCGAGCGTGATGACATCGACTTCACGAGCCAGCTGGTTGCCCGCTTCCAGCTCGTCGATCCTTCCGGGGATCCAGCGATCGGCCAGCGCGACCGCGGGCGCGTGTCGATCAGGGGTCAACACGCAGACCCGATAGCCCATGCGGCGGGCCTCGAAGATCATCATGCGTGCGAGCTGCCCTCCACCGATGATGCCGAGCGTGGCGCCTGGAAGCAGTGAGCTCATAGCGTCGTCTCCAAGACTTTCGCCGTCTGTGCGGATCGGTATGCATGGAGCCGACGGCGTAGCTCTACGTCGTGTCTAGCCAGGATGGCGGCGGCCAGCAGCGCCGCGTTCGCGGCACCTGAATCTCCAATCGCCAACGTGCCTACCGGGATCCCCTTGGGCATCTGCACGATGGACAAGAGCGAATCCATCCCGCTGAGAGCGCTGGTGCGGACGGGTACGCCGAGGACGGGAAGCAAGGTCTTGGCGGCCGCCATGCCGGGTAGGTGGGCCGCGCCGCCGGCACCCGCGATGATCACCTCGATGCCCCGGGCCTCTGCCTGCTCACAAAAGCTGAAGAGCAGGTCGGGCGTTCGATGGGCGGAGACGACCCTCGCCTCGTACGGAATCTCGAGCTCGCTCAACACCCGGGCGGCGTGCTCCATCGTGGACCAATCGCTTTGGCTGCCCATGATGAGCGCGACGCGGGGCGGGTGGGGGTCAGGGCTTGGTGGGGATCCCATGCGACAATATACTCGCGAAATTAATTTCACGTATTGTATATCGCCAGAACTCATCGGGCGCAAGCGGTTCCGCCCAAAAAACTCCCAATTGCCCATAGTTAGCGATTTGACTCATGAAATCTCCGTCATGTAATGTCGGGTCGCGTCGGATGTGGCTCGCGAGCGAGGGGATGACGAACGATGGCAAAGGCAAGCGGGAAGGCTGCGGAACAGGATACCTCGTGGACTTTCCTCACCAATCATTCTCACGTGCTCTTGTGCCTGGCGCAGGACCCCGAAGCGCGAATGCGTGATGTCGCCGAGCGGGTGGGGATTACCGAGCGCGCGGTTCAGCGCATCGTGTCCGAGCTCGAGGCCGCAGGCTATCTCGTACGGAGCAGGGAAGGGCGGCGAAATCGATACGAGGTCAAGGGGGATCTGCCATTGAGGCACCCCGTGGAGGGTCACCGCAACCTCGATGCCCTCATCAAGCTCATACTGGGCTCGAAGGCCAAGCCGTCACACTGACGGCTCGCGCTCACTACTGCTCCGATTCGGATGCGCCCTTCTTTTCCCGACGACGTGTGAGCTCCGCCTCTAGCTCGTTCTTGAGCCCTTCGAGCCGCTCGATGCGGGTGTCGGCTGCCTCCTCGTCGATCGCCTCCGCCTCGTTCTTCTTCAGCTTTGCGATCTCTTCCAGAACGCTCTCGAGCTGTTGCTCCAACTTCGCCTCGTTTTCGGCAAGCTCGGCCTTGTCGAACATGCGCTCTTCGGGCCGACGCTCCTCCGCTCGGGTCTCCTTGGGCACACGCTGGACCTCGGGAATGAAAACCCGGCCTTCCGGGAGCTGCCGTTGATTCATGAAAGTGGGAGACACGATTTCGATGCCTGCTTCGTGGAGGCAGTCCAGCACGTTCTTGCGAAGCTCTGATTCGGCGCTGAGGAGGTACTTCACCTCTTCGAGGAACCCCGCGGCCTGATAGGTGATCGAGAAATCTCCCAGCTCGAGCACGAAGACGAAGGGATCCTCCAGATCCGCACGGCGGGCAGCTTCGAGCAAGAATTGCTCCACTTTGTCGCGTGGCACGTCGTATCCGAGCGAGACGGTCGCGGATATGAACGTGCCCGAGGAGCGGACCACGGTGACCGGGTTGGAAACGAGGTATAGGTTCGGCAGCGTCGTCAAATCTCGCCGCTCGTTTTGGATCTCCGTTCGCAGCAACCCGAGCTCGGACACGCGTCCGCGGTGCCCTTCGACGACGATGAAATCGCCGGGCTTGAAGTTACGAATCGAGCGCAGCATCAGGCCCGCCATCGCGTTGCCGAGCAACGTGGTCGATGACAGCGCGACTGCGGCGGTAAAGAGAATCCCCAAGAGGCTCAAGAGCTGTCCGCGGGCCGCGTCCGCGACGGGAAGCTCTAGGATCACGAGAATCACGACGACACCCGCCAATGCCCCAATGAGAAGCTGCTGCGAGATACGACTGCCCGACGTCGGGGGCTTCCGCTTCATCAGAAGCTGATACGCAGCAGTCACGGCCAAGATCCCGATCAGCAGCGTGACCAGCACAGGAAGCCACTCGCGAATCGCGGCTGGAATCGATTTCAGATAGTCCATTTCAACTCTTCGAAAGCACCAAGAGAACCACGTAACCGAGGAAGCCCGCTAAGAGCACGAATCCCTCGGCACGGGTAACCCTCATGCCCGTCCTCATCAAGGGAAACAGCAAGAGCGTGGCGCCCAGCATCCACCAGATGTCCCTGAGCAGGATTTCTTCCGGCACGGCGAGGGGATGAACGAGACTCGTCGCACCCGCGATGCCCAACACGTTGAATATGTTGGACCCCACCACATTGCCGACGGCGACGTCATCTTGACCCCTACGAGCTGCAACGAGTGACGTAGCGAGCTCTGGTGTGCTCGTGCCGGCAGAGACGATGGTGAGTCCGATGACCGTATCCGAGACACCGAGCGCGCTCGCCACACCGATCGCGCCGGTAACCAGCGCAGTGGAGCCTGCGGCGAGAAGCGCCACGCCGGTCCCGACGGCTGCGACATTCAAGCCCACGGCGGCCTTTCCCGTTCGTCCGAAGGAGGCCGTCGCAAGCTGCTCGAACTCCTGTTGCTCGAGAGGCGTCACGCTCTTTCGGCCGAGCCAAACCGCATACGCCGTGAACGCGATCATCGCCGTGAGCAAGAAGCCACCCTCGATGTGGTCCAGCAAGGAATCACGCGTCAGAAGATAGAGCTGAAACGCTGCCAGCATCATCACCGGCCACTCGAGACGAACGGTGTTGCCCAAGATGCGAAGCGGGTGAACGAAGGCGGCGAGCCCGAGAATGGCGCCGATGTTGAAGATGTTCGACCCGACCACATTGGCAACCGCGATCCCGGGGCTGCCCTCGAAAGCCGCTTGCAACGAGACGACGAGCTCGGGCATCGAGGTGCCGGCGGCCACGATGGTGAGCCCAATGACTGGCGGGGAAATCCGAGCGAGCAGCGCAATACCGCTCGCGCCCCGTACCAGCGCTTCGCCGCCGCCAAAAAGAAGAACGAGACCACCGAGGATCAGCGCCCACTGCAAAATCATGGCTCAGTTACTTTGACTCGAGGCTTCCAGATACCGCCTGCCGCCCACAATAGCAGTAGTCAGGCCATGTGCGCGCTCAAACACGCACTCAGGGTGAGCGGCCGTATTGACCCGCGCGCCGCGCGGCTCCAGACGAGGGATGTGCGGCGGACGCTTCGAGCACGGAGGCCGCGGGAGGAGGCGCAACATGGATTTGGGAATGATCGGCCTTGGACGCATGGGCGCGAATCTGATCCGCCGTCTGCTCCGTGGAGGACACCGGGCTGTCGTCTACGACGTCGATCCGGATTCGGTGGCTGCCATGGTTTCCGAGGGAGCGGAGGGAGCCGAGACCCTCGCCGAGCTTGCGCACAAGCTGCAAAGCCCGCGGGCCGTTTGGGTCATGGTGCCTGCAGGCATCACCGGACAGGTCGTCGATGAGGTCGCCGCTCACCTGGAGCCCGGTGACATCATCATCGACGGAGGCAACTCTTTCTATCAGGACGACTTGGAACGGTCTGCCCGCTTGTTGCAGCGTGGCATCCACTTGCTCGACGTGGGCACGAGCGGCGGCGTGTTCGGGCTCGATCGCGGCTTTTGTTTGATGATCGGCGGGGACGTGAGCAGCGTACGATACCTCGACCCCATCTTCAGGACCCTCGCGCCAGGTCTCGGCGCAGCTCCGCGGACTCTTGGTCGCCAGGGCGATGCTGTTTCATCGGAGCTCGGGTATCTGCACTGCGGGCCGAGTGGCGCCGGTCATTTCGTCAAGATGATCCACAACGGGATCGAGTACGGCATCATGGCTGCCTATGCTGAGGGCCTGAACATCCTAGCGCACGCAGGCGTGGGTCTCCGAGAGCGCACCACCGATGCCGAAACGACTCCGCTTCGCCGCCCCGAGCACTATCGCTACGAGCTCGACATCCCCGAGATCGCCGAAGTGTGGCGACGAGGGAGCGTCATTTCTTCTTGGTTGCTCGATCTCACGGCCTCTGCCCTGCGCAAGAGCCCCACTCTCGAGGGCTTTTCCGGGAGGGTCTCTGATTCGGGAGAGGGACGGTGGACGATCCTCAGCGCCGTGGAGGAAGGTGTGCCTGCGCCGGTTCTCTCCGCTGCGCTCTACAACCGGTTCGCCTCGCGCGGCAACGACGAGCTCGCGAACCGCTTGCTTTCCGCGATGCGGCAGGCGTTCGGCGGGCACGATGAGAAGGCGAAAGTCGAGCCATGACGAGCCGGTACGCCGACGCGCTCATCCTGTTTGGCATCAGCGGTGACCTCGCACGCAAGAAGCTATTCTCTGCGCTTTACGCGCTCACCGCTGCTGATCATCTGGACGTACCGGTGGTCGGCGTGGCGTCCCGAGACTGGAACGAAGATACGTTGCGTCAGCAAGCGCGTCAGGCGCTCGCGGCGGGCGGCATGTCGATCGACGAGGCGATCTTCGCACGATTGGCAGGCAACCTTCGATACGTGTCGGGAGACTATCGGGATCCCGCGACCTACGAACGGATCATTCAGCGACTCGGCAGAGCGAAGTGTTGCACGGTTTCTTATCTGGCCATTCCGCCCGACCTGTTCAGCGCGGTCGTCGAAGGCTTGGCGAGCGTGGGATTGCATGAGCGAGGACGATTGGTTCTCGAAAAGCCGTTCGGGCGAGACATGAAGTCCGCCGCGGAGCTCAATGACATCGTCCACGGTCATTTCCCCGAAGAGCGCGTCTACCGGATCGATCACTTCCTCGGGAAGGAAGCGGTGCAGAACCTCATGATCTTTCGGTTCGCCAACACCGTGCTCGAGCCCATCTGGAATCGCCATTACGTCCGCGGCGTGCAAATCACCATGGCGGAGGACTTTGGTATCGAGGGGCGAGGCGCCTTCTACGACCGAGTCGGAACGGTTCGAGACGTGTTGCAGAACCACTTGCTGCAGATGCTGGCGCTGCTCGCCATGGAGCCTCCGGTATCCGACGATCCGGACGCCTTGCGCGACGAGCGATTCAAAGCGCTCAGAGCCGTCAGAACGCTGAGCCCGGACGATGTCGTCCGTGGACAGTACGTCGGTTATCGCGAGGAGCCGGGCGTGGCGACCGACTCCGACACTGAGACATTTGCGGCCGTGCGACTCGAGGTGGACTCCTGGCGCTGGGCCGGCGTGCCGTGGGTCATCCGGGCTGGCAAGGGATTGGCGTCCACGGTGACCGAAGCCGTCATCGAGTTCGCGAGGCCGCCGCGGCCTCTGTTTGCCGACGCCACGTGCCGGCCTGCCCCCAACCGGCTGACTTTTCGCACCAAACCAGACGACGGGATCAGCCTGTCGATGCAGACGAAAAAGCCGGGGCCGGCCATGGTGAGCCGCCCGGTCGAGCTGCATCTTCAGCACGGCCGGCCGCGCGGCCGCGACCCTTACGATCGTCTGATCGGTGATGCGCTTCGCGGTGATCCGGCCTTGTTTGCGCGTGAGGACGGCGTGATGGAAGCGTGGCGGATCTTCGAGCCCGCGTTGGCCGAGCGCGCGCCGGTCGTGCCGTACGAACGCGGCACTTGGGGGCCGCCCGAAGCTGACCGCTTGCTCGGTGCGGACTGGGCTTGGATCACCCGATGATGGACATCGTGCGAGCCCGGGGCGACTTGGCCAAGGTTGCGGCAGGCGTGCTCACCGACGCGCTCGACAGATGCCTGGCGCGAAAGCCGCGAGTCGCGATGGCGCTTTCTGGCGGGCGAACGCCCTGGGCCGTGTTTCGACTGCTCGCAAAGACCAAGCTCGACTGGCATCGCGTCGACATCTACCAGGTCGACGAACGGATTGCAGCTTCAGGAGACGCCGCGCGGAACTTCAAGGGGCTTCGCGAATCGCTTCTCGACCACGTGCCCGCAAGGGTGTTTCCTATGCCGGTGGAAGAGCCGGATCTCGATGCGGCTGCCAGGCGTTACGGCGAATCGCTACCTCGCGTGCTCGACATCGTCCACCTCGGCCTAGGAGATGACGGGCACACTGCATCCCTCGTGCCGGGCGATCCTGTTCTCGAGGTGTCGGACCGTCTAGTGGCCGTCACCAAGCCCTACCGCGGCCACCGCCGAATGACCTTGACCTTCCCCGCGTTCGAACGCGCAGCCAAGATCGTGTGGATCATTGCGGGCTCGGACAAATCGGCCATCGTGCAACGCCTCTTTCGGGCCGACCTGACAATCCCCGCCGGCCGGATCCCACAGGCGCGTGCCGTCGTCGTGACCGACGCCGCTTCACCAGAAGGCTGAGCCGACCGGTCGGCTGAAGAAAAACGCGTGTCCCGAGTGTGGGACGGCATGTGCGCAGTTCCTAGCTCCCCGCCTCCGTGGGCGCTCAGCTCTTGAGCTGGATCACCGAAAAGAAGCCGCCTTGCGGGTCTTCCAGCACAGCAAATCGTCCTGGTGGGATGTCGCGAGGCTCCATACCCACGGAGCCGCCGAGCGTCTTCGCCCGATCGATCGTGTCCTCGCAGCTCGCGACCGCGAAGTACACGCCCCAGGTGGGCGGCATCGGACCCCATTCCGGTTGAATCTCCATCATCGTCGCCGCGGGGCGCTCGCCGTTGTAAAGCTCGACGAGCTTGGCTCCGTCGCTCGACGTCGCGTGCTTGCTCTTCCAACCGAAGAGCGCGGTGTAGAAGCCTTCTGCAGCGGCGAGGTCGTTGGTGTAGAGCTCGTTCCAACAGAAGGTGTTGGGCTCGTTCACGAGGACCGCACCGACGTGCATGCTCGGCTGCCAAAGGCAAAACACCGCGCCCGTGGGGTCGGCGACGACCGCCATGCGACCCGCTTGCATCACATCGAACGGCGGCACGTGGACCTGGCCGCCGAGCTCGCCGACTCGTGCTGCGGCCGCATCGACATCCTTCACGGTGACGTACGAGTTCCAGTGTGGTGGCGCGCCCATTCGAGTTTCGTTCTCCGACATGGGCGTGAGCGCGGCCACGTCTTTGCCCCGGAGCTGTGCCATCACGTAGCGCCCGTTCGGGGCCGGCTCCTCGAGCAGCTTCCAGTCGAAGAGCTTCCCGTAGAACGCTTTGGCGCCTTCCAAATCTTTCGCCGAATAGTCCACCCAGCTGAACGTGCCGGGCTGATACGCCGTGACTTCCATCGCTGCCTCCCTCGCAAGGTGGAAGCAGACCATATCAAGAAGTAGCGGGATTTACGCGACAACAAATCCGCATCATGGGTGATGGGAGTCACTACTCGAGCAAGCTTCGAAGCATCCACGCAGTTTTCTCGTGGAGCTGAAGACGCTGGGTGCCGAGGTCCGCGGTGGCTTGGTCGCCCGCCTCTTCGGCCGCCTTGACCACTTTGCGCGCGGTACGGATGACCGTTTCATGCGCCTCGACCAGTAGCTTGACCATCTCGAGCGCCTTCGGCACCGCATCGGTGTCCGACACACTGGAGAGCCTTCCGAAGGCCGCGTAGCTGCCCGGTGCCGGGAACCCAAGCGCCCGAATGCGCTCTGCGATGAGGTCGACGGCCATGGCGAGCTCGGTGTAGTGCTCCTCGAACATGAGATGGAGCGTTTGGAACATCGGTCCAGTTACGTTCCAGTGGAAGTTGTGGGTTTTCAGATACAGCGTGTAGCTATCGGCCAAAAGCCTCGAAAGCTCGTCGGCAAGCTCTTTTCTGTCCTTGACAGCAATGCCTGTGTTGAGGTCCATCGGATCTCCTTTCTCAGTTACCTACCTGTGGCAGGCTTGCGGCTCCGACAAGCCTGCAGGCTTGTTGCGGCACCGGAAACACGGCTGATTGCACCCTCCAGCTCGGTCGCTCGGCTGGTCTGCTAGGATTTCCATCTTCCGAGGAATCACGAGAGGTTCGGATGCCAAACACAATCGAGCAAAAGCGTCGCTACACCCGTCCCCGCCAGGTCGCTCGGGACGCATGGCACATCGCCCGTCGATTCTGGTTGATCCCCGATGCGCTCCTTGGCGGAACCGTGTCTCATGCGTTTCGCGAGCGTTTGATGATGGTCATCACCACTGTCAATCGATGCGCCGCGTGCTCCTACGTACACTCCCGGGCGGCCTTGCTTTCTGGCGTGACGAGAGAAGAGCTGGACGTCATCCTATCCGGCTCGGTCGAGGGCTTCGACGAGTACGAGACTCAGGCATTGCTTTTCGCTCAGTACTGGGCAGACAACGACGGACGAGCCGGCAGGGAAATGCGCCGCAAGCTCGTGGAGCATTACGGTGAGCGGACTGCAGATTGTATCGAGCTCGTCGCGCATACCATCAGGATGGGAAACCTCGCCGGTAACCTCATCGAGCACTGGCGTCTCAGACTGCTCCCCACCCATGCCTAGAACGAACCGATGGGGCGAGCTGACCACACCAAAGAAAAGAGAGAGGCGATTGGATGAGCGATGACGCCATCCATGAAGTCGGTATCGCTCGGAATTCCGACGTTGCGAGCGTCCTTGGAGCCGAGTCGTCCGTGCAAGCGCGCAGGAAGAGGCGTCGGCATGTTTTGGGCGCTCTTGCGATAGTCGTCGCAGGATGCTTCGGCATCTGGGCCGTGACAGCTCGCAAGGAGCAAGCAGGCTTCAGGACGCAGCAGGCACACCGGGGAAACCTGATCGTCACGGTGAGCGCGACCGGGAATCTTCAGCCGACCAACCAGGTGGAGGTGGGAGTCGAGGTGTCCGGGACGGTCGAAACGGTCGAGGTCGACTACAACGACCAGGTAGAGCGTGACCAGGTTCTGGCACGGCTCGACCCGACGAAGTTCAAAGCGCAGGTGGTCCGCTCACGTGCTGCGCTCCAATCAGCCAGGGCAAGGGTCTTGCAGGCTCAAGCCACGGTGGAGGAAAGCCGCGCTCAGCTCGGGCGACTCACGCGGCTTCGGGAAGTCAGCAAGGGAACCGATCCGTCCCAACACGACATCGACGCGGCGCGCGCCGCACTGAAGCGTGCCCTGGCCGATCGTGCCAGCGCGAAAGCGGACGTTGCCCAAGCCGAGGCTGCTTTGGAATCCGCCGAGATCGATCTCGCCAAGAGCGTCATTCACTCGCCCGTCGACGGAGTGGTGTTGGAACGCTCCGTGGAGCCGGGACAGACTGTCGCCGCCTCGCTGCAAACCCCGGTCTTGTTCGTCTTGGCCGAGGATCTGACCAACATGGAGTTGCACGTGAGCGTGGACGAGGCGGACGTAGGTCGAGTGCGCACCGGCCAGAAGGCCACGTTCAACGTGGATGCCCATCCGGATCGGACGTTCTCTGCCGAAATCGCCGAGATTCACTATGGGGCCCGAGAAGTGGACGGTGTCATCACCTATGAGGCCGTGCTGAACGTTGACAACGCGGACTTGTCGCTGCGACCAGGCATGACCGCGACCGCTACCATCGTCGTAGAGGAGGTCGCAGATGCACTGCTAGTTCCGAATGCAGCGCTGCGTTTTAGCCCGCCCGTCCAGGCGAAAGCGGAACCGCGGACGAGCTTGGTGAGTCGCCTGCTTCCACGCCCCCCTCGCCCCGACTCGAAGGACCGCCAAGCTCGTGGCAACGAGAGGAAGGATCAGCGCGTCTGGATCTTGCAGGGCGGTCAGCCGGTGGCGGTGCCGGTTACCGTGGGGGCCACCGACGGATTCATGACCGAGGTGGTACAAGGGAATGTAGAGCCAGGGACGCCGCTGATTGTCGAAGTCGTTCGAGAGTGAGCTGAACGTGCGCGGTGATCAGCATACGAAACCAGCGCTCGTCGAGCTCGCGGGCGTGACCAAGGTCTACGGAACCGGCGGAGCGGCCACGCATGCGTTGCGCGGCATCGACCTGCGCATCGAAGAGGGCGATTTCGTGGCCGTAATGGGCGCGAGCGGCTCTGGAAAATCGACGTGTCTCAACATTCTCGGCTGTCTCGACACGCCGACGTCTGGCTCATATCTGTTTCGCGGAGTGGAGGTGGGCAGGCTGACACGCAACCAGCGTGCGCTTCTGCGGCGTCACTATTTCGGGTTCGTGTTTCAAGGCTACAACCTCTTGAGCCGCACCTCGGCGCTCGAGAACGTCGAGCTTCCACTGGTTTACCGTGGCATCCCGGCCATGGAACGCCGTCGGCTGGCGAGGAGGGCCCTGGCCGCAGTGGGCCTCGAACAGCACGAAAAACACAGTCCAGCCGAGCTCTCCGGCGGAGAGCAGCAGCGTGTCGCGATCGCGCGGGCGCTCGTCACCGAGCCTCAGGTGCTGCTTGCAGATGAGCCCACGGGCAACTTGGATACCGCTCGAAGCGTCGAAATCATGGAGCTCATCACCTCGTTCAACCGGGACCGGGGTATCACGGTCGTCATGGTCACCCACGAAACGGAGATGGCCGCCTATGCTGACTGGGTCGCAAGCTTCGTCGACGGCCGGGTGGAATCGATCGCGCGTCACGACGAGGTGGCCTGATGTTGTACAACGCATTTCGTTTGGCGCTGCACGAGATCCGGCGCAACGTGATGCGTTCGTCCCTGACCATCTTGGGCGTGGTGATCGGTGTCGCAGCCGTGATCACCATGGTGAACATCGGCAGTGGGGCCACGGTTCAGGTCACTGAGCAAATCGCGAGCCTTGGCACCAACCTTCTCATCGTCACGCCCGGACAGCGAATGGGGATGGGTCAGAGAGCTCCTGCTCCCGCCTTCGACGTGGATGATGCGGAGGCAATCGCTCGCGAGGTCAGCTCCGTGGCCGGAGTGGCTCCCTCCTCATCGCGGCTGGTGACCGCAGTGTTTGGTAACGAAAACTGGAGCACTAGCGTCGTTGGAACGGACAACCGATTCCTCGAGGTGGGAAATTGGAGCCTCGAGGCGGGTCGAGAGTTCACCGAGAGTGAGCGCCGTGCCGGCAGTGCAGTATGCATCCTGGGGGCAACCGTGCGCCGAGAGCTTTTCGGCAATCAGGATCCGCTAGGCAGCAAGATCCGCCTGGAGAAGCTCGCCTGCCAAGTGATCGGCATCCTGCAGAGCAAGGGGCAGTCGACCATGGGCACCGATCGGGACGATCTGGTTCTCGTCCCTCTTCGGACCTTCCAAAGAAGACTCGCCGGCAATCAGGACGTCCGTCTCATCCAGGTGTCGATCGACAAAGGGTCATCGACGGAAGTGGCCGAGGAGGAAATCAAGCGGTTGATGCGAAAGCGCCGGCACATCTCACCTGCGGAGGACGACGACTTCTCGGTGATGGATCTCAAGGAGATCACGAGGATGCTGACGGGGACGACGCAGGTGCTCACCGCCTTGCTGGGGGCAGTGGCAGCGGTGAGCCTGCTCGTTGGTGGGATCGGGATCATGAACATCATGCTCGTATCGGTGACCGAGCGTACTCGCGAAATCGGCACGCGCCTCGCCATTGGCGCCCTCGAACGTGAGGTGCTGACTCAGTTTCTGGTCGAGGCCGTGGTCCTCTCGTCGTTCGGCGGTGTCTTCGGCGTATTGCTGGCGCTCATCGCATCCGTGGTGGCATCGAAAGCGCTGAGAGTGCCCTTCGTATTCAACCCTGGGATCGCGATCGTCGGCTTCCTTTTCTCCGTTGGAGTTGGCGTGGTGTTCGGATACTTTCCCGCTCGAAAAGCGGCACGCATGGATCCGATCGAGGCGCTGCGGCACGAATGAGCCAGGCCTGCGGCTCAGTACCGGGTTGAGAAAATCTGCGCGAGCACTAGGCTTTGAGTTCGCCATTTTTGGACCGGGAGGAATCATGGAAGCCGCAGAAGAAACCAAAGATACGCAACGACTCGAGCTGAATGGACCCGTGCCTGATTTCGAAGCGATGACCACCCATGGACCCATCCGTCTTTCCAAATGGAACAAGGGCAAGTGGGTGATCCTATTTTCGCATCCGGCCGATTTCACGCCGGTGTGCACCACGGAGTTCATGGCCTTCGCAAAGCTGGAGGACGAGCTCGGCAAGCGAGACGTTGCCCTGCTCGGCAACTCCGTCGACAGCGTGTACAGCCACATCGCCTGGGTGCGCAGCATCAAAGAAAACTGGGGTGTGGACATCAACTTCCCGATCATTGCCGACTTGGACATGAACGTAGCTCAGCTCTACGGCATGCTTCACGAAGCAAGCTCGGCCACGGCCGCCGTTCGTGCAGTTTTCTTCATCGATCCGAAGCGCACTCTTCGCGCGATGATCTACTACCCGCTCAACGTTGGTCGAAACTTCGACGAGGTGCTTCGTGTCGTCGACGCGCTGCAGACCGTGGATAAGCATGGCGTCGCTTGCCCCGCCGACTGGCGCCCGGGGGACAAGGTCATCGTCCCACCGCCAGGGACGGTCTCCGACGCACAGAAGCGCGTCGCAGACAAGAGCCTCGAGGTCACCGACTGGTACTTCTCGAAGAAGGAAGTCTAGCGGGTCACGCCAAGAGGTCGAAGCGGGCGCAATAGCTCGCGAAACGCTCGTAGAGGGCTTCCGGATCGAGCCCAAAGCCTTGCGCGCTGTGCAAGTGGCCTGGGCTCGGGTTTTGGCGTTTCGCGCGAATGTATTGGTGCATCGCGACGCGCGCCTCTTCACCGAGCTCCAAACCGAGGCTCCGATAAGCTCCCGCGACCGTACCTACTGGATCCCGGCTGAGATCGCTGGATCGAACGTGGACGACTCTACCAGGCAGAAGACGGTCGACCGCGGCGATGGCGGGCTCGAGCATGCGCGTGATGTAGCTGTCGGACAACTCGGCGCCAATCGCATGTGCATCGACGTCGGTGCTGAAGACGGACCTGGCATAGGCGTGGAGGCTGCAGATCGAGCTCAACGTATCGACGGGATCGCGGTGAATGAAAATGAAGCGTGCGTCTGGAAACACCTCGACGATCGTGTCGACGAAATAGGTGTGCGTCGGATCTTTCAGAACGAACCGCTTTCCATCGGGCCGGTAGTGGTAGACGAGCTGCAGTTGGCGGCGATAGTGACGGTAGGCGATTGCTGCGTCCTGAGAGAGCAGCCAGTCGAGGTAGCCGGCCACTCGATATTGGACGGTGAACTGCGGCGTTCGGAACACGTTGGTGAACATCCCCCTGCACTCGTCGGTCTGATATGCATCCATCGGGTGGATGGCCTTGATGCTCGGGGAAACGATGTCGGCGAGCAGGAGCGTCCTGGTGAGCTTTCGCTGACGTGGTTCGGGACCCTCCAAGGTGTGCACGGGGTCGAAGCTCTCCCAGTGAGGAAGCGTCCGGTTGTCGGGATCCTGTCCGAGCAGCCGGTGGAGCACGGTCGTTCCGCTGCGAAACAAACCCAAGACGAAGACAGGCGGCGGCAGCTCGGTCTGCTCGACGGCTGGCGCGTCACGGAGCGCTTGCTCGATCCGCAAGTGCGTGGCGGCCATGCGCGTGCAATCTAGCCATGCTGCAATCTTTCCGATGAAGTTGAGCGCCGCGTCCTCGTTGAGTGATTGCGTGAGCGCGCTCAGCGCAATTCTCGTCTCCGGAGTCGGGTCACCAGCATCGGGGTGCAAGCGCTGTGCGCGCTCCCAGTAGAGGTTGTCCGAAGGGATGCCCACCGGCTCGAGGGATCCACCGATCGCGTTCACGGCCCGGATCCACCAGGCATGCGAATCGCGTGCAGATGTGAATTGCCCAACGCAGGTGTTCCGCCTCGGCCTCAGTTGGGCGCGTTCGGGGAGCTCAAGCGTGACTGCCGGTGGTGGATAGGTGGACGGGCGGCCCATACGGTTCGAGCTCAAACAGAGCACGATTCGCGATCGGAGCCTAGTTTCTGGCGTCCACGCCGGGCTGGGGCTACCAAGATCTTGCGGGCATGGCTCGATTGGCAGTGAACAGGTGCGTTGACAACGACGAAGCCCGACTGGACGAGGAGTCCAGCCGGGCCGATTCGTCAGTGCGTGCTCTTGCTGGCAGAATCAGCTTTCCCAGGGCATGCAATCAGCTTTGATCAGCTTTCCCAGGGCATGCAGGTGAAGAGCGTTCCGCGAAGCGTTGATTCTGAGCCCTGGATTCTCAAAGTCCCCCGGTAGAATCGCCTGGTTCAGTGCACCAAGGTGCTCGGGCTGCGCGAACTTTGTCTCAACTTCCACGGCGCTGCGCGACCCGCAGATCCATGCGTCGGTCGCGCAGCGACCTCATCAACTGCACCCACGTGTGTGAGAGCTAAGTTGGCGCCTGCACGTTGGCGCGCCGAGCCAACCACCAGGTGCCGGCGGGAAACTCGACCCTGGGCTCTCCGCTTCGCCACGCTTTGTATGCCCAACGATAGGCGGCGCGAAACCCGCGCAGACGCTCGACTGCTCGGCGCCAAGCGTGGCGCGTCAGCGCCGAAAAGGTGGGGCTGCGACCGAACCGCTCCTTTCGGCTCGTCGGCCGCGCGCCAACTGTAGTCTTGCGGACCGCACGGCGACCGAGCACTCGATTTCCTTGCCGCGCCCGCTGCTCGCGCAGCGCTTCGAGTCGACTGCCGACCAAGGCGTCGAGCGCTTTGAGATACGAACCCCGGTCGGTGAAGCAGGGCGGCGGCGTCAACCCAACGGTTAGCGACTCGGGGAAGCTCTCTTTGAACCCTACCTTGGGCCGCTTCACCTCGACTTCTCCCCGCCGAAGCATCGCGAGTGTGCTCACTAGACCCGGCCAATCTTCGGGCTGCTCGACCAGGGCGGCGCTGACCGGGTTCAGAAGCGTGTACGCCACTTTGTCGAGCGCTTCGACGCTCCCCTCGAGCTCGACCGCGCTGTAGTGGACATTGGGCTCCCACACTACTTCGTCCCAGCGCCGAAGGCGCTTGATGCGTTTGGCAAGCTGACTGTTGAGCCATCCCATGAAGTCCGGAAGCACTCCGCGCACATCGGTGAGCGCAAGATGGTAGTGATTGCTCATCACGCACAGACCGTGCAGCGCAATGCCGTACCTCTGTGTCCCAAGTGCGAGGCAATACAGGAACAGATGGTTGAGCGCTGGGTCGGGTCGCAACAGAAAACGACGCCCAAGGCAACGTCGGGTAACGAGGTAGGTGGTATCGGGCAGTACGCGCCGCGGCAGAGTCATACCCCCATATCGGTTACTCTCCGGTTCGGTTGTCTTCACATCCGTCCCTGGGAAGGTTGGTTTGCTCGTCCCTGGGAAGGTTGGCTGGGAAGGTTGGTTTCGGAAGGTTGGTTTGCTCGTCCCTGGGAAGGTTGGCTGGAAGGTTGGCTGCGGGGAAGGATGGCGTCGGATCTCCGTTTCACGCCGGAGACAACGCCGGCCTGGCCGTCGGATTGCGTCACCCCGGGTGCTAGGACACACCCGATCCCGTGATAAGCCACGACTTCATCATTCTCGCGCTCTGCGTGGCTTTGGCGCAGGCGTGCCAAACCCAGTCACCTCAGGGCGGTCCCGCAGGTGATGCGGGGACTGAGGATGACGCTGGGACTGACGCCACGGTGCCGTGCTCCGGCGGCGAGTGCCCGACCCCGGGCTACGCGAGCTGGCCAATGCCGAACGAGCCCGAATCCGCGATTCGCCCGACCGCCTACCGTATCGACGGAGAGGTCGTCGTGGACGAGGTGACCGGCCTGATATGGCAACGAGAGATCGACGAGCAGACACGCGCCACGGCGGAGGCGATCGCCTATTGCGACAGCCTGATCCTCCAAGGACGGGACGATTGGCGGCTCCCTGAGCGAATCGAGCTCGTCTCGTTGATGTTGCCGGGAAGCTCTCCCGCGATCGATAGTGAGGCGTTTCCAGATACGCCCGCCGACTACTTCCGAACGGCAACCTATGCAGCCAATTCGGATGAACGTTCGTGGTCGGTTTACTTCGGATCGGCGCTGGTCATAGTCGGAAGCGCATTGTCCACCTCCACGTATGCGCGCTGCGTCACCGGGGAGATGGTGCGGTTGGATCCCCAGTTCGAGATCATGGAGTCGGTCGCACTCGACCGCGGCACGGAGCTCGTGTGGCGACGGGACGTGCAGACCGCTTCGTCGCAGTCAGAAGCCGTGGACATCTGCGACATGATCGACTCGCCGCCCTTCCGCTTGCCTACGGTGAAGGAGCTTCTCACGATCGTGGACGACACGAGTGCGAGCCCTGCAATTGACGAATCCATATTCTCCGTGGGCGATTCACTCACATTCTGGACGTCGACGACAACTGGGCAAAATGTCCGGCTCGTGGACTTCAGCCAAGGTGCGACGGCTGATGCTTCATCGCCGGATAACCATGCGGTTCGCTGCGTGCGATGATCTCACCATTCGCCCTAGTGGCTGCGTAGCCTCCAAATCGCTCCGCCATGTCGTCGAGCACGTAGGCATAGTGCGCAACATGTAGAGGAATCGCAGCTTCGAGTCCAAGTCCATAAGCCATGCCACGTCGTCATCGCTTTGCGGGAGGCTATTTGTCTCACCTTTCCTCCCCTTTTCGCTGGAAAGACATCGAGCGGTGGTCGCCCGCAAATTGGGCGCCCATGAGAGTTTGGACACCGCCCGGTTTTCCGCTAGACAGGGGCATGGGGCTTGCGCGCAACCGGGGCGTCTTCGTGCTGCTCTTCCTGATCGCGTGCGGTGGTGATCCACCGTCGGGGCCGGCGCTCGCGCCGCGCCCAGAAATTCAGACGTGCTTGCCCGACATCTCGGAGGGGATGCCAGCGCGCCTTTCGGACACGGGTTGCTTCGCCGATTCGAAGACGCTCGAGCCAGGGCCGGACTTGATTCCCTACGACGTGAGCTCGGCCCTTTGGACGGACGGTGCCTTCAAGTCTCGCTTCATGGTCGTTCCGAGCACCGAGCAGATCGAGGTTCGTGAAGACGGCCAATGGGTCTTTCCGGAAGGAAGCGTGCTGATCAAGGTGTTCGGCTTCGACATGTTGGTCGACGAAGCGGTGAGCCCGCGTGCGGTGGAGACGCGGTTCATGGTTCGGCATGATGGGAAGTGGGAGTACGCGACGTACCGTTGGAACGACGACGGAACGGACGGGGTTCTTATTGAGGGCGGCGCGACGGTTGAGTACACCGTCTACCAAAATGGCGAACCCGTCGTTCTCGAGTACACGTTCCCGGACAACGAAACCTGTACCACCTGTCATGGCACAACGATCGACGACGTGTTGGGGCCGAAGACCAATCAGCTCAATCGCGATCGTGATTACGGCGGGATAGTCGAAAACCAGCTTCGCGCGATGGACCAGATCGATCTCCTGGATTTCGGGACCACCGAAGAGGTTAACCCCGCGCAATTGCCGACGATCGCCAATCCCCAGCTAGGGGTCGGCACCCTCGATGCGCAGGCTCGGGCGTACCTCGATGCGAACTGCGCACACTGCCATCGACCCGGGGGCTGGGCTCCCTCAGACATCGGCCTCGACTTCCGCTACGAGGTCACGCTCGAGGAAACCGGCCTCTGCGAGCCGATGAAGTACTTCCAGTGGGCGGGCATCCCTCGTGTGCTTCCGGGCGACTCCGAGGGCTCCGGCTTGCTGCAGCGCTTCGATCGCGACGATCCGCTTCGCATGCCTTCCACGGGAACCTCAGCGGTCGATCCTTTGGGCACGGCGCTCCTGCGCGGTTGGATCGACAGTCTCGCCACCTGCCCATAGATCGCCGGGCGTCGCTCTACACGCTGTGGCAGGCGCGATGACGCGCTACGATCGAGCTGCTCTTGAGCCCAAATGGAGCGCCTCTTGGGACGACCGGTTACGGCTCGCTGCGAGCGCTTCCAGGGACGAACTCACGGACAAACTGGGACAGAAACCCAAAAGCGCAGCGAAGGCGCGCGCTTACTGGCTCCAGCCGTAGGACTCGAACCGTCATTGGAGCGGCCCGGTTCGCACGATTCAGTAGCGATTCCGCGGAAAGGCGCCGATCGGGAGACCTCGCTGAAACGCAGTGAATCCGACTCGACGGCTCCGCATCGGACACGTGTCCATGAGTTGGACTCGATTGATGCAGTCCTGGCGCATGCGCGTCTTGCGTGGGGAGCCCTGCGCGTGATCTGAGCAAGGGGGGTCGTCAGCCCAACCTGGGAAGGTTCGCCGCCGAGGGGAAGTTTCGACGACGCCAACCCAGGTTGAGCATCCGACCCAAGACTTTCCGAGGCTAGGACCCCCGACCCCAACCCGGTCCTTCCCAGGTTGCTCCAGCCCAACCTCGGAAGGTTCGAAAGCTGGCCTCGCTGAAGCCACCGACCATCTCGACGGGGTCTAGCCCTTCTCCGGGCGAAGCATGATGTCCTCGTGCCCGTATCCCGTGAGCAGTCCGTAGAGCCGCTCCTCTTTGGCGAACTCGGACGGCCGGTGCGGC
>LJTN01000066.1 GCA_001303415.1 Myxococcales bacterium SG8_38
ATCTCCAGATGTACCCAGGCGTCTTTGTTGGCTCGGAGCTTCGCGACCGCATGGTCGATGTCTGGGCGTCCCGTGGCTCGGGCACCGGAGATCATATCGGCGAAGCGCGGCGACCCACTCGCTATCGGGCGCGCTACGCCGGAGGTCGACGAAATCACCATGTGCAGGCCTCCCTGATACTGGGGTACCAGAAACCATGACGGCCCGACACCCGTATCGTCCCCGGGGTGAAGAATTACGTATGGGCAGGCCCGGTTGCCAGGCGAAGCTCTCTTCGCCCATTGCGGACCCGCCGTGACCTTACGGGCCTTGGGAGTGACCGGCCGACTGTCTTGTGAGTCCCACGCCGGCAGCACACCAATTGGGGATGTCATCGGATGGCATCTTGTACAGCACGATTTGCGTGGCTGGCGCCTTGGCCAGCACCTTCTTATATTTTTCCACCGTGTAGTAGTCACCGGTCAGCGGGTCCTGCATGGTGTCTTCGTATTTGTGACCGAGTTTGTCTATCCAGTTTTGAGGCGCAACAAACGCGGCATTGATCGTGGTCATACCCGCTGCATAGGGATGATCTCCCCCCATACGTTGAGACCTCGAGCGCGGGAGCGTACCAGCACCTCTTGGACTAGTTGCCAACCCGGATTGTTGAAGTGGTTCACCACGACTGGCGCTCCCAGCGCAATGGCATTGGCCAAGATTTCCTGGGCACCATTGGGTTCGGTGGTTTCCGTCCCCGGTGTATAGCGCAGGAGTACCGATGTGAGGCGGCCATAGCGCGCGCCTACGCGCTGGATTTCAAACATTTCCCGGGCAGTGGCGGCAGGCATGTAACCCACTGTCGATGCCACTCCGAGAGCTCCCTGGCGCAGCCCCTCGTCGATAATCTGAAGCATCTCATTGCCGCTTTCGAGATCCAGGCTTCTGTTGAACCAGGCGTCACCAGCCCCGCGGCTTTTTACGACTGAGAAGCTTGCGTCCAGCAGATCGTCATCCGGCAGGTTTTGAGTGACTTTGATCTCGCTCGACGCTGGAGTTCACCCACTCGGGAATGCCCGCTCGAACTAACAGCGTTCATCACCAAGCTTGCCGGCGGGATTCGCGCCGTCACGAAAAGGGAGACCTGAGTGCCGCCGCTGCGGGAGTTGCGGCAGCGAAGGGTGCCGAAAGGGAGGCAACCAAGTGAAGCGGAACGAGGCAAGGAAGCCGAAGTCTCGAATCATGAAAAGATGGGTCGATAGCCGTCGGATCACGGCTACTGGCTGCGTCCGATGATCCATTCCTGAACATCGGTCATGACCTGGTCTTTCAGGGCGGGTTCGCTGAGCAGATTATGATAGCCGCCCTCGTAAATCTTGAGGGTGGTGTCGGTGCTTCCGGAATCCTCAATCATCATTTTGTGTCCCGCCAGGGTTGCCACCTTGTCCTCACTTCCCCACTGCATCAGCATGGGAATCTTGATGGCGGGAACGAGCTCGGGCAGCAGGGCTTGACACCGAAGAAATTCCATCGCGTACGCAAAGGTGAGCTTCTGCTTGGATGCCAAAGGGTCTTGTTCCCATTTGCGTAAGGCTTCCGGGTCACTCGTGATGAGTTTGGGGTCGAAAGGCCGGCGGAATCCTTTTTTGGGAAAGATCCGGGCAAGGAGTCTCAGAATCGCAACAACCGGCTCCGGCGGCACCTGTGCCGGGTCGATCTTGAACACGCCGGAAAGTCCGATCAGGCCGCTAAACAGATCCGGATGCGATGCAACCGTCATGGCCCCGATGAGTCCGCCGATGGATTTGCCCAGTACGAAGCGGTAGCGGACCCGGCCGTGACGGTCCGAGCGATGGATGCGCTCGTAATGGGAGACGACATCGCGGACGAATGTTTCCATTTCATTCATGTACATGGGCTCGCCGTCGCTCAGGCCCCATCCCCTCATGTCCGAGGCGAAAACGGCGATGCCTTCCCGGGCCAGTCGTTCGCCGAGCTCTTGATAGGCGCCGCTGTGGTCCACTGTTCCGTGATTGATGATCAGGGTGGCCTTCACCGGCTGATCGTCAGGGGGCTCCCATTGCCGGGTAAAGAGCCACAAACGATCGTCGAATGAGCGGTTGAACTGGCCGCTTACGCCCCGTGGCACGGCCGGAGCTTGTTTTGCGCCGGGATACTTGACGGGCAGGTGGGGCGGGAAGGTTTTGGAGCGCGTTTCGACGGTTGAAGTATTCATAGCCTCTGGTCTCCTTTTGGGGAAGCTGGGCGGCTAGGAACCGTGAGCGCGGTGCCGTAACTCCAAACACAGCCCTTTCCTCTTGCACACCTTGTCTGTGAACGCTCTCGCCGAAGACAACGTCTCGACAGCTCCTTCAGGGGTCTGACTGCCAAGGAGGTGATGGCAGCATGCCTGGTGCCGGATCGTCAAGCCTCGATCCATCCGACAGATACCGGAGATCACGGTTGGTCACGTCCGGAGCTTCCGCCGTGACCGACGGGGCGCAGCTGTCGACAAGGTTCTACTGACTACTCGTCGACCGCTGTGGGCGCGGGCCGTACCGCCCGACCGTGCACCATTCGCATAAACCGCGGAGGTGTTCTTGCAACTTCCCCCAGGCGGAAACCGGCATCGACGATCGCGCCCTCGGTGTCGCGGTGCATATGACAGTTTCCGAACAGTTGCGGCCACACCGTCGCGTCGGCCAGTCGCTGCAGCCGTCCTGGCATGCCATCGCTGGCGACATGCTCGAGATAGCGCAGCTCACCGCCAGGTCGCAGCAGCGAAAATACTTGGCGCAGCACCTTTTCCGGTTCGTCGACCCTGCAGAGCACCAACGAACACACCGCCGCATCGAACGGTTCGCCGGGATCGAACGTCTCGATCGTGCGGTCGGTCACCGTCACCGGGACGGGAGCGGACTTAGCCGCCGCACGCGCGATCTCGCTGAGCCGACGCTCGGGCTCGATGGCGATCACTTCGGTGACGCTGCCGGGATACAATGCGAAGTTCGTCCCGGTGCCCGCGCCGATCTCCAGCACCCGACCGTAAAGGCCGGCCAGGTTCTGGCGTCGCCACGCCCGCAGAGACTCAGACTCATGCCGCGACATGAAGCTGAAGAACCGGGCGAAGAACGCATGGTCCACAGTCCATTGATCGGTCATGTCGATGTTGACCCCCAGCACTTGCTACCTTACCGCCCTCCGACACTCAGCGCACGCATGTCGACGGTGTCGGAATTTTGCGAAGCTGAAAGGGCGTTTATGTCGACTACGCTCCGATGGGAGTGTCACCGGTACACTCGTTGCCATCATCACACGGGTTCTGGACGCAGACACCATCGATACAGGCCTTTGGGTACCTTGCCCACGTCCATTTAGTTGGCTCGGGGCCGACGACCTGATGACCAGCCACAGAGACAGCCGGGTTGCGGGCGATGATGGGTTACCTCTCGCTCGTACGCGTGTTGGCCACGAGCGTGTATCGGATGCTTCTTCAAGCAAACAGCGCCAGGACTCCGAGAAGAAGGAACAACGCGGCAGCAATCCCCCTCATCACTTTCATGTTGACGCGATCGGCAAGCGCCTCGCCCAACCATACGGCCGGAATGTTCGCAATCATCATCCCGAGCGTCGTTCCGAGAACGACCGCTACGAGCGAGTCGTAGCGTGCCGCGAGCGCGACCGTCGCGAGCTGCGTCTTGTCCCCATTTCAACCACAAAAAGGCGATCAGCGTGGTCACGAACACGCCCGTGCCGCGAAGCTTGCGGTTCTCATCGAGCGTGTCGGGCTTGAGCGCCCACAGGGCAAACACGAAAAACGAGACGGCGATGACCCATTTGAGCGTCTCAGGGAACACCACACGCGCGAGCCAAGCGCCGACATATCCCGCGAGGAAGTGATTAGCGAGGGTCGCGAACAGGATGCCGAGCGCGATCGGCACTTTGCGCTTGAGCTTGGCAGCCAGCACGAACGACAGGAGCTGGGTCTTGTCGCCCATCTCCGCGAGTGCAACAACAGCGGTCGAGAAAAGCAGGGCTTCCAAGAAACACCACCGAGAAACACCGGCGCCCCTGAGCGCGATGCCCGTCTTACTGAATGCCGCTCGGCCGGTCAATCGGTGTGCAGCCCGATGTCAACGTTCCGGTGGTTGGGTCTTCTGTGCGGGCCTTCGGACAAACAAGACCGTTAAGATTCATCGTGAGTGGTAGAGTCGACGGCACTCCGGATTCAAACCATGCAAATTGGGGCCGTACTCGAGGACTCGCTGAGATTCTGACCTCACACGTGCTAGGTTGAGCTGTACGGTTGCCATGCAGGCGCCGAAAAGATGTGCGGTGGCCTTCACACGCGTCGACACGACCTTCATCAGTCACGGCATAAAGTGCGCGGCTTGGCTCTATGTACCCGGCGGAGTCAGCAACCCGCCGATTGTGATCATGGCGCATGGGTTCGGAGCCGAGCGGACGTTTCGACTGCCGGCATATGCCGAACACTTCGTTGCTCAGGGGATGGCATGTCTGGTCTTCGACTATCGAACTTTCGGTAGTAGCGAGGGGGAACCGCGGAACTTCGTCAGCCCGAAGCGGCACCTGGAGGACTGGCAAGCCGCCATTGCCTTCGCTCGAACATTGGAGGCGGTCGACCGCGACCGGCTGGCCCTGTGGGGCACCTCTATGAGCGGTGGTCACGTAATCGTCACGGCCGCGCGCGATCCAGGCATCTCGGCCATCGTGGCCCAGATACCGTTCGTCGACGGGCGCTCATTCGAAAGAAACCTCGGGTTCAAACTTCAGGCAGTGTATCACGGACTTTGGGACGCCATCGGCGGGTCGCTGTTCAATCGCCGACACTACGTGCCGATCGTTGGAGATCCCGGGACCTTTGCCATGCTCAACACGCCGGACGCCCTGGAAGGGGCGAACAGGCTGCTGCCCGAGGGGACCGAACCCGGCAGACAGTGTCCGGCGGTGATTGCCCTGACAGCCTTCTTCTATCGCCCCATCGAGTTCGCCTCCCAGGTCGCTTGTCCCGCCCTCCTCGTCTATGCGGAGCGGGACACGTTGGTATCTGCAACCCGTGTCAAAGAGACAGCCGACGCCATGCCAAACGCGAAGATCGTCGAGCTGCCCGTCGAGCACTTCGATTTCTATGTGGGAGAGACGTTCGAGCAGGTCGTTCGGCTCGAGGCTGATTTTCTCAGAGAGCAGCTTGGGTCTTCGCCCGGCTGACCCCACAGCTTGGCGCGATGCTTCGCGAGTTCGGGGCTTACGGCGGCACCCGGCTCGCCCTGCACCAAGGAGCCCACGAGCGATTTCACTGTCGCTGGTCCGGCGCCGAGCTACGAACGAGCCGACGCGGCTACCTCGCTTCCCTAGCCCATCAGGCCTATCGCAAACGCCCAAGTGCGCGGTACGAGGTGTTGTGTCGCGGGATGGGCCGCGCCGAGAGGGGCTTTGTTGGGCCGTTTTGCCCGCACGCCCCACAGGTAAGAGCTGCGCCTGAAGTTTTTGGTCTGCATTCGCTCTGCGCCTCGCGCTGATGGACGGCAACATCCATCTGTTCCGCAAGTGGTGCGAGCAGTTTTGTTAAGCAGCCGTGTGGCGCAGATTCCTTAGCGTTACTCTTTTAGCCCTTGGGGATCATCCTAAGAGCCGAATTGCGCATCCCCACCGCCTCCAGCGGTCGACTATTCCTGCGGGACGTAGGTATCGATGGTTCGCCGGCGCGAGATTTCTTGTAGGAGTTGCTGTCGTTCCCGGCCGGACGCCGCAACCTGGCGACAACAGCCCGTCTATGGCGGTACTTTTTGCTTCAGTTATTGACGTTGTCGAAGGACTGCCTGCCTGGCGGGCGTTGCTAAGCACTACAAACCCATTTGCAAAGCATCACCTCAAGACGCTCAAATCCGACGAATCAGAGTGCAGGTTGACATGAAGACGCCATTCGGGTGAACGATGACCGATTTTCACGAAGAACGACACCGGACTGCGCGAATTGGCTGGCTTCGCGCCTCGGTACTGGGTGCAAACGACGGCATCGTCTCCACCGCAAGCTTGGTTCTCGGAGTGGCGACGGCGGGCTCGAGCCATGAAGGCATCATGGTGGCCGGCGTCGCCGGCTTGGTTGCGGGCGCGATGTCGATGGCTGCCGGAGAGTACGTATCCGTCAGCTCTCAGGCCGACACCGAACGAGCAGACCTCGACCGAGAGCGACGGGAGCTGGCAACGGACTCTGAATTCGAGCTCTCGGAGCTGACCGCCATCTATGTCGATCGTGGATTGGACGAATCGCTCGCGCGACAGGTTGCGACTCAACTCATGGCACGCGATGCGTTGAGGGCTCACGCACGCGAAGAGCTGGGGATGTCCGAGATGATGAGCGCGCGGCCCGTCCAGGCGGCGCTTGCTTCCGCGGGGACGTTCTCCATAGGCGCCGCGTTGCCCCTTGTGACCGCGTGGCTGTGTGCGAGACAGTCGATCCCTATGGTGGTTTCCATCTCGTCTTTGGGCTTTCTTGCCTCGCTCGGAGCCCTCTCGGCGTACACTGGCGGGGCGCCTGTGGGCAGAGCCGTGGTCCGTGTTGCTTTCTGGGGTGCACTTGCCATGGCGATGACCGCAGGGGTGGGTGCCTTGTTCGGAGTGGCCATCTAGCGTCACTCGCGTTGGGATGACCTGCCGTGGCTGTCATGGGTGCGGAACGTGCCGAGCGGTATGAACTCGTGACCAATGCGCCCCGCCCAAACCATAACCGATGCGCCCGACCGTACATTTGGAGGTTGAATTGCGCGATACTAGTGCTGCGTGGATCGGGCCGCATACCGGTTGCCGGAGGATGTTCGCCTTCGGCCCGTTCCATCTCGACTTTTCTATGCGATCCTGAGTCGCCGTCGGCATGGCGATGACGCGAGCGCGTTTGGGGTCCAGTTGCGCGATCAACGCTTTCGCCGCGGGGCACGCCTTTGCTGCACGGCGGCCCGCTTCGGTATCGCTACACCTTGCAGCCGACGAAGCAACCGAAGTGACTCTCGTCGTGCGACGCCTCTCTGGCAAGCGCAAGGTTTGCTCACCTGGAGCATCTTGGACGGGGGCGCGTTCATTGCCGGGATGAACCTCGAAAAGGCTCGGCTCTACGGTCTTAAGTCGGAGCGAACGGAGGCCGCCACCGCCCTCGAGGAAGCCATCCGCGCGAGAGCGGCGGTGGCGATCGCCGCATTCGAGACTATCGGCCTCTCCACGCTTCAAACCGAGACTGCGACCAAGAACTACGAGCTGGTCAAAGAGGCGTACCTGGAAGGAGATGCAACGTTCCTCGAGCTGTTGGATTCCCAGCAACAGCTTCTCAACGCTCAGAAAGCAGCGAAGCGGGCCCTCTATGGCTTCCTCTCCGACCTACTCGCCGTCGAGCAGTCGATCAACTACTTCCCCTTTTTTGGAGCCCGACGCCGGTGCTCGTATTCGTGAGCTCGAGGCCCGGCTTGGGGAGTGACGGCGACGTCACCCTCGGGCCCGAGTGGCGTATGCTTGCTGCGTTCGAAGCTGCGAATGGAATCATCACGTTCGGCTGCTCGAAGGGGATCTTTGCAGAGATCGCTTCGTGAAAGCGATCGAGTCGGGCCGCATGGAGGCTACGGACACGATGGCCGCCGGCTAGCATTCTGACAAACGCATATGTCATAAGTTAGGAAAGTCATGCGTCCGCCAGCTCTCATGCGTCTGCTAGGAGTCCTCGCCTGTGGGCTCGTTGGGATGGCCTGCGCCTCGGAGGTGCCCACGGAGCACTCTTCGGATGCCTTGGCGACGGCGCTCACGCCGCAGTTTGCGCCGGAGTACTACGTCGACCAGGCCAACAAGTATTTCGATACGCTCGACACGAGCGCCGATCCCGACAGCGTGCCGACCTACTCCGAGCTCGTTGCACGCTGGGAGCTTCCGCCGTGGCTCTGGCTCACCGGCTACGGCCGCGAGAACATGTTCATCACGACCGACGTCGCAGTTGCGCTCGACCCGTCGACGGTGCCGGACCGCGACTGCCGCGCGTTCTCCGTTCAACCTTTCGCGCGGTGCTACGTGACTTTCGAGTACGAAGAAGGGCCCTGCCCCATCTACGAGGAGTTCGTCTTCAACGATCAAGGAGAGATCACGTTCATCGAAGCGTGGTCCGATCAGCCGGAATACCTACCGATGGACGCGTCCAGCGACCCGTGGGCAGAGGGATCCGACGTGCAACGCCTTTCGACGCGGGTCCCAGGCTTGGGCAACGAGACGGGTCTCATCGATCTGGACTCCGAGGCGATGCAACAGGCCGCCCAAGAGGACCCGGAGCTCGCCGACTTCGTGAGGCGCGCCAAGGACTTCTGGCCGACCTACCTCGAAGCCGCCAAGGAAGCCGGTGCCGACTACTACGACCGTGGGTGCGGATGGATCGAGTAAGCTCGGCGAGCGTTCACGAGACTTGCCTCCCGGTACTAAGTCTCGTGTCGCCAGGCGCCCAATCACGGGTTCATTTCGTACTCGTGCTTTAGGTTGTGGACTTGCTGCCATACCCGGCCGTAGCGTCCGTCGCCCGATACCGGCTTGCGAATCATCTCGAGGCAAGCGGCCATCTGGGTATCGTTGCTCGAAGGCTTCGAGTAGAGGTTCAGCGCATGGCGCGAGAAATCTCGAACCATGAAGTCGAAGATCTGGTCCACCACGTCGTCCGAAATGTCATAGATATTGGCGTTCTCCAAGATCAGTTGGCCGTACATTACCAATGCGAAGATCTCGCCTCCGGCGAGCAGGAAATCGATGTCCTTGCGCTGCGCCTCGTCGGGTGGCGATGAGAAGAGCATCTTCTTCAACGCTTCGATCTGCTCACGGAACACCCGAAGGTTCGCTGTGTCACGCTCGAGTACGCGATGTTGTAGTCGTGGAACTGAATCTTCCCAAGGCCTTTCGTCGGACCTTGATCGAAAAGGAAGCCATCATTGGCCGCCTGGTCCTGGCGAGGGACTTCCGAGTAGTCACGCGGCCCGAAGAAGTAGTTCGCCGATGCGTGCACATGCCGATCGAGGCCCACCCGAGATTGTATTTGCCGATGTTGACGGTGTTCAGTGCGCTGTTCCAGGCGTGATCGCCCCTCGCGATGATGTCGGCGTCGGTGATCGGATAGTCCTTGAGCTCGTATTGCGAGACGTAGTTTTGGCTGGCGCACACGTTCTTCACCAATCGGTAGTTCTCGTGTTGTGAGTCGACCCCAAAGAAGACGTGGTCACCCGAGCCTGCAAGCTTTCCGAAAGTGGAGACGATAGCGGCCTTGCGAAGATTCCACCATGTTGGAGAGCTTCAGCCGCTCGCTTCTTGATCGCTTCGTTGTCGCTCGTCCAAATCGGCCCGAGGCCGAGAACGGTCACCTGCCAGGTGTACCAGTACTGAAGACCGTAGAAGCCTAGGATCTCGGCGAACCGCAGACCCTCCAGGTATCCCAGCGCGAGTGCTCGGCTCCGTAACCCTGCGGTGTACACATCGTCGCGAAAATTTGTTCTTCGGCGACGAAGTCGAGGAAGTCGGAGTACCACACCGTTGCATGATAATCCTCCTTGATGCGGGCTTTGCCCTTTCGCTCGAAGAAGTCGATCGTTTTGAGCATGACCTCGCGAGAGCGGGCGTCGGGGTAGTCTCGGCGGTGCACTTTTGGGTTGAGCAGAATCATAGCTCCGTGGTGATACCACGGTGGGAGGCAAAACCATACCGTGTTCCCCCCGAGGCTCTCGGGGGCCTTGCCCTTCACGTAGGGCGCAAGACCGGGGCTCCGATCGCTTGCCTCCTATCCGGCTTCGCCCCCGATGTCCTCCCAATACGCATCCATCATGACTTCGTTCTCTGCGCGCTCGTGCTGACGCACCGCCTCTAATGCAACCGAGACCGACTGCTTCAAAGGCTCTACGTCGCGCGATGTGACGGCTTGCGCTGGAAGCTCCGTAACCAGCTTCTCCAATGTATCGAGAATGCCGGAGTGCTCCGCCAGAAGCTTCTGCAGCCGAAAAGCGAGCCGTGGCGATTGGTCGCGAAGCTGAACGTGCAGCCCGGCTTGTTCTTCGAGCCGGAAGTGCTCGGCACACAGGTCGACGAGATCGGAAAGCGTTCGGCGGAGGTTCTCCATCCAAGCATCAGAACCGGCGGGTTGTTGCACGCTCCGCTCTACTTTGCGAAGAAGCGCGCGCAAATTCTTGTGTTCCGAAAGAATCCTGGCGCCTACATTCTCGGTATTCATACGCGCTCCTTTCCGATCTACTCGTGATTCTGGCACCGGAGAGACGGCTCCGCTACCGATGTCCTTGACCGACAAGCGGATGCCCTCTCGACTCGCTGAAGCATCGCCTCCCCGAAACCCAGCCCCGCTCCAGACCTCCGCACGTCCTTCACGCTCGCCGGCGCGGCTCACCGAGGGGCTCCACCGTCCATCCGATGCGTGCGCCTCTCGCCTCGAGCTCGGGGCGGACCGTGTCGAATACGCGCTGGTAACGGTACCACGGAATCGTCGTCCAAAGGTGATGGATGAGATGATAGTTCTGGCCTAGGAGGATCGCGTTCAGCCACCGGCTCGGGTAAATGCGAGTGTCCAGGAAACGAGCCTGCGAGTCGTAGGGGTAGTGCGGCAGGAAATCGAAGGTAAGCGCCAAGAACACAATGGCGATGAGGACGGGACCAAACCACAAGGTGGCCACGACTGAAAGCGTTCCCGTGACCACGGTCG
This sequence comes from Myxococcales bacterium SG8_38, assembly GCA_001303415.1. Lineage (GTDB taxonomy): Bacteria > Myxococcota_A > Polyangia > Polyangiales > Houyiibacteriaceae > SG8-38. The sequence goes on from LJTN01000066.1 coordinate 10,712, forward strand.
CAACAATTGCGGCAATCAAGACGACCTCCATCGCGAGGGCTTCAGCGAGGTCGGATTTGTTGCGCCACAGCTTTCGACGATAGAAATGAATGCGGTACTCGACAATGACGGCGAGGCACCAAAACATCACGAGCCAACGCGGCCGACGGGCCACGACCAAGTCGGGGTCACGTTCAGGGTCGTTCGTGTGGGAGTGATGCTCGTAGTGGACGGCTCGAAAGAGCGGTAGCGTGACGGTCAGTGTAAACGCCGAGATGCGACCGAGCGTTGCATTCACGAGCCGCGAGCGATGTGCGGTTCGATGGACTGCATCGTGCATGACGGTGAACATCATGTAAAACGCCACTGCATTGATCGCGACTGTTGGGGCGACCGTCAAAGCGCCCTTCAGACAATAGACGGTGGTCAGCGCAAGCATCGTCGAGGCCGCGATGAACAGCCAGACGGTCGGGTTACCGAGAAGTGCACTTGCGGGGGCACCGACCCAAGCGCGGTCGACTTTGATCCTGGGGTCGCTCATTGCCGGCACATGGATGCTACCACCGCAGCCGCGTTCCGCCGGATGGTCGCGAGGCACTCTGGACCTGGATAAAACCGTGACAGGTGTTCAGTTTATGCGGCATGTTCGCGTGGAAAAACGCGGGGCTCTAGCTTGCGTCTTGACGTCGGCGGGGCTGAGCCGAGCCTACGGCAGGAAGACATGTTCGTCGATAGTCACGTTTGCACAGCGTTGATCTACGTGCGCCGGGACGATTAGGAACGCGAAATGCGAGCCTGGATACTGCGACAACCCGGAGGACCCGAAGCCTTTGAGCTCACCGACATCCCGCGTCCGGAGCCACAGCCGGGCCATGTGCTCATTGAGGTTCGGGCGTTCGGACTCAACCGATCGGAGTGGTTTACACGTATTGGCGAGTCCCCGACCGTCCGGTTGCCGCGGGTGCTCGGCATCGAGTGTGTCGGCACCGTCGTCCGCGCGCCCGGCGGCGAGCTCGAAGAAGGTCAGCACGTCGCGGCGATGATGGGCGGCATGGGCCGCGAGTTCGATGGCTCGTACGCGGAATATACGTCGGTACCCGCCTCGAACGTGTTTCCGCTCGACACCGAGTTGCCATGGGACGTCCTTGGCTCACTGCCGGAGATGCTGCAGACCTGCCACGGGTCGCTGCACACCGGGCTCGGCGTGCAGCCCAATGAGACGCTTCTCATCCGAGGCGGAACATCTTCCGTCGGGCTCGCAACGCTCTCGATGGCCAAGGTCGCGGGCCTTCGTGTCATCTCCACGTCGAGAAGCGAGGCGAAGATCGAGCTGCTGCGCAAGGCCGGTGCGGACGAGGTGGTGATCGATGACGACGAGCTCGCCGCCAAGATCCGCAACGATCACCCTGAGGGGGTCGACCGCGTGCTCGAGCTCATCGGGACCACGACGCTGCTCGACTCACTAAAGTGCGTTCGGCCTGGCGGTGTGGTGTGCATGACCGGCATCCTCGGCGGCGAGTGGGAGCTCGGGTCGTTTCGACCGATGGAGGACATCCCGACCGGCGTGCGGCTGACCTCCTACTCGGGCGGCGCGAGCGACATCTCGAGGGAAGACCTTCAGCACTACGTCTCGATGGTCGAGCGCGGGGAGCTCACCATCCGCACGGGCCCGGTGTGGAGCTTCGATCAACTCCCGCTCGCTCACCAGGCGATGGATGAGAACCGCGCCAACGGCAAGATGGTAGTCGTCGTCGAGTAGCGCGGGGTGCTTGCAAAAGATAGCTTTTGCATTAAGATATGGGCATGCCGAAGGATCAGGTACAACTTGCAGCGCGAATCGACGCCCGCGTAAAAGAGGCGGTCGAAGAATACTGCCGTGCCAAGGGTCTCAAAATGAACCGATTCATCGAGACCGCGTTGTTGGATCGTCTCGAGGAAATCGGGGACATCGAGGATGTGAAGCGGCTCCGAACGGAGCCGACGCGCCCGCTCAAGAACGTCCTACGCGACCTGAAACGCGATGGCCTCCTATAGCGTCGAGCTCACGCGCACTGCGGAGAAGCAATTCAGAACAATCGCAAAACGCGACCTGAACCGCATCGTCGACGCCATTCGTGGCCTAGCTGAGAGACCTCGGCCCCAGGGAGCCCGAAAGTTACACGGCTATGACGACGTGTATCGCATCCGCGTGGGGAAGTATCGAATCGTTTACGAAGTCTTCGATGATCGAGTGGTCGTGATCGTCCTCAAAGTTGGCCATCGAAAGGACGTCTACAGATAGCAAAGCCGACCCCATGAAAGTACTCCTGCACCGACCCATCTCGCTCGGGTTTGGAACGGCAGTGACCACCAACGCGATCTTCCCATCCGTCTTCGGGGCGCGGGTGCTTGTTATGCAACACCGCAGTGGAGCTCGGCCCCTATGACCCCAGCGGCGCTGGGTTCGTTCAACGATGCTTCGAGCGTCTTTGCAAAGCGTTCTCCGCCGCGCTGGGCAATGCGCACGAGAACGGCGAGCTGCGCCGTTCGGTGGATCCCCATGAGGAGGCAAGCTTCTTCACGGCCGCCGTCCTCGGGTTGTTCGTCATGCTCAGAGCAAAGGGGCCAGCCACCTTCATTGAAAGCGCCGTACGAGTCGCGATCGAACACCTCGAGGCGCTTCGCTTACGGGCAACGATGCGTTGACGAATGGGGTTGCCGGCATCACCGGACGAGCTCCGGATCGCCGGGGCGCCACGTCTTATCGAACCACTCCTGCCGCGGACCGTACAGCCGGAAGATCGTGTTCCACCCCTTGCCGGGCACCGTCTGGATCCAGTTGCCTTCGTTGCCCGCGGGCGACTCGGGGCCGAAGTACACGTCGTAGGAGCCGTCGGCATTGGCCTGCAGCTCGGGCGAGTTGCTGTCGAGGCCCGGGAAGCGCTGGTCGGTCTGCAGCATCGCGCGTGTCTGGTTGTCGTACAGAGTGAACGACCAGAAGTCGTTTGCCGGCACGTTCGGTGGCAGATGGATCCGGTATGTCTTGCTCCCGTCGAGCGCATTGCCCTCCTCGTCGAGGTAGGCGATGGCGTACTGGGAGCCCTTGCCGACGGGGGCCTTCGCCATGGCCGGAGTGATCCCAGTCGCGTAGAAGTGCATGTACGTGCGCGAGTCGAGCAGGCGCGCCCCCATCTCGTCGAGGAAGTCGTAGCGGCCTTCGATGAACGGGTTCGTCCAGACGCCCTCGCCGGGGTAAAGGTAGTGGCGCGAGTCGCGTGGGCGCGCGGTCAGGGCTCGCGCTGTGACGGCCCCAACGTCGGCCGCTTCGGCGAGGATCTTCCTCATTCGGGCATCCGGCTCGAACGGCTTGCCCTTCTCGATTCCCAGCGACGCGAGCAGACCGAGAATCTCCGGTTCCAGCGCATCGGTTGGCTCTTTCTGAATAACCGCGTTCAGCTCCTCCCAGTAGCCATAGTCCATCCGGTGGATGGTGTTGTGGAACACCCCCGAAACGTCAACGAAGCTTAGAGCCGGCGGGTCGTCCTTTTGCGACAGTGGATAGACGCGAAAGTAGCGCTTCGTCGCCTCGATCGCGGGCTCGGTCGAACCGTCCACCTGGAAGCCGCGCCATACGACCCAGTTGCCGTGCGTATTGGAGCGCGCCACATGGTAGTCTTTGGGAAGACGGCCCTCGTAGTCGGGCGGGACGATGAGGAACTTGCCGCCCTTACCCAGGTCCGGTCCGGCGTTGCCGAAATCGCCGACGTACAGGAACCAAGCGTCGTCGATGAGTCCCAGGACGTTGGGGGGAGTCTCGAGCACCATCGGCTCGTCGCCGAGCTCGAGCCAAAGCCCCATGTAGACGGACACGGTGTTGGGCGTCAGCCACAGCGCCTTCGAGTCCATCAGCTCCTCGAACAGGAGGACTGTTCGATTGGCGGGTCCGAACCCGAGTAGGCCCTCACGCATCGCGTGCATCGACGCGATCTGCAGCGTCGACAGGTACGCTAGCACCGCGCGCTGGAAGTCGAGGTTGTCGTAGACCTTCTGGGTCGTGGCCGTGTCGGGGACGCCATCAACGGAGGTCAGTGTGCCGAGCCGCGTCTGCAACCGGTCGGGCGTGGCGACGCCGGGAGGGACCTCGGTGGTCATCTTCATCCTCGGCGGCGCGGGAGTTTCGCTCCGGGCGCCCGCACCGGACCCGCAGCCACCGCAGAGCAAGAGCAGCGTGAAAAGAGTGAGTGTCCCGGTTGAAGATGTTGCGTTCATCGTCTCGTCTTTCTCCGTTTGAAAGGCGAAGGCTATTTACCCTGGCGCGACGGCACTCGCACTGGCACCCACAATGCCCGAGCCGAAGTCAATTGCCATGCGGTCAATCGGCCGACATCGATCAGGCGAAGTCTAGCGCAGTGAGAAGGGTGACTTTCGAGTGAAGTGTGTTCGCCTTGGCGTGTTTAGGGAGCCCAGCGGGGGGCTTGCGCGACGCGAGGTATGCGATGTCGGGCGCTAAAGCTCGCGCTTTCGCCGCAACGCATCGAGCACCGCGAACATCGCCCCGACCTCGGCAAGCTCCCGATTCACGTCCGGGATTTATGACATTGTCATAAGAATGTGCGGTAACGCGTTTTGCTCGTGTTCTTTGGATGTGTTCTCCTCGATACACGTCCGCGAAACCGTTCGAGAATCGCCGGAATCGGGTGAGCTCCCAGCTGTTCCATTCCCACCGCCTCCACTACTTAAGACAAGTGATTGCTTGCAGTTAGCGAATTTGGCGATCGTACGAATGACCACGGAGTGTCCATGCTCCGGTGGGTTTCATCGCCAGTTCGTCGAATTTGGCAAGGTTCTGCATGAGCCGTGGACGGCCTTGGGCACCTTGCCCAAGTCCACCCTTCGCCGCTGCAACTCCCATAGCGGCGGCACTCAGGTCTCCCTTTTTGTGACGGCGCGAATACCGCCGGCAAGCTTGGTGATGAGCGCTGTGAGTTCGAACACGTGCTCTTTGGTCACAACGATTCGTTGACCGGCCAAAACGGACGCATCGCCACTCTTCAAGTCAGCAAATGTCTAGCCTCGGAGCAGACTGAGAAGCTGCTCGATGACCTGCTCGATGTCGGTTTCGGTGCCTGTCATCCGCGCAGCTTCGAACGCCGCAGTTCCCAGCGCGGCCTGGATGGCGGCCACCAGCGGCGCTCGGAGCGTATGCTGCGCGACCAGATGGACACCGATGCCGAGACGCTCGCGCGTGGCCTCCGCCGCGCCGACCGCCTTTGCCGCAAGCTCGGGTCTGCCTTGGGCGAGCGCAACGGCAGCGAGCCCCTCGAGCGCGTAGGCGAGACCTTCGCGATCCCGAATGCGTCCGAACATCTCGGCGCTGTCGGCGAACCTCGCGCACGCGAGCCCCGTGTTCCCCTGGGCGAGCGCGCTGCAACCGAGCTCAAGAAGCGCGAACCCGATCGTCGCCTCGCTGTCAAGCGCTTGAGCCTGTTCGAGCGCGTCTTGCCCGAGGCGTTCGGCCTCGAGCGTGTCGCCATCGACGAGGACGAGAAATCCGAGCGACCCGAGCACGAACGGGCTTGCGGCCTGGTCACCGAGGCGCCGCAACGTGGCAGCCGACTGGGTCAGGATCGCGCGTAGCTCGCTTCTCGGCTCGAGCTGACTCGTCATGCAGTACCCCCATTGCGCGAGGGCGAGCCCGTGCTCGTCGCCGCGGGCGCGTTCAAGCTCCATCAGCTCTTGGATCAGTGGGATTGCAGCCTCGCGATCTCCGCTAACGTTTCGCGCGAACGCAAGCCCCCACAGTTGCAGGGCACGGCTCGAAGGCTCGAGTGACGGATAGCTTTCGAGGCAACGCTCGAGGGGTGGGCGCATTTCAGGGATGTAGCCGCGTGGCCACCAATAGACCCACGGTAGAGCCGCCATGCGGAGGAGGAGCTCGGGCTCGCCGTGCTCATCCGCAAACGAGATCGCGGCACGCATGTTGTCAAGCTCCGCGTCAAGCCGGGAGAGCCACACGCGGTGTTGGGACGTCGCAAGACCCCCAGCCGCCTGCTCAGCCACTCGCGCGAAGTACTGGGCCATCCGCAATTGGGCATCCTGCGCCTTACCGCTTTTCTGGAGTCGCTCCTGGGCGTACTCACGCACCGTTTCGAGCATACGGAAGCGCGGCTCGACGTCCGGACGCTCTTGCGGCACGACCAGGCTCTTTTCGAGGAGCGATGACACTTCGTCGAGCACGTTGGACGCTCCTTCGCCGCCGCACACGGCCTGCGCGCTCTCGAGCGTGAAGCCGCTCACGAACACACTCAGCCCGGCGAATAGGAGCCGCTCCTGCTGATCGAGCAAGTGGTAGCTCCAGTCCATGGTCGCTCTGAGTGTGCGCTGGCGTTCGGGTAGGTCCGAAGGCCCGCTCAGCAGGTCCAGCCGATCACCGATCCGTTCGAGCAGCGCTCCGGGCGGTAGCACCCGCACCCGAGCGGCGGCAAGCTCGATCGCCAGCGGAATCCCCTCAAGCCGCGAGCACAGCTCCATGACAGCCTGGGCGTTCGCCTCCTCGACCGTGAACCGAGGCTGATGTTCCTGCGCGCGTTCAACGAACAGCCGCACAGCCGCCGCGTCCAACCCACGGCCAGCCGCAGCAGATCCACCGACCGGCGGCACCTCGAGCGGCATCACCGCGAATTCGTGCTCCCCCCGCAGACGCAACAAGGCACGGCTGGTGACGATCACCTTGACCTTCGAACAGCCGGCAAGCAGCTGAGAGACAAAGGGCGCCGCCGCGATCACCTGCTCGAAGTTGTCGAGCACCAGCAACATCTCCGTTGCTTTCAGCCTCTCGATCAGCAACTCGGCGACCGGCCGTGTGCCTTCCTGCAGCACCCCGACCGCCGCCGCGACCGCACTTGGCACAAGCTCCGGCCTCCGCACCGATGAGAGGTCGGCGAATCCCACGCCGTCAGCAAAGCTTCCACCAAGGAGAGTTGCGGCCGCCAGCGCCAGACGCGTCTTGCCGATCCCACCCACGCCCGACAACGTCAAGAGCCGAACGTCCTCGCGTTTGATCAAGGCACGGACCGCCTCGAGCTCGCCCTCGCGCCCGACCAGCCGTGTCGGCGCGACCGGCAGCGGGCGCGGCCGCAGCGCCGACATCACCGCGCCCGCGCGAACCTCAGCCCCAGCATCGAAATGCTCCGTCAGCAATAGCGCGAGATCGTCGGCCACCAGATCCGCGAGCCGCTCGGCCGCCTCGAAGCGCTTGAACGACACACGATCATCAGTCATCACGCGGTGCAGAAACGCCTCCAGTCGCGGCTCACGCCGCGGCGCGGGATCCTTCACGTACACCAGGCAAGGCATTCCTGACGCCAGCTCGGCCTCCGGCGCGACCCACCCATAGCTTCGCCAGTAGAGGCCGATGAAGACATCGCTTTGCTCGAGATATGCGCGATACAGCGCCCTCGGCGGGGGTGGGCGGGCCCCCAGCTCGAACATCACCGGAGTCAGCCGCAAACGCTCGATCGCCGCTCGCACCGCCGCCCGCTCGGACGCCATCTCATCCAGGGTCGAGCTGACAAACACCCGCAAACGCTGATCCGGCGTACGGATTACCTGCCGGTGTTCCGAGGGAGCGTCCATCAGCGACACGAGCACCCCCTCGCCTTCGAAGCATCCGTCGCCAGAAACCTCGCTACCACTTGCCAAGCATAATCAGCAGCGCCGCCATGCGCATCCTGACGCTTTGCGACTGAGGACAGTTGGGCGGCCACAACATCGGATCCGATCAGACTTATCCCGAGCCTAGCAGCCCAAGAGGACGAGGGAAACTCGGAAGCGGTCGAACGATACTTGCAGCATTAGATCGCTATTCAAAACCAACACGGTGTGCCCGTGGTGATAAAGCACCTTACGCGGGGCGG
>LJTN01000067.1 GCA_001303415.1 Myxococcales bacterium SG8_38
GAGCTGATCGTCTACAACCCTCCCGTCGTCAACGCGGAGCTCGGGATTCGACAGAGCTACATCAAGACAGCGGTTCGCCTCACCCAGGATCTGGTGCGGGCGGGGGTCCCGACCTTGGTCTTCGGCAACACGCGCAATGGCGTCGAGGTGATGCTGAAGTATCTCCGCGACCGGCTGGCCCGCGATCAAATCGATCCGTCCGCAATTCACGCGTACCGCGGGGGGTATCTTCCACAGACCCGCCGGCGCATCGAAGCCGCGTTGCGAGCGGGCCAGATCCGTTGCGTGGTTGCGACCAATGCCCTCGAGCTCGGCATCGACATCGGGGTGCTCGATGCCGTGGTGTGCGCCGGGTATCCAGGTACGATGGCGGGGCTCTGGCAGCGTTTCGGCCGCGCTGGAAGGCGGCGCGATCTGTCCTTGGCCGTGATGGTCTCTTCCAGCAATCCGGTCGACCAGTACATGGCGCGTCACCCGCGTCAGCTGATCTCGGCACCCATCGAGCATGCGCGCATCGATCCGGACAACATCGAGATCCTGATCCAACACCTCAAATGCGCGGCGTTCGAGCTTCCTTTCGAGCCGGAAGACGTGTTCGGCGACGTGCCCGATGATGCGTTGGCCGAAGCGTTGGACTACCTCGCGGACCACGGGGTTCTGCACCCCACGTCGACGGCTGCGGGTGCGATGTATCACTGGGCCGCAGACAGCTATCCGGCCAACAACGTCTCACTGAGGAGCGCGAGCTGGGACAACTTCGTGATCATCGATCTCGATGGGAACAGCACCATCGCCGAGATGGACTGGCGAAGCACGCACACCATGCTCCACGAGCAGGCCATCTACCAGCACGAGGGTGGGCAGTATCAGGTGGAGCGACTCGACTTCGAGAACCACAAGGCCTTCGTACGTCGGGTGAAGCCCGACTACTACACGACGGCGATGACCCACAGCAAGGTCACGGTGTTGGAGGAGGATGACGGCGGAGCGATCGATCTCGGGGAGGTGCCCCTCGAGGCTGGCCTCGGCGACGTGAGCGTCGTCGAAAAGGTGGTCGGCTACAAGAAGATCAAGTTTCACACGCACGAGAACGTCGGTTACGGCGAGGTGCACCTTCCCGAGATGCAGAAGCACACGACGGCCTTCTGGCTCACGTTTCCCGAGGATTTCGTGCGAAGCCAAACGGAGCCACGAGCCGTGGTCGTCGACGCGCTGCGCGGCTTTTCGAAAGCCATGCACGTGGTCGCTGCGGTGGGGCTCATGGTGGACCCGCATGATCTCGGTCGCACGCTCGGGAGCCGAAGCGGGGACGACATGCCACCTGGCAAAGGGCAGGGACCGGGATTCGACCCGACCATCTTTCTCTACGACTCTGTCGCGGGGGGAATCGGCTTGGCGTCTCGGCTCTACGAAGAGCGCGAGGAGCTGCTCCGACGCGCTCGCCACTTGATAGAGAGTTGTGATTGCGAAGAAGGGTGCCCCGGATGCATCGGCCCGGATGCTTCTGGCGGTGACGAGCCCGAAGCAGCGCGCAAGCGACTGGTCCTGGGCTTGCTGGATGCAGTGGGCGTGAGCGCTGCTCATTGAGCTCGTCATGTCGATCAAGCGAAGCCTGGCGCGACTCGCACGAACGACTCCCCGAACGTTGGATGTCGCGAGCGTTCGGGGGGCGCTACCGGGCAAGGTTCACGACACGGAGCACGGCGAGCTTCATCTGATCGACGAGTACCTCGAGCCACATCACCATCACGGCAAAGCACCGATCTCGAAGGCGTTGCAGGTGTCGACCGAGCGACTGGCCCAGCTTGCGCTGGATCCCTCTCTCGAGGGCGTGGACATTCGGCGTGCGCTTTTCCTCGACACTGAAACCACCGGGCTTGCCGGAGGAGCGGGAACTGTGCCGTTTCTCATTGGAATTGGCTGGTTCGAGGACGAGTCGATGCGGATCCAGCAATTGTTCCTTCCGGAGCTCGGACGGGAGGCGCCGATGCTGCACTGGCTCCGCGAGCGGTTGACCGAGAGCTCTTGCATCGTGTCCTTCAACGGAAAGACATTCGATTGGCCGCTTCTGCGGAATCGTTTCGTGCTGAACCGAGTGCGGGCGCCGGTCCTACCACCGCATCTCGATCTGTTGCATTGCGCCCGTCGGATCTTGCGTCCCCGGTTGCGCTCCGTTCGACTGGTCGAGCTGGAACGAAAAGTGCTGGGGATGTATCGGGAGGACGACATCTCTGGAGCGCTGATACCTCAGCTCTACTTCGACTACCTGGACGGAGGCGATGTTTCGCCCATTGCAAAGGTGATCGAGCACAACGCCAACGACCTGATTGCATTGGCTGCGCTGGTCGCGGAGCTGGTCGGCCACTTCGACGAGCTGCATGGGAGCGACGATCCGCGAGATCACTTGGCATATGCCCGGGTGGCCGAGCGAACGGGGGACCAGGGGAGGGCCCGATCGTTTGCGAGCGCTGCTGCGCTCGGTGGTGGAGACTCGGCGTGCACCGTGGGGGCGTGCATGCTGAACGCACGGATGGCGCGACGCGTCGGGGACATCGACGAGGAAGAAGGCGCGCTCTTGCAAGCCCTCGCTGCGGCCGATAACGAGATCTTGCGCGGAGCCGTCGAGCTGGAGCTCGCGAAGCTCTACGAGCACCGACGCAAGGATTTGCAGCGCGCCCTGGCACATGCGGCAAGAACCGCCCCCGCTGAAGGGGCGGAGGCGTCAGAGCGGCGGGTCGCTCGATTGACACGGCGCCTCGGGCGGGCGGCTGAAGTTTTTGCGCGGCCCGCGGGCGGCTTTGGCACGGGCTGACCCGGGGACATCGCGAGCAGCTCGAAATTGAACGGGTTTTTTCGGCCCCTCCTGGCACTGAAGTTGCTAAGGAAACGTGGCATGGTGTGCGGAGAGGCGCGATGAATCGTTTTCGGATGCTTCGGTTGATGGTAGGTGCCGCCCTTGTTGCGATTTCCGGTTGCGGCGACAGTGGCAGCGAGGCCGGACCCATCGAGGGTTTCGTTTGCGGGACCGACGGAAAGACCTACTCGGTCGAAGCGGCGGCCCTAGAAGAGCGCGAAGTCGAGCACCGCGGCCGGTGCGATGAGCCGATGCAGTGCGATTCGGAAGCGGAGTGCTTCGTCGGAGACCAGTGCACGGGTTGGTGCGTCCCCGGCCCAACGCACTGCAATTGCCCGGGCCTCTTCGAGCCGGTCTGCGGTGGTGATGGGCGCAACTATATCAACGCGTGTGAAGCGGCTTGCGCGGGGGTTGGCGTCCAGCACCGAGGGTATTGTGACGAGCCCTCCGGTCAGGGATGCGTCCGTGCGGGGTGCAGCGGCCAACTCTGCGTCGAGGAGGGCGTGGATATCGCAAGCACCTGCGAGTGGCGTCCCGTGTACGAGTGCTATCAGCAAGCCACCTGCGAGCGGCAGCAGAACGGACAATGTGGTTTCACACCCACGCACGAGCTGGTGGAGTGTCTCGAAAGCTTCGGCGAGGGCATGTGCCGCATCGATCCCCGCTGGCAGGATGGATTCGAGGCCGAATGTGAGAGCCCCCAGGTGCCGGGGATCGTGGGCGTGATCGGTGTCGCGCCGCACCAGATGATGCAGCTCGGGGAGCCCTTCGAAGCGACCTTCACGCTCTTGGAGCCCGCGGTCTTCGACGCCTCGTACGTGGGGGAGGGCCTTCTATTCTGCGAAGGCTACCGCACGCTCCTTCGGGGATTTGCGCCGATGACTGCACTTGGCGACTTGGAGTTCACCTGCAGCATTCCTCCCGAAGCGCAGCCCGGCGAGTGTTTCGACGACTCGGACTGTCCGCCGGGCCACTACTGTGAGCGCTTCATCACTGGGCCTGAGGATGGCGCCGACCCGAGCATTCCCGAGCCGGCACCCGGGGTGTGCGTGGACCTCTGTGTCCTCATCGATTGCTTGCCCGGGTATGTGTGCGAGGCGGGGCAGTGCATTCCAGTCGGCGATTGTCCGGTGGAGACCCACATTCGGAGCTTCGAAGGCGAGTGCGTGCCGAAGTGCTACGGGCCGGAACAATGCGACGACGGGCAGCATTGCAATGCACTCGAGGTGTGCCGGCCGGATCCGGCGTGCCCCGAGTGCGACGTTTGCGTCGGATGGTGCATCCCGCCGGCTGGGGACTGCCGCATTGATGGCTGCGAGGCTGGATGGACTTGTGATTACTGTCAGACACCGGATGGAGGCGCGGAGTGGATCTGCCTATCTCCCGAGGCGGGCGCATGTCTGCCTCCCGACGACTGTCGCCCGACCGGTTGCAACGGCGAGATCTGCGCAAACCAAGACGTGGCGTCTCCTTGCGTCGCGCTACCCGAGTTCGCTTGCTATCAGCAGTTTGGCGAATGCGAGCTTCAGCCGTGGGGCCAGTGCGGCTGGACACCGACGCGGGAGCTCGACCAGTGCCTTTCCGAGTTCGATTGTCGCGCCACGGGCTGTGGCGAGGGGGACTACTGCACCTATTGCTGGGTTGGCTGGGAATGCATCCCTGAAGGCGCGGTCTGCTGATGCGCTCGGTCGGATTGGCTCGCCCCTTGCGGCCGCCGCAAGCACCTCAGCTTCACGTCACGCGGATGGCGCCACCTCGATGACCGTCGTCACCGAGTTCGCGATGAAGCAGTGCTTGTGGGCGTTCTGATGGAGCCAGTCCAGTTTTTCTTGGCTGGGGGGCTCGCCTCCCCAGGCGACCTTGGGCCGTAGCAAGACTCTCGTGATCGCGATCCGCTTCTGCCCATTGCGCTCCATGACGCCTACGGCGTCATCTTCATAGTGGTCGACGACCAGCCCATCGCGGGCTGCCAGCGCCAGGAAGGTCAACATGTGGCAGCTCGACAACGCAGCGACGAACGCTCGCTCCGGATCGACCAGCGCGGGGTTCCCGAAGTACTGCGGAGCGGCGGAAGCCAGCACCTCGCTACCCCCCTCGAACCGCCACACGTGATCGCGGCGGTAGCCTTCGTGCGTGAACTCCGCCTCCTCCCGCATCCACCGAACCGTCACCCGATGCTCACTCATAGGGACACTCTCCTATCCTCCAACCACCTGAAATCAAAGCACTTCTCACCGGAAAATCGCAACGGTTCGTCTCCAAAAAAGCCCAATGATTGCTCGCTGCGATCTTTTGATGAGAGATGGTGTGATTTCATTGGGTTGCAGGGCAAGAGAGTGTCCCCTAGCCGCCGGCGGGGTCGACGTGGAGGGGTGGGGTGGCGTCGGTCAGGCGATTTTGGAGGAAGCCGGCGGGGAGGGAGACCTTCTGGCGGCCGGCAGTCTTGCCGCGCGGCACGCGCATGGCGTCGGGTGGGAAGGGCTCGTGGGAATCGGCCGACCCGAGCACGTCCTCGAGCTCCTTCAGCGACCGCACCCGCGTGAGCCGAGACCGAAGCTCGGCGCTGCCCCGAAAGCCCTTGGTGTACCAGCTGCTGTGTCGCCGGAACATGCGCATGGCCGGCGCTTCACCCGCCCATTCACTGAGCAGCGTTGCATGCTCGAGGGCGATGCTGGCGACCTCGCCGAAGCTCGGAGGATCCTGTGGCTCGCGTCCTTCGAAGACGTCGGCAAGGTCCCGAAAAAGCCAGGGCCGTCCGAGACAGCCGCGACCGATCACCACCCCGTCGCAACCGGTTGCGCGCATCATTCGAAGCGCGTCGTGCGCTTCCCAGATGTCTCCGTTGCCAAGCACCGGAATGGTCCGAACGCTTTGCTTCAGGTCATAAATCGCATCCCATCTTGCCTCTCCGTCGTAGAGCTGGGCTGCGGTACGCGCGTGGAGCGCCACCGCCCCACATCCCTCTTCCTCCGCGATTCGTCCCGCGTCTCGATACGTGAGCAGCTCGTCATCGATACCGATCCGGAATTTGATGGTGACTGGAATCGCGCCAGCGTTGCTCACCGCTGCCCGCACGATGCTCGAGAGCAGCCGTGGCTTCGCGGGAATAGCCGAGCCTCCGCCCTTGCGGGTCACCTTGGGCACGGGACACCCGAAGTTCATGTCGATGTGATCGACATGCCCCTCACCCACGAGCCACTTCACCGCTTCCCCCACGTAGTAGGGGTCTACACCGTAGAGCTGCAAGCTCCGCGGCGATTCGTCTTCGCCAAACTCTGCAAGCATCACAGCCTTCGCTCGGCCCTCGACCAATGGCCGCGCCGTCACCATCTCGCTCACGTAGAGGCCGGCGCCGAAACGCCTGCAAATGGAGCGAAAGGGCCAGTTGGTCACGCCGGCCATGGGCGCCAGCACGACGGGCGGCCAGACCGACAACGGTCCGAGTGGGATCGCCGAGAACTCGCCGGGGCGCGCGACCGGTACGTCGCGATTGATCTCGCTCTTGTAAAACCGGCTCATGGGTGCATCCACTCTCGAAAAGAGAAAGCCCTCGTGCTTCGAAGTCAATTGACGACGGACAGGTGGCGGTGACCTGTGGTGCGCAAGAGCTTCATTCGCCAGTCGACCCCAATGAGCTCGCCAGGCTCGAGCCTGAGCCAGATGTTCTCACCCTGGATCACCTCACTCGAGAAAATGAGGTGGTTTACGTACCCGCTCTCGGAAGGCGACTCGCACTCCGCCGCCAAGCTCGGGCAAGTATCGCGGTCGGCGCAACGGGTCTTGTACGTCGACCAAAAGAGCTCCTTTCCACCCTCGGCTGCGACCATCGTCGTGCCATCGGTCACGATGGTCGTGAGCAATGAAGGCTCATTGTCGGGGTTCACGTCACAGATCGCGCGCACATGCTCGAGCGTCGACTTCAGCGCCATCGTCGTCTCTTCCACGCCAATCCGACCCGAGAGCGGCCCGTGTTGCGACAAGTGCGTCAAAAACAGAAAGAACAGCACCTCACTGTCCGTCTCCCCGAGAATGTAACGGCGAAGCCGCGGCGCAACTCGTTGAACGAGCTCGGCCCTGTGCTTTGGAAAGTCCTGGACGTCGCCGTTGTGCGCCATGACCCACTTCCCATACTGAAAGGGGTGGCAATTCAAAACCGAGCTTTCACCCGTAGTTGCGCGGCGGACGTGGGCCAGCACAGTTTCGGACGCCACGATGCCGCTGACACGGCGGAAGAGCGCGCAGTCGATTGCAGTGGTTGGGCTTCGTGTGATGTGGGGGGCGCCGTCCACATAGAAG
This sequence comes from Myxococcales bacterium SG8_38, assembly GCA_001303415.1. GTDB lineage: Bacteria > Myxococcota_A > Polyangia > Polyangiales > Houyiibacteriaceae > SG8-38. The sequence goes on from LJTN01000067.1 coordinate 7,151, forward strand.
GCCACGCCCCAGCCGTCCCGGTGGTTGCTGCTCTGGGCGCCCAACGCGTTGTCGGCGTCCATTAGGGACCGATGCACCTGGCTCTGGATCACGCTGCGAAATCCAAACAAGCGACACATAACCCACCTATTTTGACACGAACCATGGCGCGGTGCTCGCTCCGCTTCTCAGGAGGACGAGCCGGTGTTAAGGTGCGCGCCCGTGAACCAATTCCGGCGTCTTTTCATTGCGAACCGTGGCGAGGTGGCGGCTCGTATCGCGAGGACCTGCGATGTGCTCGGCATCACTCCGGTCTTCGGAACGTCGGAGGCCGATCGGGAAGCGCCCTACCTACGTGGGCGGGAGCGGGTCGTGCTCGGCCCCGCCAGAGCGAGCGAGAGCTACCTGGCCAGAGAGCGAATCGTGCAAGCGGCCGTGCAGGCGCAATGCAGCGCGCTTCATCCGGGCTGGGGGTTCCTGGCGGAGGATCCGCTATTCGCCTCGCTGTGCGAGGCGCATGGCGTCACCTTCATCGGTCCGCCTGCTGCGGTGATGGAGAAGCTCGGAAGGAAGACCCCGGCCAAACGGGCGATGGCCGCCGCCGGCCTGAAGCTGATTCCTGGCAGCGATGGCGTGCTTCGAGACCTCGACCAGGCGAGACGGGTCGCCGCAGCCACCGGCTTTCCCGTCTTGTTGAAGGCGGAGAGCGGCGGCGGCGGCCGCGGCATGCGCGTGGTGCGTGACCCGGCCGACATCCAAGAGGCGTACGAATCCGCACAGGCGGAGGCGCTGGCGAGCTTTGCCGACGAGCGCCTCTACTTGGAGAAGCTGATCGAAGGAGGGCGCCACGTGGAAATCCAGCTTCTGGCTGACAAGTACGGCCACGTCGTGCACCTCGGTGAGCGGGATTGCTCGGTCCAGCGCAAGCATCAGAAGCTGATCGAAGAGTCACCTGCGCTCGTGCTGAGTGACGAGGAAAGAGAGCAGACGCTCGCTGCCGCCGTGGTTGCCGCGCGTGCCATCGGCTACGTCGGAGCGGGCACGATGGAGTTCTTGCTCGACGAAGGCGGGGAGCTCCGCTTCATGGAGATGAACGCGCGTCTTCAAGTGGAGCATCCGGTGACGGAGATGCGGTGCGGAATCGATTTGGTCGAGGCGCAGATCCGAATCGCGGCTGGCGAGCCCCTTTGGTTCTCGCAGGACGACGTCGTGCTCAAAGGACACGCAATCGAGTGCCGTATCAACGCCGAAGACCCATCCAACCAGTTCTTGCCGAGCCCAGGCGTCATCGAACGCTGGGAAACCAGCGCGGAAAGCGACGAATGCATTCGAGTCGATACGCATGTGGAGTCCGGCTACGAGGTTCCGCCCCACTACGACAGCCTCGTTTGCAAGGTCATTGCATGGGCGGAGGATCGCGATGCGGCTTGCGACCGCGTGGTGGACGCCTTGCGGCGCATCCGCTGTGAAGGCATCTCCACGACGATCCCAATGCACTTGGCCGTCTTGAGCTCCGAGGAGTTCCGCCAGAACCGATACGACACGCGCGCCGTTCCGGGGTGGAGAGGCTGATGGCACACGTTCCCGTCGTTCCGATTGGAAAAGCCCGCGAGGCGATTCTCGACCGAGCCACTCTCGAGCGCCAGCTCGCCGGCCACGAGCCGCTCGATTCGCGCCTCGAGGAGCGCCGGGCGGCAGTGAAGGCAGGATGGGGCGATTCATATGTCGATCGGGTACATGCCAAGGGAAAGCTCACCACACGCGAGCGCGTGGAACGCCTCAAAGATCCGGATTCCCGCATCTTCGAGGTGGGGACCTTCGTCAACTACGGCATCGATTTCGACGGCCTTCGTTCACCCGCCGCGGGCGTGATCACGGCTTTCGTACAGATCGAGGACCGATGGTGCGTGGTGATCGCCAACGACAACACGGTCGCCTCCGGTGCCTGGTGGCCGAAGACGCCCGAAAAGATCCAGCGCGCCCAGGAGATGGCGCGCCGCTTGCGTCTTCCCACGCTCTATCTCGTCGATTGCAGCGGTCTCTATCTGCCGGAACAGAGCAAGAGCTTCGCCGGGCCCACGGGCGCGGGGCACATCTTCAAGATGAACAGTCTGTTGTCGGCGGAGGGAATTCCGCAGATCGCCGGCGTGTTCGGAGACAGCATTGCCGGCGGCGGCTACATGCCCATCATCAGCGACCGCGTCTACATGACCGAGCAGGCGTACATGGTCATTGCGGGCGCGGCTTTGATCAAAGGCGCAAAAAGCCAGCACATCACCTCCCTCGATATCGGTGGGCCGGAAGTGCACGTGCACCAATCCGGCTGCGCAGACGAACGAGTCCCCGACGACGAAACGCTGATCGCCTGTCTTCGCCGCGAGGTGTCCCGTTTGCCGAGCTCGGGAGCGGCTTTCTACCGGGGCGCCGTCGAGTCGATGGAGCCGCGATTCTCTCCGGACGAGATTCCCGGGTTGGTTCCGGTCGATCACCGGCAAGCGTACGATGCAACCGAGATCGTCGCTCGTCTCTGCGACCAGAGCTTGTTTTGGGAGGTGCTTCCTTCGGTGGGTCGCGAGATGATCTGCGGTATCGGGCGCGTCGGCGGCCTCTATGCAGGTTTCGTGCTGAATCGACAGGGGTTGGTCGACGATCCCGAGTCCCCAGGCGACCAGCGACCTGCTGGAATCCTATATCGACAGGGCATCGCCAAGATCAGCACCTTCAGCCGCGCATGTGACAGCGATGGAATCCCACTCATCTGGTTGCAGGACATCAGTGGCTTCGACATCGGCGCAGAAGCGGAGCGACACGGCTTGCTCGCCTACGGCTCGAACCTGATCTACACGAACAGCACCAATCAGACGCCCATGTTCACCGTGTTGCTGCGGAAGGCATCGGGCGCCGGTTATTACGCGATGGCGGGCCTTCCCTACGATCCGGTGGTCCAGCTTTCGACGCCCATATCGCGCCTCAGCGTCATGGAAGGCCGGACCTTGGCGATCGCTTCCTACAATAGCAAGCTCGACGACAACTTCGAAATCATCACGACCGACCCGGAGGAACGCGCGCAAATCGAAAAACGCATGGCCCAAGTGGAAGCGCGCATCGAAGCGGATATGGACCCCTACGTGGCGGCGCGCCAGATGGACACGGACGAAATCGTGCGACTCGACGAGCTCCGCGACTGGCTCGAAGCGCTGGTGGAGATGAGCTACCAGGGAATTGGCTACCGGCGAGTCAAGAATCCTCGCATTTGGACGATGCACGATCTGGACGTCTTGATGACCGGAGGACGCGCATGAGCGGAGACGGTCATGTCTTGCGGGCGCGCGCAGGCGAAGCGGGCAAGACCGAGCTGCTCGCTCCGAGCGTGGGCATCTTTCTGCCGGCGGTCCACAAAGGCCAACTGATTTCGCCGGGACAGTCGGTTGGTGTGATCGAGGTGCTGGGCGTGCGAGAGCAGCTCTTGACGCCCCACGGAGCGACCGGCCGGGTGAGCGCACGCGCGGGGCAGAGGTCTTCGCGGGTTGCAGTCCAATTCGGTGACGTGCTGCTCAGCATCGCTCCTCTGTCGCTTGGCGACGCGTCCGCTACGCAGGTCGACGGACCGGCCGCGGAGGAAGGCGCTCTTTCTTTCGTCGCTCCCATGAGCGGACGGTTTTACAGCCGGCCGTCTCCGTCCGAGCCGCCGTTCGTCGAAGAAGGGGGCACCGTCAGCCGAGGCCAGACGATCGGTCTGCTGGAGGTGATGAAGACGTTCAATCGGCTGGTGTACCAAGGAGAGTCCCTGCCGGAGCGGGCTCTGATCGAGAGAATCGTGCCCTGGGATGGCGATGACGTCGCGAGAGGAGACGTGATCCTCCTGCTCGCGCCCACGACCGGGAGATGAGGTGCCGTCGATCCGCAAGCTCGGGTTCTGTGCGCTCCTCTTGATGGGGGCATGCAAGCCGGCCCCCCCAGCGGCCGAGATGCCGGGTGAGCCCGAGGTCAAGAGTTTCGTGTTCAAGCACGATGGGATCGTGCGGGACGTCGGGATCTTCGATCCCAGCCCCGAAGCGGCCGAGGCCTCGCGCCCGTTGGTCATGGTGCTGCATGGAGGTCTCGGTGACGATGACGATACGGTGGCGTTGAGCTTCGGCAAGCTCAACCGCCTGGCAGCCGAAGACGGCTTTCTCGTCGCGTATCCGAGCGGGGTCGGCGGCCACTGGAACGACGGCCGCAATGTTCAGCGCTACGTCGCGCAGCGTGAACGCGTCCGCGACGTCGATTTTCTGACGAAGCTCGTCGACGAGCTGGCGCAAGAGCACAATGCCGATCTCGATGCAGTGTTCTTCGTCGGGGTCTCGGACGGTGCGATGATGGCGCACCGCTTCGCTTGCGAACGAACCGCCAAGCTCCGGGCATTTGCGGCGGTGATTGGCGCCATGCCCTACAACGTCGCACGACGGAGCAGCCGGTGCGGTAGGGAGCCCTTGTCGGTGTTGATGATCAACGGGACCGAGGATCCAATCGTCCCGTGGGAGGGTGGCGTCGTACAGTTCGACGAACAGAAGCTCGGCAGGGTGCTATCCCCCGAGCGTACATTCGACTTCTGGAAGCGACACAACGGCTGCGAGGACGTGGAGCTGTCGATGATTCCAGACTTCGTCCCGAGCGATGGGACCCGCATCGAGCGCCGAAAAGCCACCGGCTGTCGCGGGGAAACCAAGGTCGAGCTCTTTGCGGTGCGTGGCGCGGGGCACACCTGGCCCTCGGGTTGGCAATATCTCCCCGAGAGCATGGTCGGAACGATCAGCAAGGACATCGACGCCGCCGTCGCTGCCTGGCGATTCTTTCAGAGCACCCTCTAGCCGCGGGAACGATGGTGCTAAGGTCCGCCCATGGCGCGGGCCCAGCTCGGAGACCGATCCCTCTTTCCCGATCTCGAGGGAGTCGCATACCTCGCCCATGCCGCCATTTCACCGATGTCCCTTCCGGTCTGCGAGCGGATCGCCGAGGTCACCCGGGACTACGCGCGCGGCGGGATGTCCGGCTTCCTCCGTTGGGCGCCGCGGCTTCAGCAGGTCCGCAAGGACCTGGCAGGCTTGATCGGCGCAAACCCCAGCGAGTTGGCGTTCGTCGCGAACACGACCCAGGGCGTGATCGACGTGGCCTTCGGGATTGCTTGGCGAAAAGGCGATCGCGTGGTCCTCTTCGACGGCGAGTTTCCCGCGAACGTGACCCCCTGGCAGCAGGCCGCGGACCATTTCGGGCTCGAGCTCCGCTGGTCGTCCTTGACTCCCTTTCATCGTTCCATCGACGAAGGGTTGGCGGAGCTGCAACGCGTCCTCGAGCGTGGTGTACGTATCGTCGCCGTCAGCGCCGTCCAGTACAAGACGGGCCTACGGATGCCGCTCGCCGAGATGGCCGGCCTTTGCCACGAGTACGACGCCGAGATTTTCGTCGACGCCATTCAAGCGCTCGGGGCGACGTCCCTCGATGTCTCCTGGAACATCGATTACCTCAGCTCGGGCAGTCACAAGCACTTGATGGGTCCGGAGGGCGCTGGTTTCTTGTACGTCGCGGATCGGTGCGCGAGCTCTTTCGAGCCGAGGCTTGCAGGCTGGCTGAGCCACGAGGATCCGGTCGCGTTCCTGAGGGGAGACGAGCCGCGGCTTCGCTATGACAGCCCGTTTCGGCGCGGTGCGCAGAGCATGGAAATCGGCACCAGCAACGTCATCGGGCTCGCCGCCCTCGGGGCATCGCTCGAGCTGCTGAGCCAGCTCACGGTGCCGGCAATCCATGCCCACGTGGAAGCATACTTGGATCGACTCGAAACCGGATTGGTCGAACGAGGGTTCCGCAGCCATCGGACCGGAGCTCCCGCGCTTCGTTCCACGCTTCTCAGCGTGAGCGTCCCCGAGGACCTGCGGCTTTCCAAGCTCGCCGGGACGCTGCGCGATAGGGGAGTGATCTGCAATACACCGGACGGCTTGTTGCGATTCGCGCCTCACTGGCCGAATGCCGTTGACGAGGTGCCTGATGTCCTCGACGCGGTCGATCAGGCGCTGGCCGAGCTTCGCCGTTGAGCCTAGGTTGCGTCGGTGACCACACGAACGGACCGGAGCTTCTGGGTTTTCAACGCGGTGATTTCGACCGCGGCCGTCGTCTTTCTCGGTTGGCTCTTGCTCATCCGAGAAGCGAGCAGCGTCGGCGCGGATCTGGGATTCATGCCTGCCGTAAATGCGTCGCTCAACGCGACCGCCGCGACCTTGCTCGTGCTCGGGCTGCTCGCCATTCGGAACGGCCGGCGCGACGTGCACAAGCGCTTGATGGTCTCGGCATTTGCAGCTTCGGCGGTCTTCTTGGTCGGCTACGTCATCTACCACTACGCCCATGGCGACACCCCGTATCGAGGCGTCGGCATGATCCGATCCGTCTACTTCACGATCCTGATCTCCCACGTGCTGCTGTCGATCGTGATGCTTCCCATGATTCTGGCCACGTTCTATCTCGCAGCGCGCGAACGCTTCGCGACGCACAAACGACTGGCGAGATGGACGCTGCCGACTTGGCTCTACGTCTCGGTCACGGGCGTCGCGATCTACTTCATGTTGCGCTGAAGCGCCGAGGCGCGCCGCAGCCTCCGCACTGCCAAAATTCCTTCGGCAATCATCCACAGAAGCAGCACCAACATGAGCGAGGCCAATGCGGTAAGCGGCGCGTTTCCCTCCGCCAGGAACTGCTGAAGCTTCGAGATCAAGGCCAGGGCCGCGACCGGCATCACGAACAACATGGGAATGACGAGCGGCCAAACGGGACGCTTTCTCGCGAAGAAATAAAGCGCAAGCGTCATCAAAGTGAGCGCCGCGAGTAGCTGATTGCTGGCGCCGAAGATGGGCCAAAGCACCCAGCCGACGGCCATGGTCTCGCCCGTCGAGGGATCCGGCGTTTCGGCGAGCGCCAGATACATCGCAGGCAGGACGGCGATGCCCGTGGCGATGTAGGCGTTGGTCAGCGGCTTGATTCCGAGGGCCGAGCCGAGCTCACTGAGAATGAACCGTTGGATGCGGGTTGCGGTATCGAGGGAAGTGGCCGCGAACGCGATCACCAGCACGGCCATGAGGGTCCGCGCGAGCTCCGCCGATAGGCCCACCGCTTCGAGAAACGCGCCGCCGCCGAGCACGAACGCCGCCGCCTTGTTTCCACCCGCGTGCGCCCAAGTGTCGTAATAGATCGCCCAGCTGAGATCGTCGACGGCGCCTTGGCCGGGCAGGGTGCATGCGCCCACGAGGCCGATGCCGGCCACTGCAGCCAGCGTCGAGGCCAAGGCTAGCGAGCCCTCGCCAAGCATTCCGCCGTAGCCAATCAGGCGGCTATCGGACAGACGGTTCACCTGCTTCGAGCTCGTGCCCGAAGCGACGAGGCCGTGAAAGCCGCTGATCGCGCCGCAGGCGATCGTCACGAAGAGTATCGGAAAGATGGAAGGCGCTCCATCCTCGGGGCTTCGATAGACGGGTGCGTCGAAAGTGGGGTGTGCGACGAGAACACCTAAGAACAAGAGCCCCAGCCCGACGAAGAGCTGGTGGCTGTTGATGTAGTCCCGAGGCTGGAGCAGCAGCCACACTGGCAACAGGCTCGCGATGGCCGAGTAGATCAGCAAGAAGAAGATCCAAGCGGTCGTCGCTGCGTGCTTGTTCACACCCATGGCGACGAAATCGATGGGCACTTTCGTTCCCACCCAAACGAAGAAATAGAGAACCGCGAGCGCGATCAGGGAAGGTGCGAGAAGCCTCGTGCCTCGCTTGTAGACCAGCCATCCAATGACGATCGCGACGATGATCTGAACGTTGATGGGAATGACGCTCGTCGGTTGGCTCACGAAAAGCCCTGCAATCGCCATTGCGAAGACCGCCAATACCAGCCAGATCAGCACCAGCACGAAGCACATGAACAGAATCCGGGCCCGACTGCTGATCGTCTTCGCGGTGATATCGGCTATCGAACGGCCTTTCTCGCGGACGCTGGCCACCATCGCCCCGAAGTCGTGGGTGGCGCCCATGAAGATCGTCCCGAGCACGACCCACGCCAGCGCAGGACCCCAACCCCAATAAGCCGCGACGCATGGACCGATGATCGGAGCCGCCCCGGCAACCGAGGTGAAGTGATGTCCAAACAGCACGGCGCGGTGGGTTGGGACGAAATCGACGTCATCGCGCAGCTCGTGGGCCGGCGTGACGATGGGTTCTTGGTCCTCGTAGATGCGCTCGCCGAGGAATCCCGCGTAGAACCGATATGCAATGACGAACGCACCCAAGACTAGCGCTGCGGCCAATGCTGCCATTTGCCGCGTTGGTGGGCTTTTTTGACCGTTCGGTCAAGCACAAACCAGCTTTCCTTTGGGAAGAAAACGGCTAAGGTCGGGGACATGAGTGGGACCTTCCGACCCCATGGTGTTTGGACTGCGCTGGCTACTCCGTTTACCGCCGACGGGCAGGTCGACTATGACTCGCTGCGTCGCCTCATCGAGTACCAGGTGAACGAAGGCGTCGACGGGGTTCTTCCGTGCGGCACGACGGGCGAATCACCAACCCTTTCTTGGCAGGAGCACGAAGCGGTCATCGAGGCTGCCATCCGCGCCGTCGAAGGGCGAGTGGCTGTCCTGGCTGGCACCGGCAGCAACAACACCGCGGAGGCGATTCGTGCCAGCGCGCAAGCGAAGGAAGTGGGAGCGACAGCCGTCCTCCTGGTCGATTGCTACTACAACGGTCCATCGAGCATCGAGCTGCGCACCGAGTACTACGAACGGATTCTCGAGGCGGTGCCGGACATTCCGGTGATGCCCTACGTGATCCCGGGACGCACGGGGTGCGCCCTTTCTGCGGCTGATCTCGCAATCCTTCACCTGAATGACCCGAAGCGGGTTCCTGCCGTCAAGCAGGCTACCGGCGATCTGGAAAGGATGCGTTTGGATCGAAAGCTCTCCGGACCGGGCCTTCGCATCCTCTCCGGTGACGACGACCTCACGCTCACCATGATGCAGGACGACGGCATCGGTGCCTGTGGCGTAGTCAGTGTGATGTCGAACGTGGTGCCTGGAGCGGTTAGCGCGATGGTGCGTGCCCAGCTCGCGGACGACAGCGAGGAAACCGAACGGCTGAAGAAGGCTCTGTCCCCACTGTTTGGGTGCGTCACCTGCTCGGTCACAGCCGTCCGTACGCTGCCCAACGGACAGAGCGTCGAGGTAACCGACAAGTTTCGAAATCCGGTGCCCGTCAAGACGATGATGGCGGGGCTCGGCATGATCCCGTCGGTCAAGCGCCCTCCGCTCGGACGGATGAGCTCGGCGGCGGTCGAGCAATGTCGCAATGCGCTGCGGCGAGTGCACCAAGCCGATCCAGGCATCCTAGGACCGATCGAGGACGCGTTCGACGTGCGCATCGATCAGCGACTTGGCGACGACGGGGCGTGGTCGCTGCTCGCCCGTTGAGGGGAACGTGTATCGAGCGCTGATTCGTCCGCTGCTGTATCTACTCCCAGCGGAGACTGCGCACCATCTGGCATTCGGTTGTCTACGCTTGGTGGCGGCGATCCCCGGAGTGTCGTCGATCATGCGGCGAGCATTTCACCGCGCCAGTGGCACGTCGCGCGTGCGAGCGCTCGGCCTCGTCTTCCCGAACCCGATCGGGTTGGCGGCGGGCTTCGACAAGGACGCCATCGGCTACGAGGCGCTCGGCGCGCTTGGGTTCGGTTTTGTCGAGGTCGGCACCCTCACCGGTCGGCCGCAGCCGGGAAACCCAAGACCCCGGCTCTTCCGGCTTCCCGAGGACCGCGCCCTCGTCAATCGGATGGGCTTCAACAACCGGGGCTCAGCGGACGCAGTCGAGCGACTTCGGCGCCCGCGGAAGACCATCGTGGGGGTGAACATCGGTAAGACCAAAGCGGTGCCGGAGCCCGATGCCATTGGGGACTACGTCGCTAGCGCACGGCGGCTCGGGCCCCATGCCGACTACGTGGCGGTCAACGTGAGCTCGCCCAACACTCCTGGGCTGCGCGACCTGCAGGCGACTGACAAGCTACGGCCGCTGCTCCAGTCGGTTCGTGAAGCACTTAATGAAGTCTCCCCGGCGCGCCACGTACCCCTGCTGGTGAAGATCGCGCCCGACCTCGCCAACGAGGACGTCGACGCGGTCGCGGATTTGGCCCTCGAGATCGGGCTCGACGGAATCATCGCCACCAACACGACCGTTCGACGGGAAGGCCTTCGGAGCGATCCTGCCGATGTCGCACGCTGTGGTGGCGGGGGCCTCAGCGGCCCTCCGCTTAACGACCGGTCGCTCGAGGTGCTGAAGCGGCTCAAGTCGATAGTCGGCGACCGAATGGTGCTCATCTCGGTCGGCGGCATCGAGACCGCCGAGCAGGCGTGGGAGCGGATCCGAGCAGGCGCCACCTTGATACAGCTCTACACTGCGCTCGTCTACGAGGGACCGCTGTTGCCAAGCAAGATGGCAAAGGGAGTCGCCCAACTCCGCCAACGCGGCTGAGACGACCGATCTCCGCACCTCGATCCCCGGAGAACGGGTCGCGACGGGCGTGCTCGCGCTCGGGCGCCCCGTCGCCCGTCTTCCTAAGTCCACTTACAACTCGGCGACGGCCCGTTCGCTGTGCTGCCCATCCCGACCCGTCCTCCTTCGTAGACATCAGTACACGCGGGCCTCGAAGCCAGGTCAGCGGCAGAGACAGCGTCAGCGTCAGCAGCAGCGTCAGGGGCAGTGGCAGCGACAGTGGTTGAAGGCGACGTACGGAGGGCTCGGAAAAACGCGACATGAGGTGGAGCGGACGTGCGAAGTGCCAATCGGCAAGACAGCAACCACCTCCGATTGGCACGCGCACGCCGCCCGAGCGGCGGCTTGCGTGGCCAACGCTCGTCAGTGCATCCGGCCACCTATGCAAGCCGCCGCGTTCCGTGGAACCTCGTGTCGTGTTTTTCCGGGCCCGTGCTTACGCCTGTCGCGCCCCGTCCTCCGGGGACTTGGTCGACGATACGTGAACGACCGATGGCGACATGTGTACGAGCCCCGGGTTTCGTCATTCCTGTGCGTCGACGACTGCGGCGGCTATCGAGTCCGACCAGACGTTGACCGTGGTTCGGCACATGTCGAGGATTCGGTCGACGGCGAGGATCAGCGCGACCGCGCTCGTCGGCAATCCGACGGCGTCGAGAACGACGACCATCATCACCATTCCCGCGTGAGGAATTCCCGCGGCTCCGATGCTCGCGAGAAGAGCGGTTATTGCCACGATCCCTTGCTGGACCAACGAAAGATCGACACCGTACACCTGGGCTATGAACAGGACGGCTACTGCTTCGTACAACGCCGTGCCGTCCATGTTGATGGTGGCGCCGAGCGGTAGAACAAACGAAGCGACCTGCGGTTTCACCCCCGCTTCCTCGACGTTCTGCAAGGTGAGCGGAAGCGTGCCGTTGCTGGATGCGGTGCTGAAAGCGGTCACCAAGGCGGTGATGAGCGCTCTGGCATACGCGAGCGGCGACCGGCCCGAGGCGAGCCTGAGGATCAGAGGCAAGGTCACCGCGGCATGAATCACGAGCGCCACGAAGACGGTCACGACATACCAGCCCAGCACGCGGAACGCTCCGGGGCCTTTGCCAGCCGCTGCGTACAGCGTGAACCCGAAGACGCCGATTGGTGCGAACTTCACCACGAACAGCGTCATCTGCATCATCACGTCGAATAGACCCGAAAAGAAGCGCCGCACGACGCTTGCATCCTTGGACCCTTCGTGGTGCTCGGCCATGCTGACGAAGACGCCCATGAGAAGCGAGAAGAAGATGACCGGAAGCATGTCGCCCTCGCTCGCTGAGGCGAGGGGGTTCTTGGGGACCAGCCCCTTGAGCTGCTCCCAAAGCACGGCGCCCACGCCGCCGGGAGCTTCCGTGATCAGCGGGGCGCCCGAAACGTCGCCTTCGAGCAGCGCCAGATCGGCTCCCGCTCCCGGCTGAATCAGATTGACCATCGCGATACCGGTCACGATCGCGAGCAGGCTGGTCGTCACGTAGAACGCGATCGCCCGCCCGCCGATCGAGCCCAGTGTTCGCAGATCCCCCATTCCCGTCACGCCCGTCACGAGCGAAGAGACGATGAGTGGAACCACCAGCATCTGCAGCAAGCGCAGGAACAGATCGCCGGCCTCTTTGCCGACCATGGCCACCTTGCCGACCGTGTCCGCATCGACCATCTCACGGGTTCCTGCCCAGTTCAGAGCCAGACCCAGGGCGGCGCCCACGACCATCGCGATGAGGATCCAATGATGGAGTTGCAGTCGCTTCACGGGCGCGCATTATGCGGAGCCCCCGGTTCGATGTAAAACCAAGCCATGACCGACACGAATCCAGACGACGGACCGCTTTTGGAGCTCCGCCGCGCGCTCGATGTGCTCGACCACGATCTGCTCGATCTTCTCGTTCGCCGGATGGAGATCGTGGCCGAGATCGCGGTTCGCAAGCGCGAGAGCCGGGTACGGATTCGCGATCTGGAGCGTGAGCGCCGCGTGCTCCAAGATCGCTGCGCGCGTGCCGAGGAGCTCGGCCTTCCCGTAGGCAGCATCGAGTCGGTGTGGCGGCAGCTGATGCTGATGAGCCGGGAGCGTCAAGCTGCACTTCGGGCCGAGGTACCCCCGGATGTGGAGCCGAAGAGGATTGCGATCGTCGGCGGCGAAGGGGGCATGGGAAGGTCGCTCACCACTTTGTTCTCCGATCTCGGTCACGAGGTTCGAAGTGCGGATCTGGAGACCAAGCTCCGGCCGGCTGATGCCGCCGCGACGTCCGACGTCGTCATCATCAGCGTGCCGATCCGCGAGACGCGTGCCGTCATCGAGCAGCTCGGCCCCTTGGTGCGCAAAGACGCGCTCTTGATGGACGTCACCTCCATCAAAGCCGACCCGATGAAAGCCATGCTGACCTCGACCGAGGCCAGCGTCCTCGGCACTCACCCGATGTTCGGTCCGGGGGTCAATACATATCAGGGTCAACGCGTCGTCATCTGCCCGGGTCGCGGTGAAGCTTGGCTCGACTGGGCCCGGCAGATGTTCACTGCCCGTGGCTTGGTGATCACCGAGACGACCCCCGAGGAGCACGACGCCATGATGGCCATCGTGCAGGTGCTCCATCACTTCAAGACACAGGTGTTGGGGCTCGCCCTGAGCCGCACTGGCACACCGCTCGACGAGACCCTCCGGTTCACCTCGCCCGCCTACCTGCTGGAGGCCTACGTGACCGGCCGCCACTTCGCGCAGTCCCCCGAGCTCTATGGGCCCATCGAGATGCTCAATCCAGGCTCGCAGCGCGTGGTCGAGGTGTTCCGCCAGGCCGCCGCCGATCTCGCCGCGATCCTGGCGGCGGGCGACCAGGATGCGTTCGATCAAATGTTCGAGGAGGTACGCGAATTCTTCGGGGACTTCTCACAAGAGGCCCTCGAGCAAAGCGGCTTTCTGATCGATCGGCTGGTCGAGCTCAGCGCCGGCCGCTCTGCATCGTAGCGCGCGCCAATTGACGCTCAGGGCGGCATCTGCGATGCCGTGCCCATGGTCCAGATTGCAATACACGGGGCGGCAGGACGGATGGGTCGGAGCATCGCCGCGGTCTTGCACGACGATCTCGAGGGGAACCTCGTTGCTGCCATGGATCGCGAGGATAGCGAGCTCTTGGGTCAGGACATGGGCGTGCTGACCGGTCGAGGGCCGTCCGGCGTTCGCATCACCTCGGACGTCGAGGAATTCTTGAGCAACGTCGAGGTGGTCATCGACTTCAGCGTCGCGCCGGCCACCGCGAAGCTTCTCCCGGTTTGCGCGGGTCAGCGCATCCCCATGGTGATCGGAACCACCGGGCTCGATGCGGCGACACGCGCGAGCCTCGAGCGCGCGGCAGAAATGGTGCCGATCGTCTTTGCCCCCAATTACAGCCAAGGCATCAACGCGCTCTACTTTCTCGCCGCAAGAGCGACCGAGCTCTTGGGCCCTGCATTCGATGCCGAGATCGTCGAAATGCATCACCGACTCAAGCTCGATGCACCAAGCGGGACGGCAGTGCGGCTCGCTGAGGTGGTGGCCGAAGCGAAGAAGCTAGACCCCGAGCGGTCGGTCACTCCCGGGCGAAGCGGTCAAGTCGGGGTCCGGCCCCTGGAAGAAATCGGGGTCATGGCCCTCCGAGGCGGGGACGTCGTAGGGGAGCATACTCTCTACCTCGTAGGCGAGGGGGAGCGTATCGAGCTCACACATCGAGCGACCGATCGCTCGATCTTCGCCCGCGGCGCGGTGCGCGCTGCTCATTGGGTCGTCACTCGGCCCGCGGGCCTCTACGACATGGCCGACGTGATGGGCATTCCGCGGTAGGCGCCGGGGTCACGGAATTCTGATACGGTACGGGCACACCATGAATTGTCCCCAATGTGGAGCTCGAGTTCCCGCCGACGACGCGTTTTGCGGCAAATGCGGCTACGCCATGCGCGATCAGGCTCCAGAGCGGCTCGACCAGTCTCGCATTCGAGTGCACGAGGAGCCCGAGCCGGACCAAGAGCCGACGGGCCGCACGAGTACCCACCAGCGAATCCGCAAGCACACCAAGCTCGGCATGCAGCCTCCGACGCCCGCAGCGAGCGAGCCCGCGCCTTCCTCGGCGCCTGCGGCGCCTCCCCCGGCGCCGACCTCGATCGCATCGGGCCGGAGCCGGTCCCGCGCGTCTCAGAAAACGATGCTCGGAATCCCACGTCCCGAGTTTCTGCAACCACCCGGAGCGCCGATGCCCGCCGATGTGGAATCCGTCCGTGACGAGCGCCCTGCTGAGGATGGCACGCCGGCGGGTTCGGGGGGGAGTCAAAGCCATCGTGCGCGAGCACGGGTTCGCTACGATAGCGGCGACGAGCCTTTGCCGGTCGTCCAGCGAAGACGAAAGGCCCTGCGCTCGCTGGCCGTGCTCGTCCTGCTCGCGGCTGCTTGGCTAGGGTATCGGCTGTTCCAGGTGCATGGGTAGCGGCGCGCCAGACGATGCAGTGACGTGCACCGCTTGCGGCGAGACGAACCCCCCGGAGGCGAAGTTCTGCGGCGCCTGCGGGATCGAGATCGCACCTGCGCTGCCCGAGCCGGGTGACATCATTGCCGGGCGCTATCGCATCGTGGCACCGATCGGGAGTGGGGCCATGGGCTCGGTCTATCGCGCGGAGCACGTCCAGATCAGCAAGGTGATGGCGATCAAGCTTCTTCATCGCGATGTCGAGCAGAACGCCGAGAGCGTCGCACGTTTTCACAGAGAGGCCGAAGCCGCTTCGAGGCTAAACCACCCCAACACCGTCCATGTGTTCGACTTCGGCCGCACGAAGTCAGGGTCGCTCTATCTGGTGATGGAATATGTCGATGGCGAGGACCTGTCGAAAGTCATCGAGAGAGAGGGGCCCATGCCCTTCGGCCGAGTCGCGTCTCTGATTGCCCAGGTCGCCGGCTCCGTCGCCGATGCACATCTGGCCGGTATCATCCACCGCGACCTCAAGCCGGAGAACGTCGTGGTCGCCCAGACTCGCGAGGGACAAGTGGCCAAGGTGTTGGACTTCGGGCTCGCCAAGCTCTTCCAAGGGACCGTCGAGTCCCAAGTGACGAGCAGCGGCACGATCGTCGGAACGCCCTATTACATGTCACCAGAGCAGATTCAGGGGCAAGAGCTCGACGGAAGAAGCGACGTGTACGCACTGGGCGCAATCATGTACGAGTGCGTGGTCGGAAAGCCGCCATTCGAAGCGCCGAATCCCGTCGGCGTTCTTTCGAAGCACTTGTCCGAGGAACCCTTGCCGCCGTCCACGCGCTCCCCATTGTCGGTTCCCGCAGAGGCGGATCAAATCATCATGCGTTGTCTCGAAAAGGATCCTGCCCGCCGCTACCAATCCGCCGACGACTTGAGGCGAGCATTGATCGACTATCTCGCGACGGTCGGGGATTTCGATCGGCGCCTTGGGAGCACCGATTCGACCCCCCAGACCAAGCGCAGTCTCTGGTGGCTCCTTGCGCTCGTGGGGTTGGTCGGCGGGGGAGTGGCCGCTTGGAGCTTTGCGACGCGCGGTCCGTCGGAACGCGAGCCGAACCATGCGGCAGAAGATGCGACACGCCTCCCGGAAAACGTTCAGATGGAGGCCTATCTCGGTCGGCGACTGCGCGAAGATTCGGGCGACGTGGACCTCTTCGCTCTCGAGCATTCGGGGTCCGAGCCCCAAGCGGCAGAGATCGAAGTGAGCTCCATTCCGAACATGGACGTGATCATCGAGGTGCTGAAGCCCGATCGACCGGAGCCGCTCCTGGTCGCCGACTCCCGGGGCTTGGGCCAAGGCGAGCGTGTGCCCAACGTGCCGCTCGAGCCAGGCAGGTATCTCGTGAGGGTCCGCGAGCGTCCTGAAGATGGCAAGCTTCCCACCGAGAACGTGTCCGACCCCTACGTGATCCAATGGTCGCTTCTCGCGGCCGATGACACATTCGAGCGCGAGCCGAACGATTCGCTCGAGCTGGCCGAGCCTCTGTCACTCGGTCTCGAGCGGCGCGCTTGGATCGGTTGGCCCGGCGATGTCGATACCTTCTGCTTGCAACAGAAGGGCGATCGCGTGATCGCCCAAGTGAGCGCGCTTGCCGAGGTGGACCTGGTCCTGCGTGTCGTCGATCGGGGCACCGATCGAAGCACAAAGCGCGACGACAAGGGCGTCGGCCGAGGCGAAACGAGCCGGCCATGGCGCCAGGCTGAGGGCGACCAGCTCTGCATCGAAGTTTCGGCCGACTCGCGCCAACCGGGCGGGCGCGCTGCCCAACCCGACCAAACCTATGGCGTGCGCTTCATGACTGCGCCCAAGCGCTGATGCGAATCTCCGATCTCGATTACCATCTTCCCGAGGAGCTCATCGCCCAGGAGCCTCTGGGGCTGCGCGATGCATCCCGTTTGTTGCTCGTCGACGTGGACGCCGCGCGAGTCGAAGACCATCGTTTCACGGAGCTGCCGAGGCTCGTTCCTCCGAGCTTGTTCGTCTTCAACGACACCCGGGTGTTTCCGGCACGACTGACGGGACGAAAGGCGAGCGGGGGAAGAGTGGAGCTCCTCTTGATCCGAAAAACGTCCGGCGAGGGGGACCGATGGGTTGCCATGGGGCGCTCTTCCAAAGGCCTCCGCCAAGGGACGGAGCTGTCACTCGGTGGCGGTCGCATCGGTGCGCGGGTGGTACGCGTCCTCGACCAAGGACAGATCGAGGTCGATCTAGCGGGTGAGGGAGACTTGGACGCGCTGATCGAGCAGGTCGGCGAGGTCCCTTTGCCGCCTTACATTCGGCGCGAAGCGGGCGAGGCCGACCGGACGCGCTATCAAACCGTGTATGCACGGAAACCGGGCGCCATCGCTGCGCCGACCGCCGGCCTTCATTTCAGTGAGAAGACCTTGGATGCCCTGAAGGAAGCGGGCCACCGAATGGCACACGTGACTCTACACGTGGGGCCGGGCACATTTCGGCCGGTTCGGTCCGATACGTTGGATCAGCACGAGATGCATGAGGAAGCATACGAGGTTCCGGAGCCCACGGTGGAGGCGATACGCCAGGCGCGCGCAAAGGAACGCCCGATCATCGCGGTAGGAACGACCGTCGTTCGAACGCTAGAGTCGGCGGCCGATGCCCAGGGACACGTCTGTGCTGGCGCCGGCGCCACCAAGCTGTTCATCCGGCCCCCCTACCGCTTCCGCGTCGTCGACCACCTCGTCACCAACTTCCATCTGCCTCGATCGACTCTGCTCGCGCTGGTCATGGCGTTTGCGGGCGTCGAGCTCACGAAGCAGGCGTACCGCGAAGCCATCGAACGCCGATACCGTTTCTACAGCTACGGCGATGCGATGTTGATCCGAGGGAGAAGCCGATGAGCCTGCCGACTGCCGGATTCGCGTTTCGGGTGCACGCGACCCACGGAAAGGCACGCTGCGGCGAGCTCGTGACGCCCCGGGCAGTCATCGAGACTCCCGCATTCATGCCCGTGGGGACCCAGGCCACCGTGAAAGGGCTCACTCCGGACGAGGTCGCGTCCACGGGCGCCCGGATCATACTGGCCAATACGTATCACCTGTGGCTGCGGCCGGGCGTCGAAACGATCGCGGCTCACGGAGGGGTGGTCGGTTTTATGAAGTGGCCGTATGCGCTCTTGACCGACAGCGGAGGCTACCAGGTGTTTTCGCTCGCGAAGCACCGGACCATCGACGATGATGGCATCACGTTCCGCTCGCATCTCGATGGAACTCCGCATCGTCTGACCCCGGAAAAGGCAATGCGCGTGCAGGCGCTGCTCGGGTCCGACATTGCGATGGTGCTGGACGAGTGTCCGCCTGGGGGAGCGCCCCGCGAGGCGATGGAAAGAGCGATCGCGCGAACCACGGCATGGGCAGCTCGTTGTCTGCGAACCGAGCCCACCGAGGGTCAGGCTCGGTTTGGCATCGTGCAAGGAGGCACCGACTTGGATCTGAGGCTGTCGCATCTCGAAACCATTGCCGCGATGCCCTTCGACGGTGTGGCGCTTGGAGGTTTCTCGGTCGGCGAGCCGCCCGATCAGATGCATGCGCTCGTCGACGAAATCGCCCCCGCCATGCCATCCGACCGTCCTCGGTATCTGATGGGAGTCGGCACACCAGCCGATCTGCTGCGCGCCCTCTCGAGCGGGATCGATCTCTTCGATTGCGTGCTCCCGACGCGCAATGCACGCAACGGACAAGCGCTCACGTGGGGCGGCCGGGTCAACCTAAGGCAAGCGAAGCACCGTGATGATCAGAGCGCCTTGGACCCTCGTTGCGACTGCTCCGTTTGCGTCACGTTTTGCCGCGGCTATCTGCGGCACCTTTTCAAGGCGGACGAGATGCTGGGGCCGCGCCTTCTCTCGTTGCACAACCTCCACTTCTACGGAGCGTTGATGCGAAAAGCGCGTGAAATGATTCGAGTCGGTCGGCTCGATACGTGGGTCGAGTCCACGTTGAGCCAGATGCAGGATCTCGACGAAGTCGGCAGCGGGGACGCGTGAGCGCGACGCAGCCTGGAATCGATTGACGACATTCTGAGCGCGGGGTATGGGCGAACCTTCAGCGGTCGACCGAGCGGCCAGAAGGTAGAGGCATGACACAGATCAAACGCGCATTGATATCGGTCTCCGACAAGACGGGCGTGGTCGAGTTTGCCAAGGGGCTCTCCGGCGCGGGCGTGGAGATCCTTTCGACCGGCGGCACGGCCCGAGCGCTCCGCGACGCCGGAGTGAGCGTGGTGGACGTTTCCGAGTACACCCAGTCGCCGGAGATCATGGACGGCCGGGTCAAGACGCTGCATCCGCGGGTTCATGGTGGAATTCTCATGCGCGACGACGATGAGGACCGAGCTGCGCTCCAAGGAATCGGAGGCAAGCCCATCGATCTCGTATGCGTCAACCTCTACCCCTTCGAGCAAACGGTGTCGCGAGGCGCGTCCCACGCCGAAACGATCGAGAACATCGACATTGGCGGACCTTCCATGGTCCGAAGCGCTGCAAAGAATCAGGCGCGAGTCACCGTCGTGACGGAACCGAGCGACTACGACGAGGTTTTGGCCGCGGTGCGAAGCGGCGATGGTCCCAATGCTGCGCTGCGCGAGCGTCTGGCCGCCAAAGCGTTTGCGCATACCGCCGCATACGACGGAGCGATCGCAGCATATCTGACCTCTCGTGAAGGCGACTCCAAGTTCCCCGGAGCGCTCACGTTGACCTTCACCAAGGCCTACGACGTTCGATATGGCGAAAACCCGCACCAACAGGGTGCGTTCTACGTCGAGCGCAACGCGCCTGCCGGAAGCCTCGCCCTCGCAGAATCGCTCGGCGCAGGCGGCAAGGAGCTGTCATTCAACAACCTGGTCGACGTGGATGCGACGCTCGAAGCCGTGCGCGAGTTCGACGAGCCAGCCGCCGTCGTGGTCAAGCATACCAATCCCTGTGGGGTCGCGACGGCATCGACGCTCGAGCAAGCATATCGGCTCGCCCGCGAGGCCGATGCACAGAGCGCGTTTGGCGGCATCGTCGCCTTGAACCGCGAGGTCGATGAAGCCACCGCCGAGGCGGTCGGCGAAACGTTCATCGAATGCATCATCGCGCCGGGCTTCGCGCCAGCAGCGCTCGAGCGGCTGCGCAAGAAGAAGAACCTTCGCATTCTCGCCACGGGAGCCTGGCTGCCTGCCGATCATGCTGCCCTTCAGCTCAAGCGCGTCGGTGGCGGGCTCGTCGTTCAGGACCGCGATGCAACGGGGCCGAGCGAGGTCCGCAGGGGCAAGGTCGTGACGAAGCGCCAACCGAGCGACGACGAGATGCAGGCGCTCGACTTCGCATGGCGCGTTTGCAAGCACGTGAAGTCCAACGCCATCGTCTTCGCCAAACCGAGCCGCACGGTTGGCGTCGGCGCGGGACAGATGGCGAGAGTGACCTCCGTCGGTATCGCCGCGCAGAAGGCCGGTGAGCTCTCGAAGGGAGCGGTGATGGCATCCGATGCGTTCTTCCCATTCCCTGATGGAATCGAGGCGGCCGCCCGTGTGGGAATCACCGCCGTCGTGCAGCCCGGGGGCTCCAAGGGAGACGACGCGGTCATCGCCGCTGCCGACGCGGCCGGCATGGCGATGGTATTCACGGGCGTTCGCCACTTCCGGCACTGACATGCGTGTTCTGATCGTTGGCGGCGGAGCTCGCGAGCACGCGTTGGCGTGGCGACTGCGCCAAGATCCAGAGGTCGAGATCGTCGGAGCGCCGGGCAACGCCGGAATCGCGGCCCTGGGCCGGACCGTATCGATCGATCCAACCGACGCCGATCGAGTCGTGGAGCTCGCCAGGGCGGAATCGGCGGATTTGGTCGTGGTCGGCCCGGAGGCTCCATTGGTGGCGGGGGTCGTGGATGCGCTGCGCAACGACGGGATCGACGCCTTCGGTCCGGATCGGGAAGCCGCTCGACTCGAAGGCTCGAAGATCTTTTCCAAGGAATTCATGGCTCGTCACGGTGTTCCAACCGCGGGCTTTGCAGTCTTCGACGATCCGGACGCTGCCACGAGATACATCGCGGACGCCAATCGGCCGTTGGTGGTGAAGGCGGATGGGCTCGCCGCGGGCAAGGGCGTCATCGTCGCAAGAGACGCGCAAGAAGCCCTCGCTGGCGTCGATCAGATCATGCGTGCGCGCGCGTTCGGGGAGGCGGGCGCTCGCGTGGTGATCGAAGAGTGCCTGGTCGGGGAGGAGGTCAGCTACCACGTGGTCTCGGACGGGGAGCGATTCGTGCCGCTGGCGCCCGCTCAAGATCACAAACGCGCCTTCGATGGGGACGAGGGTCCGAACACCGGGGGCATGGGCGCGTACTCGCCGCCGCCGGTCGTGACCGCGGAGGTCGAGCAGAAGATCCTCGACCGAGTCATCGAGCCCACGTTGCGTGGTATGGCAGCCGAGGGCCGGCCGTTTCGAGGCGCTTTGTTCGTCGGGCTGATGATCGTCGAGGGCGAGCCGCTGGTCTTGGAATACAACACGCGGTTTGGAGATCCCGAGTGTCAGACTTTGATGACCCGTTGGAAGGGCTCGATCCTGCCGCTGATCCAAGGCTCGGCGCGAGGCGATTTCGGGAGCCTAGAGCCAGCATGGGAAGCGCCTGCCTCGCTTTGTGTGGTGCTCGCATCGGGGGGCTACCCTGGAAGCTACGAGAAGGGGAAGGTCATCACCGGTCTCGGCTCGGTGTCCGACCTTCCGCAGGTGATGGTCTTTCACGCAGGCACGGCAATCGATGGCGATAGGGTGGTCACCTCGGGAGGTCGGGTGCTGTCGGTCACGGCCACGGGCCAGACCATCGACGAGGCAGCCGAGCGGGCCTACGAGGCGGCTGACCGCATCGAATTCGAGGGCAAGCAGCTTCGCCGCGACATCGGCTGGAGGGCCCGAACGCGCTGATGGAAGACCTCGAGGAGCTCGTCGAGATCCTGAAACGGGGCGGGGTGATCGCCTGCCCCACCGAAACCTGGGTCGGGCTGTTGGCGGACGCGCGAAACGAGCAGGCGATCGAACGGGTTGCGGCGCTCAAGGGGCGGCCGGCCGACATGCCGATCGCCTTGCTCTTGCCCGATCGGTCTGCCGTTGCGGAGGTGGCCTTCGAGCCCTCGCCGCGCGCACGGGCGTTGATGGAGGCGCATTGGCCGGGGCCGCTCACCATTCTGCTCCGAGCCAAGCCCGGTCTGAGCCCGTGGCTGGTGCGCGAAGGGAAGGTGGGGGTGCGAGTGCCGGGGCCGAGCCCTGCCGCCGAGCTGACTCGGGCGTTCGGCCACGCCCTGACCGCCACCAGCGCCAACCTCGCCGGCGAGCCTCCGCTGCGGAACGTGAGCGAGCTGCCTCCGAGCCTGGCCCGAGGCGTGGACGCGGCCGTGCCAGGCACCTCGCCGGGTGGAGCGGCCTCGACCCTGCTCGACTCGACGACCACGCCGATGACGATCCTTCGCGTCGGCGCCGCGAAGATCGAGCCAGCTGCTCTTTGACAGGGGCAGCCCTGCTGCGTCACTCTTGCGGCTGGGAGGACTGATGGCGCTGATCGAAACCGAGGAAGCCGCGCGTCGCTTGGCGCGCGCGATCTCCAGTGACCTTGCTCTCTACAACGAGGACAAGATCGCGGAAGGGGTTCGAAACGACAATCTATTCGAGGTGATGGCGGAGGAAATTCAAGAGGGCCGTGACCTATACGACAGCCGCGTGGCGCCTCACCTGATGGATCGGAACCTCTATGACCGTGCCATCGTCGACCTCCTCGTGCGCTCGAAGGCGCATGTTCAATCGCCCATGTGGTAGGCGTTCTTTCCCAATGACGTATGCGCGCGTGCGGCTGGCGGCGATGGCTGCCTGGCTTCTCGTGGCTTTCATCGGCTGCGATGGCGGCGCCGTGGACGACGGCGGCACCGGCGGCTCGTCCGGGTCCGATGGGGCCAATGGCGCGCTCGTCGCCCAAAGTCCAGGCTTGTGGGAGGGGGACTCTCCCGGCGTCGAGGTTTGTTTCTTCGTCAGCGAAGATCGACGCCGCTTGACGGCGAGCTCCCAATGCGACGTTTTCGACGCGGGCGGCGATGGGCAGGCTTACGACCTACGGGTCGACATGGTCGGAACCGACGAAACGGGACAACCGTGCGGCTTCGAGCTGTCATTCGGGGCAGATGTCCCCATCGACCCGGCGACCGGCGTCTTCCGTGTGTCCGGGATCGAAGCGCCGGATGGGCAGACCCAGCTTTCGTTTTCGGGACAGATTCGAGGGGCATGGGCCTCCGGCGCGGCGCAGTCGGAACGCAACGGTTCCTCCTGTCGGGTAGGATGGGCGGCAACCAAGTCTTCAGAGTGCGACGACGCCGCGATCGATGTCTGCTTCGCGCTGCAACAGTGCTGCCGAAGCATTTTGGTCAATCCGGTCTTCTTCCAGTCGTGCAATGCGGTCGTGCTTCAGTGCAATCGAGCTGCGTGTCAGGACCTTCTCGACGGCTATCCACGATGCAGGGAGCGTGAATCCGAGGTCGAGCCCAACGAGACCTCAGCTCTCGCGCAGTGACTCGAGCGCCCGCCTGAAGTCCTCCGGCGGCTCGGTCTCGAAGCGCATGGGTCTTCCATCGATGGGATGATCGAAGGCGAGGAGCGTCGCGTGGAGCGCCTGCCGGCCGAGCTCCTGAGACACCCGGCGGAGCTTCGGGTCGCCGATGGATTTTCCATAGAGCGCATCACCCAAGACCGGATGGCCGTGGTCAGCGAGGTGGACCCGAATCTGGTGCGTGCGCCCGGTCTGTAGAGTGCAGCGAACGAGGGCACTTCCATGCAAAAGCTCGACGGTTTCGAGATGTGTTACAGCGCGGCGACCCCGATCCCGTTTCGAGGTGAACTTCTTTCGGTGCGTGGGATGGCGCCCATGCAGCGTGTCGTAGGTGACGGAGCGGGGCGGCCGGCCGCACACGATCGCTAGGTAAGCGCGCTCCAGGCGGTGCTCCTGAAACATCTCCACGAGGCGCTCGTGAGCGAGCGGATTCTTGGCGACCACCATGACGCCGCTGGTGTCCTTGTCGAGGCGATGCACGATGCCGGGACGCAGCGGGTCGGCGCCGCCGTGAACCTTCGCGTGGTACAGGAGCGCGTTGACTAGAGTCCCTTCCGGATGGCCTGGCGCAGGGTGGACGACTAGGCCGGCGGGCTTGTCGAGCACGATCAGATGCTCGTCTTCGAAAAGGACCTCAAGCGGAATGTCCTGCGGCTCGGCGCTCATCTGCTCCGGTGGCGCTGGATGGATCCAGACCTCGCTACCCGCAAGGGCCTTGGTTTTTCTCGACGCCACCTCTCCGTTTTGCTCGACCCGGCCTTGGTCGATCCACCTCTGCAGCGCGCTGCGTGAAAACTCGGGGCATAGACGGGCTAGCACCCGGTCGAGCCGCTCTCCGGCGTCGTCTTCGGAGAGCGTGATCACCTTCGGCGACGGCGCCGATTCCTGCATGGCCTACTTCAGCTTCTTGATGAGCTGATGGGCATTGGTCTGCATGTCGATGTTGCGAAACACGCAGATGCCCAGCTCGGGCTTGAGGGCATTGCAATGGTCCGCGATCATCGCGATGGCGGCCTCATCATAGCGTGACCGATGACCCGCGGGGCCGGGCAGCCGGATGTAGATCATCGGAGCTTCGGGTGGGGGCTCGTCCGTGAGGGGATCGTAGGCTGCGATCGCAGAGCGGTCCCCGCAGGCGGCGACGATGTCGACGGGCTTCCAGGCGTCCAAATCGAATACCACCGGGGGCATCTTCTCCGGCAGAAAACCTAGAAAAGACCGAAGAGCCGAGCGATTCGCCTTGCCGTGCTTGAAGGTTTCGTCAGCGGCGAACACCACCGCTTTGGCTTTGAGGTCAGCGGCCAGCTTCGCGACCGCATCGCACGTGGCCTTGTTCTCTTTGGTGCGGCGAAACCCCGATTCGCTCACGGATTTCGGTGCGACGACCGTGAATAGAAAGTCCTCCGGCGACTCTCGAATCCAGCGCCGGACCGTGCCCGCGCCTGGAATCGCGATCTCCGTATCCGAGATTTCCACCGCATCGAACTCCCGCCAATATCGGCTTACCGGCACGGGGAAACCGGAGCACGCGACCACAAACATCGCCGCGAAGTATACCGGTTTCCCATGGGAAAGCTCGGAGATCCCCTCGCGTCGACGGGAATTCCTGGATTGCGCGGTGCCTCTGATAGCATCGGGGTCGTGTCTGACTTCGGCTTCGACGGCTATGCGCTCGACAGTAGAGATGCAGCGGGAGACCTGCATCCACTGGAGATTGCACGCGATCTGATCGCGGCGGGCAAACCTCGTTCGGCGCTCGAGGTCCTGGGCCTCCACTTCGAAACCCACGTCGACGATCTGGAATACCTGCTGCTTTGCGCAGCGGCCTGGCGGGACGCCGGTGATACGCTGCGTGCGCAGCAGGCTCTGCTCGGGGCGGCTCGAGTTGCGCCCACCGACCCGCGCCCGCTGCGCTCGTTGAGCGAGCTGCTCGAGGAGCGCGGGGAGCGTCAAAAGGCCGAGCGCATCCTGGCCAAGGCCCGCGCGCTCGAGCTCCGTGCCACGGATGAAAGCGAGCCTGACGAGCCCGATCCCGATGGGCGTGTTCGCGCTGCTGATCGCGGGCATCTCTCTTTTGGCCGAAGCCGGAGCGGGGCGGGACCCGAACGAGCCGAAGTCTTCCCACGAGCAAAAGGCCCCCGCGCCGCTTGCTGCCGATCCTTCGAAGCAGACCGAGCCCGCCGTGACCACGTCGATCCCGCAGGTCGCCGACGCCACCGCGGACGCCGTTGCGGCCGTGATGGCAATCGAGTTGCCGACGGCTCCACTCGAGCCGCTTTCGGCGTCGGCGCCGGCTCACGCCGAGCGCAACGCCGATGCGGTGCCGTCAGCCGCGCGGCGCCGTCCCAAGCCCACGGCTTCTCCCCGCTCCGAAACGACGGCGGTGAGCCAGAAGAAGGCGCCTCCGCCCGAGACGGCGCCAGAGGCGGAGCCTGCTGCCGCGCGTGTGTCGCTCGATTCCTCCGATACCGCGCGGCTGACCGAGCACGCCGACACGCTCTACGCACAAGGTCAAACCGCACTCGCCGCGAGCTACTATCGCCGCGCCCTCGAGATCGACGCCGACTACGCGCCCGCCTTGGTCGGCATGGGTCGCGGGATCTTGCGCGCCGAGAAATATGATGAAGCCATGAGCAATGCGACCCGTGCGCTCCAACTGGCCCGCGGTGTAGATGCACGGCCCGGGCTCGAGGCCGAAGCCATTTATCAGATGGGACGCGTACATCTCGAGCGGGGCGATCGTGATGCGGCGCGGCAGTTGCTGCGTCAGTCCGTCTCTCTGACCGGTGCGCCTGCCGAGGCGTGGTTCTATTTGGGGGAAGCGCTCGCTAGCGACAATTCCCCGGCCGCGCGACGTGCCTACGAGAGGTATTTGGAGCTCGAGACGAGCGGACCTTTGGCAGACCGGGCCCGCCGAGCAATTCAGTAGTATGCTCCGCCGATGGCGAGTAAACAGAGCGAGCAGCGCCAAGCTAGAAAGGAGCGGGCCAAGGCCGCGAAAGAAGCGAGGCGCATGGCAGAGGCGCGGGCGCGGCGCCGCAGGCAGATCCAGCTCCGGTGGTCGGCTGCGGTCGCGGTTCTGACGCTGGCGGTTGCCGCGGTTTGTTATTGGGTTCTCGACAACCGCCAGCTGATGGGCGCGACGCTTCTCATCGGCGGGGTCTTGTTCTCGTGCTTGCGTTCGGCACGTTGGCGTCCGGCGTGCAGCCGCGTGATCGCACGCGCGCGGGGTCGATCGACTACGGCAAGCGCAACTAGAGCGGCGCCGATGGACGAAGCACAGTCAGAGCGCTGGGAGGCAGCCGAGGAGGGCATGGAGCTTCTTCACGCCGGCCAGGTGGACGAGGCGATCGACGAGCTTCTTCGCGTCGTGCACGAGGACCCGCAAAACGAATACGCGTACCACTTTCTCGGGCACGCGTATTTCGAGAAGCAAGCTTTTCGAGAAGCGCTGAAGAGCTACGTCGAAGCATTGAAGCTCGCACCGGAATACGTCGGCGCCATGGTGGGTGCCGGGCAGACCCTCCGCATGATGGGGGAGTACGACCGCGCGATTCGTATGGGCAAACGGGTTTTGCAAGAGCACGAGAACGACCCCGATGCTTTGTTTCTCGTGGGTGCCGCACACTTTCAAAAAGGCGAAAACCAAGCGGCGAAGCATCATCTCGAGCGATTCTTGGAGACCAATCCCGAGCTCGAAGTCGCCTTGGAGGTCGAGGGCATGCTGCAAGCCATCCGCGGCGAGGTCTTGCTTTTCCCAGGCGCAGAGGACACGGTAGAGAGCTGAGCAGGAGGTACCGGTGAGCGCCGATCCGGCGAAGAAGCTGGCAGCCGACAGGCAGCCGGACCAAGACAAAGATCGCATTCGCGAGGAAGCGGCTCGTTGGCGCGCGGGGCAGGTGCAAAAGGCCGTGGCTCGTCAGCCTTTGCGCAAGGAGCGGTTCGTCACCCACAGCGACATGGAGGTGCCCGACCTGTTGACGCCGGCCGACCTGGAGATCGACTACGAGCGCGAGCTGGGCTTTCCAGGTCAGTTTCCGTACACGCGCGGCGTTCAACCCACCATGTATCAGGGCCGCCTGTGGACGATGCGGATGTTCGCGGGGTTTGGTACGCCGCGTCAGACGAATGAGCGCTTCCGCTACCTGCTCGATCAAGGTCAGACCGGGCTGTCGACCGCCTTCGATTTTCCGACGTTGATGGGTTACGACAGCGATTCCCCGCGCTCGCTCGGCGAGGTGGGAATGGTCGGCGTTGCGGTCGATACGCTGCGCGACATGGAGGTTCTGTTCGACCAGATCCCGCTCGATAAGGTCACGACCTCGATGACCATCAACGGCCCGGCTGCGGTGCTGCTCGGTTTCTACATCGCGCTGGCTGACAAGCGAGGCATTCCCCGCGACAAGATCGGCGGCACGGTTCAGAACGACTGTCTCAAGGAGTTCATCGCGCAGCATGCCTGGGTCGTTCCTCCGCGTCCCGCCATGCGAATCGTCACCGACTCGATCGAGTTCTGCGCAAACGAGGTGCCACGCTGGAACAGCGTCAGCATCAGCGGCTACCACATTCGCGAGGCGGGAGCGACGGCGGCGCAAGAGCTCGCCTTCACCATCGCCGACGGGCTGGAGTACGTGAAGTGGGGAGTCGACCGGGGCTTGAACGTCGATCAGTTCGCGCCGCGGCTTTCCTTCTTTTTCGACGTCCACAGTGACTTCTTCGAAGAGATTGCGAAGTTCCGTGCGGCTCGCCGGATGTGGGCGCGTCTCATGAAGGAGCGGTTCGATCCGGCGGACCCGCGCTCGTTGATGCTGCGTACCCACGCGCAGACGGCCGGGGTATCGCTGACGGCTCAGCAACCTTACAACAACGTGGCGCGCGTCGCGTTGCAAGCGCTTGCAGCCGTGTTGGGCGGCACGCAATCGCTCCATACGAACAGCCTCGATGAAACCTATGCTCTACCCACCGAGGAAGCCGTGACGCTGGCCCTGCGCACGCAGCAAATCATCGCCGAAGAGTCTGGTGTGGCCAACACGATCGATCCGCTGGCGGGAAGTTACTTCGTCGAGTCGATGACCAATCGTATCGAAGAGGATGCCATGGAGTATCTGCGCAAGATCGACGAGCTTGGCGGCATGGTGGAAGCCGTCGAGCGCGGATACCCCCAGCGGGAGATCGCCGCTTCGGCATATCGGCTCCAGCAACAGATCGAGAGCGGCGAAAAGACGATCGTCGGTGTCAACAAGTATGAGCAGACCGATCAGCCGGAGATTCCGATGCTGCGCATCGACGAGTCGATTCAAAAGGAGCAGATCGAGAATCTGGCCAAGGTCAAAGCCGAGCGCGACGATGCCGCGGTCTCGAGGTCGCTGGCGGCCGTCGCGGAGGCCTGCCGCTCGGACCGCAACGTCATGCCTTCAATCATCGACGCTGCCAGGGCCTACTGCACCGAACAAGAAATCTGCGACGTCTTTCGGCAGGTCTTCGGTCAGCACCAAGACCGGCCCGAGTTCTGAGCCGAGGCCGGCTCCGCTTTCGACATGGCCCGCTCAGGGTCCGGTCATTTGCAGCCACATGGCTGCAAGCATCGCTGCGACCAGGATTGCCAGCCCGACCGTGCCGATGATGTCCTCGGCGCGCTTGCGGCGGTGGCGGTCCTCCAGCCAGCCCGGGCTCATGGCGTCGTGCGCTGCGCTCTCCGACGGCAAGGGTGCGGGCGGAGGCATGGGCCTTTGGAGCAGTGGCTCGGGAAGTGCAGGCGCGGGGTTGGTCACGTCGCTCCACTGTTCATGTCGCGAGCCCACGCCGCGGACAACGCGACCGCTCTCGTTCGCCCCCGTCCGCTCGGTGG
>LJTN01000104.1 GCA_001303415.1 Myxococcales bacterium SG8_38
CCTGCGACAATCCGGATGACCTGGCGGCGCTCGAGGGTGGCGATGAGCCACCGATCGCGACGAGCACCGCATGCTCGACTCTCGCGGCAACCACAAATCCGGAGTACTGCAATCCAGATTCCACGGGCCTCAGCGGATGCTTGCTGGATGGCAATGACGGGAATAGCGCAGCGAGCACGCTGAGCGAAGACTGTGCGCGGTGCTTTGCCGAAATTTCGTGCTGCACGATCCGCGAGTGCAGCGTCCTAGTCGGCGGTCCCTGTGCGGGGCCACCCATGCCGGGTGACGCATGCGACACGTGCCTCCGCAACAACTGTGCTTCGGACTTCCAAACCTGTGCGGGAATCGAGTATCCATGAACGCGCTCCCGACCCGCCACTTCGAGCCGATCAGCCCGCCGGGGCCGCTCCTCAGCTCTTGTTCGCGCGGCGCAGCACCGTGACATATACCTGATCGACGGCCCGCAAGGGCAGCCTTTCGAGAGACGATCGCAACCGATCCGGCTTCACCGAGTACACGGGGCTCGGCCGTTTGACTGTCAGCGCCTCGTGCACGACTTGCGCGAGGATGTCCGGGTCATGCGCCGAGTTGATCTGCTTGGCGGCGAGCTTCTTCAGCTTGCCGATCACGCGTGCAAACTTGGGCGTTTCGGCTTCCGCCTGCGTGAAGGCCCGCTCGATGCCTTCGACCATGCTGGTGCGGAAAGGGCCCGGCTGGATAGTGATCACCTTGACGCCCAAGAGCGCGAGCTCTCTACGAAGCGCGGTCGAATACGCTTCGATCGCGTGCTTGCTCATCGCGTACGGACCGTTGAAGGGAGCCGCGCTTTGCCAACCCGTTTCGGAGCTGATGTTGACGATGCGCCCGCCGGCCGCTTCGACCATTGGAAGAAACTGCTTGTTGACTCGGTACGTCCCCATGACGTTCACGTCGAGGATACGCGCCAGACGTTCCTCGGGAATGTCGGTGAGGGAGCCGACCCCGATGATGCCGGCAAAGTTCACGAGGCCGTCCAATCGAGTCGAATGGCTGGCGACGGCGTCATACGCACGTTCGACGCTCTCGCGATCAGTGACATCCATCACGATGGGCACGACGTCGGGGTCGTGGGTCGAAGATCGAAGCAAGTCCAGGCTGATGTCGGCTGCAAATACCTTCCAACCGTGCATCAAGAGACGCTCGGCGGCCGCATGACCCAACCCTCCGCCTGCTCCGGTAATGAGCGCCGTCTTCTTGGTCATGTGCTTCCTATTGTCCCAGGTGACGCACTTCTCAACCCGGCACGCCAGTCACCCGCTCGGGTGCACCGGCTCAGTTGACTCCGCGAGCCTGATCGCCCCAGTACTGCTTGCGGAGCGCCTTCTTGTCCGGCTTGCCCAGCGCGGAAAGCGGAATCGACGCGACGAAGTCCACCGACTTGGGTGCTTGCACCGACCCCTTGGCGTCCTTCACGGCGGCGACGAGCTCCGCAGCGAGCGCGTCGCTGCTCTCGTGCCCGGGACGGAGGATGACCACGGCTTTCACCGCCTCTCCCCATCGCTCGTCGGGAACCCCGATGACCGCGACTTGTGCCACGGCCGGATGCGCGGATATGACGTCCTCGATTTCCCGCGGAAACACGTTGAATCCGCCAGTCACGATCATGTCCTTCTTGCGATCTACGATGTACAAGTAGCCTTCCTCGTCGAAACGGCCGACGTCGCCGGTGTGGAGCCATCCGCCTGAGAAGGCTTCCTCGGTTTGCTCGGGCAGGCCGTTGTAACCCTCCATCACCAGTGGCGCCCGAACGCAGATCTCTCCGGCTCCGCCCTCCGCAACGGGCTGGTTCTTCTCGTCGAGGAGCGCCAGATGCACCCATGGGCTCGGTCGTCCGCACGATGCCAGGCGCTCCGGCTTCGATAGATCGTGCTCTGCCTTCTTCAAATGCGTGAGCGCCATGGGGGCCTCGGATTGCCCAAAGCACTGGAAGAAGATCGGCCCCCATTTTTCCAAGCCTTCCCTCAGCCGAGTCGGGCTCATGGGCGCAGCGCCATAGAACAGCGTCTGTAGGCTCGACAGATCCGCCGTTAGGGCTCTTGGGTGATCGAGCAGGGGATAGATCATGACCGGCACCAGAAAGGTCGCCGTAATCCGATGCTTTTCGATCGCGTCGAAGAACAAGTCGGGCGTGAAGCCCTGCAACGCCACGAACGCTCCTCCGGCCTGCAGCGTCGGTACCACGAATGCAGCAGCGGCATGCGAAAGCGGCGTTGCGATCAAGAAGCGGACCTCCGCAGGCCATTCCCATTCGGCCATCTGGATCATCGTCATGTACGCAGCCGAACGATAGGGCTGCCTTACGCCCTTGGGCCGGCCCGTGGTGCCGCCCGTGTAGACGATGGTGTTGAGGTCGTTGGCGCCGATGTCCGGCGCCACCAAAGGCTTCGCCTCGAAAGACGCAGCAAGCGCATTCAAGTCTTCTCCTGCCTTTGTCGGCCCGAACGCGACCAGATTCTTCAACCCCGGAACCTTTTCCTTGAGCTGGGCAGCTCGCGACTCGAAGACCGCCGGGTCGTAGGCGAGGGTTTCGATCTGCGCGTCCTCGAGGACGTAAGCCTGATCATTGGCCGAGCCCAGTGGATGGAGCGGGGTGTTGCACGACCCGATCAGCATGTTGGCGCACAAGTTGTAGAGGACCTCGGGTCGGTTGGCCGAAAGCACTGCCGTCCGAGAGCCCTTCCGGACTCCTTTCGACTCCAACGCCTGCGCAAAGCGGCTCGCGTGTGCCCGCACGTCTGCGTAGGAGATGGTCTGATCGCCGAGGAACAGGAACGGACGCTCGTCGTAGCGGTTGAGCCCGTCGATGATCAGGTGGGGCAGTAGGGGCATGTCGAAAAGTCGAGGATGGGTCATTACGAAATCCTTTGTGGTCGGTTTTCTCTCGCCGGCGTCTTCGGTGAAAAATGCTTCAGAAGGAACTGCAGGATCGCATCGGTGAATGCGTCGTTTCGATCGCCCGCGACCATGTGGTGCGCGTCCGCCAGGTCGACGTACTCGGCGTGCGGCACCATCTCCAGAAACTCGGAGGCGGTCTCCGTCGAAACGATGTCGCTCAAACGGCCCCGAATCAACAAGGTCGGGATCCGGAGATTGCGCACCTTGGCAAGGCGCTCCTTGAGCCTGCGGTCGTCGTCTTCGGTGTATCTGTCCCGTTCCCAGGTCTTCAACATCTCCGGGTCCCAGTGCCAGTAGTAGCGCCCGTCTTCCATGCGGCGAAGGTTCTTGGCCAGGCCGGAGAGGTCCTTCGGACGCTCCCGATGGGGCAGGTATCTGGCGATCGCATCGGCCGCTTCTTCGAGCGAGGCGAAGCCTTCCGACCCGCCCCTCATGAAAGAGATGATCCGCTCGACACCTCGGGTTTCCAAGCGGGGCGTCACGTCCACCAAGATCACGGCCTTGGCGACCGACTCCTCTTGCGCAGTCTCGGTCAGGAGCGCCGTGATGCCACCGAGCGATGCCCCGACCAGAACGGGCTTTTCACGCAGTTGCTCGAGCACGCCGCGTAGATCTTGGACGAAGTGGTCGAGCCCGTATTGCCCGCGACCGGCCCATCCGCTCTCCCCGTGACCGCGATGATCCATGCAGATCGCGTAGAACCCGGCCTTGGCGAGCGCTTCGGCGCTGCCGCCCCACGCGTGCCGCGTCTGGCCTCCGCCGTGCAAGAACAACACCGGTTGGCTGCCGGGGTCGCCATAGGCATCGGCGGCGATCGACATCCCACTTGGAAGGTCGAACCGAAGAAACTTCGTCATGGACGCCGAGCCAATCATGTCCTCACGAAACCACGCTCACCGTCGGCCAGGCACATATCGGATGGGAGTCAGCCCACATGTCGACGACCCGGTGCGCGATGCAGGCCGGGAGCTTCGGCGAGAAAGACTGCACGTCCGAGGTGAGAAACATCAAGACGGCGGGCGTCACCATTCCGACTAGCATCATGCGCGCGAACACGAGGCGAGGCTCCGAAATTCCGTTCGTTACCGCCCGCATCCTCGCCTGCAGGATCTCCTGTGAGCGGACCAGCGTCTCACCCACGGCCTTTTTTGGCACGTCCTGCTGCGGTCCGAACATGACGCTCAAGATGAGCTTTGCCGTAATCGGCTTTTTGCTCATGTTGGTGAGCACGAACCTGACGAAGCGCTGACAGACGTCGAAGAGCGTTTCTGCCGAAAGCAGCTCCGCCTCGAGGTCATCGCAGTACGCCGTGTGCCGATCCGCAACCAGCTCGACGACCAGGTTTTCTTTGCTTCCAAAGAAGTGATAGAGACTGGGAGCCGAGGTTCCAGCGTCACGAACGATGTCACGCACGCTGGTGGCTGCGAAACCTCGCTCGGCGAACAAACGCTCTGCGGTTTCCAGAATCACCTCCCGCGTTCCGCTGCTGCGCTGCGCTTGCTCCGCTCTAGCCATCAGGCGCCCTGAAAGACCGGCTTGCGCTTTTCCATGAACGCGGTCGGACCCTCGATCGCATCTTTGGTTTTGAAGACGGGCTGGCCGATCTCCAAAGAGCGTGCGAGCGCTTCCTTGGCGGGTACGCCGTCGTTCTCGATGAGCGACTGCTTGACTGCCTGTACGGCAATCGGTCCGTTGGCTGCGACTTGCTCTCCGATCTCGATTGCCTTTGCGAGCGCTTGCCCGTCAGGGACGACGTGCCCGATCAGGCCGTATTGCAGCGCCTCTTGGGCGGTGAGCCGGCGACCCGCAAGAAGCATCTCCGCCGCGATGGTGTAGGGGATTTGTCGGCGGAGCCGGACGCTCGAGCCGCCGAGCGGGAACAGGCCGAGCTGCACCTCGGTGACCCCGAAGACCGCGCTCTGCCCGGCGACTCGGATGTCGGTCCCTTGCAAGATCTCCGTTCCGCCGGCCAGCGCATACCCTTCGACGGCGGCGATGAGCGGCTTCTTGGTGAGGTAGTGCCGCAAGAGCGCCTTCCAGTGAAGCTCGGGGTCTTTCTTCATTCGCGCGAGCCATTGGTTGCCGGCGTCCCACTGGCCCGACCTCATCGCACCAAGGTCGCTTCCGGCGCAGAACACCCCCCCGGTGCCGGTGAGGATGATCGCCCGGATGTCGCGGTCCGCGTCCGCCTCATCCCAAGCATCGGCCATGCGCACCAGCATCTCGATGCTCAGGGCATTCTTCTTTTCCGGCCGGTTGAACGTACAAATCGCGAGGTGGCCGCGTTTTTCGTAGAGGAAGTGGGGCTCGGTCATGTAGCTTCTCCAGGTTCGGGCATCGTCTGGGTGCTGTAACGAACGTTACATACAGTGTCAAGAGGCAAAGCGAGGTCGCCGGGTCGCCGGTTATCCCGCAAGGTAGGCCGCAGGAGAAGAGGAACATGAAGCGAAAAGTCAACGTGCTCGGCGTGGGGATGATCCCGTTTGCGAAGCCGGGAGCCA
>LJTN01000068.1 GCA_001303415.1 Myxococcales bacterium SG8_38
ACCACTTGATGCACTTGCTGTCATCGCTGGCGTCTTCCCAGCGCGCATGGACGTTCATCACGTATTCGGCATCGCGATGGGGATACGCCGTGGCATCGGGCGCGACCTCGTTGACCGCGCCGCCGAGGCGCCCGAAGAAGATCTCGGTTTGATCGGACGGCAGGCGGCCGAGGTAGTCGAGCGCCGTGTCGACCAAGCCGTCCGAGAGCTCGGTAAAGTTGTGCGACTTCCAGTAGTTCCGCGCTCCTGGCGTCAGCAGCGGATCAAACGCCGCCTGCCACCCGGTGAACGGATGCGGCCCGATGACATCCGCGATGGGGTTTCCGATCTTTCGCAGAGGCCGCAGCAGGCGCTCGCCTTCCTTCATGTCGCCCGCGTAGAAGGCGGCGAGGATGACCACCTCCTTGCCGTGGACTTCTTCGGGCAAGAAGGGAAGCGGTGGCGCTTTTCGCATGACCAGCCAGACGTTGAGGTCTCTCGGTAGGTCCGAGGCGAATTCGCGATAGGCCCGGATGACTTCCGGCGCATCCGCGTAGGGGTGCACGATGAGGCCGGAGAGCACCTCGGGACCTACTTCGTGCAGGTCGAATTCGAACGAGGTGACGACACCGAAATTGCCGCCGCCGCCGCGGATTCCCCAAAAGAGGTCCGCGTTCTCGTCCTCGCTTGCCGTCACCATCTCACCCTTGGCCGTGACGACCTTGGCCGAGCGAAGGTTGTCGATGGTCAGTCCGTGCTTGCGGCTGAGCCATCCGAAACCGCCGCCCAGGGTGAGGCCAGCGATCCCCGTGGTCGAGTTGATCCCGACGGGCGTGGCCAGCCCATAGACTTGCGTTTCGTCGTCGAGGTCTCCCAGCGTGGCGCCGGGCTCGACATGCGCAATCTTATTCTTGGGATCCACGTGCACCGCACGCATCCCCGACAAGTCGATCAAGAAACCGCCGTCGCAACATCCTTTACCAGCGATGTTGTGCCCGGCGCCGCGGACGGCGAGAAGCAGCTCGTGCTCGGCCACGAAACGGACTGCCCGAATGACATCGGCCGCGCCCGCGCAGCGCGCGATCAACGCGGGCTTGCGGTCGATCATGGCGTTCCATAGGGTGCGCGCTTCGTCGTACCCCTTCGATTCCGGTCGCAACAGATCACCGCGCAGCGCGGTCTCTAGTGCGACGAGCTGGTCCTCGGCGATCGTTTTCGCACCGCCATTCATGGTGACGACCCGCGCGTTCATAGCGAGCTCCTTTCGTTGAGTGGAAGGGCCGACCGTAACGTGCCGCGCTCCAAACCCACAGTCGCCGTGGGGATGACCCCAGATGGGGACCCCGGCCCGAAGAAGAATGCAAACACGCTGCCGACGAGCGTCTCGACCTTGCTCAGCTGAAGAGCGGGCGAAGAGAATCTGAAATGGCTCGCGGCTGCCTCCGTGTAGCTCGCGAAGTGAATGTCCCTCATCTCTGTAATCATGGCTTCCTTCCTTCCTGGCTTGCGCCAACACGAAGAACCTACGAACGGGCCGTGTGAGGGAGCGTGTGAGAGGGCGTGGAAAGCGGCAGAAGGCGTGCCGGAGGCGGAATTTCAGGCCTTCCTGGTGTGGTGACCCATTCCATGAAACACTTTCGGGCCAATTCGTCTGATGGTGGTGCGTTGACCGAGTCTCGATTGACACTGCGCCTGCTCGGCCCCTTGCGGCTCGAGCGCAACGGCGAGGCGCTCGATCTGCCGCCTTCGAAGAAGGCGCGCGCGTTGCTCGGCTACTTGGCGACCACTGGCCGGGAGCACCGGCGCCAGCAGCTCACCAACCTGTTTTGGGACGTAGCCGACGATCCGCGCGGCGGCCTTCGATGGTGCTTGAGCAAGCTTCGCGGGCTGATCGACGAGCCGGGGCGGGCTCGTGTCGTCGCGGATCGCGAGACCGTGCGCCTCGACCTGAGCGATGTCGAGGTCGACCTTCATCGAGTGCGCGCGGCCAAGGCAGGCCTCGAGACCCTCGACCGCGAGTCGGTCCGCGCGCTCGCCGAGCTCTTCATGGGAGATTTTCTCGAGGGCCTCGAGATGCCCGACTTC
Source organism: Myxococcales bacterium SG8_38 (assembly GCA_001303415.1). Taxonomy (GTDB): domain Bacteria; phylum Myxococcota_A; class Polyangia; order Polyangiales; family Houyiibacteriaceae; genus SG8-38. The sequence continues at coordinate 2,065 of LJTN01000068.1, forward strand.
GAAGAATTTCAAGCCTGGCTCACCGCGACGCGTGGAGATTGCCGCCAGCTTCGAATCCGCGTCTTGAACGAGGCCGTCCGCCGACTCCGTGATGAGCCCGAGCGCGCGCTACCCTTTGCGCGTGACTTGGTTCTCCTCGAGCCCGCTGAGGCCCCTCGATGGCTGCAATTGCTCGAGCTGCTCGAGCGTACCGGGAGGCGGCGCGAAGCGGAGCAACAAATCGAGGTGGGCCGCAGGGCGCTTGCGGAACGTGGCATCGACGACAGCGCGCTGGTCGAGGCCAAACGCGCCATGCTCAGCGACCCCAAGCCGCGCTTGCAGTCACCTCGCGCCAAGGAGCTCCGCCAGGAAATTCGCTTCTGCAATTCCTTCGATGGCACCCGCATCGCCTATGCGACGGTCGGAGAGGGACTGCCAATCGTCAAAGCTGCCAACTGGCTGACCCACCTGGAGTTCGACTGGGAGAGCCCGGTGTGGCGACACGTGTTCACCGAGCTCAGCCGCGATCACCTGCTGGTGCGCTACGACGACCGCGGCAACGGACTTTCGGACTGGGACGTCGAGGACATCTCGTTCGACGCGTTCTTGAAGGATCTGGAGCGCGTGGTCGATGCGGCGAAGCTCGAGCGTTTCGCCTTGCTCGGCATCAGCAAAGGCGCATCGATATCGGCGGCCTACGCGGCGCTCCACCCCGAACGCGTGAGCCATCTCCTTTTGGTCGGGGGCTTCGCAACGGGGCGTATGGTTGAAGCAAGCGAGCGGCGCCGCGAAAACGAGCTCGCCATGCGGACCCTGATGCGGGCGAGCTGGGGCGCTGACAATCCCGCGTTCCGCCAGCTCTTCACCAGCACGTTCATTCCGAACACCACGCCCGAGCACATGAAGTGGATGAACGACCTGCAGCGCATGACGGCCTCGCCCGACAACGCGCTTCGCCTTCGCGCGGCGGCCGGAGACATCGACGTTCGCCCGCTGCTTCCGAAGATCAAAGCTCCCACGCTGGTCATGCATTCGAGGGGCGATGCCGCCGTCGAATACGAGCGGGGCCTCGCGCTCGCCGCGGGCATTCCCGATGCCCGTTTCGTCACCCTCGAGAGCAACAACCACCTTCTGACCGAAGACGAGCCCGCCTGGCCCAAATTTCTCGAGGAAGTTCGCCGCTTTTTGGGCGACTAGACTCGGGCGCATTCGTTCTCGCCCCGGCGAACCGATCCGATTATCATCGGCGCCGCATGCGAAAGCTTTCTTCGTTGGGCGTGGTCGCTGGCGCGGCTGCAATCCTCTTCACTTCCGTCATCGGATGCGGCGACGACTCGGGGTCCGAGGTGGTCGCAAACCCGGATGAGCTCTTCGAGCAGGGCCCGTACGAGGTCGGCTATCGCGAGATGACCATCACCTATGACGCCGTGGCATCTACCGAGTCGCGCGATCTCGTGCTGCGCGTCTGGTATCCCGCGCAGTCCGATTCGGGGGCGCCGCCTGCGCAGTACTCGGTGGCGGGTGTCATCGATCTACCCTCCGATTTCGCGCTCGATTCGCCTCCGGTAACCGGCGAGGGCGGTTTACCTTTCGTGATTTACTCTCACGGCAATGGCGGCGAGGGGCTCCTCGCCTATCCCTACGGCGAGCTGATGGCATCCCACGGCTGGGTGCTCGTGGCACCCAACCACACGGGGAACACAGCCCTGGATCTGGCCGCTCAGATGGGCGACCCGCTCACGCGGGCTGCCCTCGATCGCCCCAATGACATCACCGCAATCATCGACGAATTCGAATCGGGTTTGAACGGGGACGACCTGGAGGACAAGGCGGATACTTCCGCGGTCTTTCTCTTCGGCCACAGCTTCGGGGGATATACGACGTTCGTCGCAGGTGGAGCAGTCGTCGATTTCGATGCGATCAACGCGGGCTGCGATGGAGTCTCGGACGACCCTTCTTGCGACGTGCTAGCGGATCCCGATGTCGAGGCAGCCTTTCGTAGTGGCTTTGGCGATCCACGCATCGTCGCTCTCGCGCCACAAGCGCCGGCTCTGCTCGAAATCCCCGAGAGCGAGCTGGCGGGGATCGACCTACCGAGCATGCTCATGACGGGGCGCCTCGACCGGACCACCACCCAGGAGGAGTCGGCCGAGCCGGCGTGGGCCGGCATCGACGGTTCTCAAGACGTATGGGTCGAAATGCCCCTCGGTGCCCACTACAGCTTCATCACCGTGTGTCATGATCTCGACCGGGCGATTCTCGGCATCTTCATCGATGACGCCGACCAAGACGGCTGCACCCCGGAGTTCATCGACACGCGAGAAGCGGTTCCGGTCCTCGCCGCTTATGTCTTGGCTTTCGGCCGTCGCCACGTGCTCGGAGAGACCCAGTGGGATTCGGTCTTGACCGGCCCGCCGCTTGGCAATCCCGGCGACTTCGTCATCACGCTGAAGTGACCGCGCCAGCGATTTGGGCGAAACCGCGGCGGGCTTCCCGTAAGAACCGCTCGACCTTTGCGCGATCCTTGCGTCCGTCCGGCCCCTCTACACCGGTGTGGACGTCGACGCCCGTGGGCCGCACTTTCTGGATCGCCTCGGCGACGTTGTCGGGATGCAGTCCGCCCGCCAGGATCAAAGGCTTCGGCGATTTTAAAGCCAGCTTGCGGCTGACGTCCCAGTCGTGCGTCTTTCCGGTCGCGCCGATCGCGCCGGTTTGGGGGTCGCAGGTGTCGGTGATGAAGGCGTCGACGAAAGGCGCAAAGCGATCTATCTCATCCAAAAGCCCCGCGGCGTCGTCTTTGCGTACGATGAGACTCTTGATGATCCGGAGCGACGGCCGAGAGGCACGGAGCTTCTGCACCTCTTCGAGCGCGATCGGCCCGTGTAGCTGCGCCGTCGACACGCCGAGGCGCCGGCAAAGCGCTACGATGCGATCGGCGTCATCGAGATACGTGATCAAGAAGAACGTGGCTTCGTCGCGGAGCTCGTCCACGATGGCAGCCGCAGCCTCTTCGCTCAGATCTTCCTCGTGGTGCCCGAGCACCAGCGGGAAGCCTAGAAACTCGACCCCGCACTCGATCAGCAACCGGGCCTCTTCGGCATCGATGATGCCGGCCACGTGGATCACCCCGCGGTGCGAACAAGACATGAGCCGAAGATAGCGCGACTCCGCCCGCGAGACCGTGCCATGCCGCCGAGGCTCCGAGCACAGTCGGCCGAATACCTCAGTCGATAGCCCCAGGCGTCAATCGAGCGGGAGACCGCAAAGTGGATCATCCGGCGCGCAACCGGGCTTTTTCTCTTGGCGCGGCTTCGGCTTGTGGCTGCTCGCCGCTGCGGCCTCGGCCGCTTTCTGCTTGGCCTGCTGACGCTTTTCGAGGCGATCTGCGAGCTCTTGCTTCTCGAGCTCTGCCTCTTGCGCCCGCTCTCTTTCCGCGTGCAGCTCGGCTTCAGCGCGCTCCTTTTCCATCGCGGCACGGCGCTGTTCCTGAATCGCGAGCTCCGCTTCGAGCGCCCGGCGCTCCAATGCGGGCCTCACCACGAACGCGTAGCTTCCGAGCGCAGCCACGACCATGAATGCGATGCCGCCCATCGCCATGCGGCGCGTTCGGACCCTGTTCTTTTCGACCGCCGTGATCGCAGCAATTTCCTTCTCGTGCGCGAGCAGACGTTGCTGCTCGGCAGCGCGCGCCTTGGCCTCTTCTTCGAGCCGCACGCGGAGCTCGGCTTCCCGCGCTTCGCGAAACCGGCGCTCTTCTTCCCCTCGGCGCGCGCGCTCTTCGGCTATCCGGGTTTCCTTTTCGGCCTTCAGCCGCGCTTGCTCTTCTTCGCGGCGCCGTTGAGCCGCCGCTTCCTCTCTACGCCGCGCCTCTTCTGCCGTCTTGAGTCGCGCCTCTTCTTCGGCCGCGACTCGTGCTTGCTGCAACGAGTGCAGCTCCAAGAGCTGGTCCGCCAGTGAATCGTGCCCTGCTGCATCCATGGATGTTCCCCGCCTCCTCTGAGATTCTGGCAAATGCAAAACGCCCATGCTCAGCTTGCGCTCATGCTTGTGAGGCGGATTACACGCTGACGCGTGATGGGGTCTGTGCCATCGTGCGGCCATGGCCAAGCGGGGGAGGTCCAGACGCCGGCGTCCGAGGGAACGGAACCCGGCGCTCGAGAAAGCTCGGAAGGTGGCTGGCGATCGTTTCGGGGTTCGGAAGCTGCATCCTGAGCAAGCCGAGGCCATCGAGTCGGTGCTCGTCGGCCGCGACACACTGGTGGTCTTGCCGACCGGATACGGCAAATCGCTGATCTATCAGGTGCCTGCCCTTCTGCTCGATCGGCCGACCATCGTGATCTCGCCTTTGATCTCGCTCATGCGCGACCAAGAGCGAAAGCTCCGTCAACGAGGTGTACCGGTGGTTCGCATCGACAGCACGCTTCGCGCGACGACGCGACGTCAGGTGTTGGCCCGCGTAGCCAAGGGCGGGTCGCTGATCATCCTCACCACGCCTGAGTCCCTCGAGTCGCTTGCCGACACGTTTGCCGAGGTGAGGCCTGCGCTTTTGTGCATCGATGAAGCGCACTGCATCTCCGAGTGGGGGCACGACTTTCGACCATCGTATTTGAGGCTCGGGGCGCTTCGGCGCGTGCTTGGCGAGGCCGTCATGCTGGCCCTGACCGCGACGGCCACGCCGCGCGTGCGCGAGGACATCGTGGAGCGCTTGGAGATGAGCGAGCCCTCCGAAGTCGTCGCCCCGCCGTATCGGTCGAATCTTCGGCTCTCCGTCCGTCTCGTGCGTGGTGATGAAAAGATCACGACGGCGGCGCATCTGATCCGGCGCCTGCGCCGCCCTGGCATCCTCTATTGCTCGACCACCAAGGCCGTCGACCAGGTCGCCGGCGCCTTGGCGCGCGCCCGGATCCCCTCGGCGCGATATCACGGAAAGATGAAAGCTACCGAGCGCGCATCCTCGCAGCGCAAGTTCATGAAGGCGGACCGCCGCATCGTGATGGTCGCCACCAGCGCCTTTGGCATGGGCATCGACAAGCCGGACATTCGCTACATCGTGCACTATCAGGTTCCCGGGTCGCTCGAGCAGTACGTCCAAGAGGCAGGGCGAGCCGGGCGCGATGGCAAGCGCTCCGATTGCATTCTCCTGTTCGACCCGGATGACCTTCGCATTCAGGAGCACTTGCAAAAGCAAGGCCGGGCGAGCCCCGCTCAGGTGCGCCGCACCGTCGATGCGCTACTCGCTTGGGTCGGGGAAGACAAGCCCGTGAAGCCGAAGGATCTCGCCTTGTCGGCGCAGGTGCCGCTGACCGTGGGCAGGTCGGTCCTGGCGCAGCTCGAGGAGCTCGGGCTTCTCGAGATGGCCGAGCGAGGTCAGTACACGGGACGCGTGCCCCCGCCTCAGATCGCCGCAGGAGCCCGGGACCTGGCGGCCCGTCTCGAAACGCTACGGGTGCAGGACGCACGGCGCCTCGAAGCCATTGCAGAATACGCTGAGAGCGAAGAATGCCGGAGCCGCTTCATTCGGCGCTACTTCGGCGAGCCGGACCCGCCCGAATGCGGGATCTGCGATCGCTGCCGCGCCAGCTGACAAAACCCGGTCGTATCCGCCCCGCTAACGGGCTATGCTCCGGCCCCCTGGAAAAGAAGAGGGGCAGGGCGCCTCTTTTCATAGCGAGGTAATTGCGATGACTGAGCAGAGTTACGGACTTGGCACCCTTGCGCTTCATGCGGGACAGGAGCCCGATCCCACCACCCAATCACGCGCCGTCCCCATCTATGCGACGACGTCCTACGTGTTCAAGGACACCGAGCACGCGGCGTCGCTCTTCAGCTTGTCCGAGTTTGGAAACATCTACTCGCGCCTGATGAACCCCACGGTCGACGTCCTCGAGAAGCGCCTGGCAGCGCTCGATGGTGGCGTGACGGGCCTCGGATTCGCCTCGGGCCAGTCGGCCATCAATGCCGCGATTCTGACGCTGTGCCATTCGGGCCAGAATTTCGTCTCGGCGACGAGCCTCTACGGCGGCACCTGGACCTTGTTCAACAACACCTTCAAGAACCTCGGCGTCGAGGTTCGCTTTTTCGATCCGGGCCGCCCCGAAGAGATTCACGGCCTCATCGATGAAAACACGCGGCTCGTGTACATCGAATCGCTTGGCAACCCCAAAAACGACGTCCCGGACTTCAAGGCGATTGCCGATGCCGCGCACAGCGCTCCGTACGGCCCCCTCCCGGTGATCTGCGACAACACCGTGATGACACCGTACCTCTTCCGTCCTTTCGAGCACGGCATCGACATCGCCGTCTACTCGACGACGAAGTTCATCGGCGGCCACGGGACGCACATCGGCGGCGTCATCGTCGATTCGGGCAAGTTTCAATGGACCGACAACCGCGAAAAGTGGCCCGAATTCTGCGGTCCTTCGCCGAACTACCACGGGGCGGTGCTGGCGGACGCCCTTGCTCCCATGGGGAACATCGTCTACAACGTGCAGATTCGCACCCACTGGCTCCGGGACACGGGCGCAGCCATGAGCCCGTTCGCGGCCTTCTTGTTCTTGCAGGGCCTCGAAACTCTGCACCTTCGCATGCCCCGGCATTGCGAGAACGCGCAGGTGGTGGCCGAGTATCTCGACAATCACGATTCGGTGGCGTGGGTGAACTACCCGGGCCTTCCCTCGCATCCCGATCACGAGCGGGCGAATCACTACTTGCCGCAAGGCAAGGGCGCGATCCTCGGTTTTGGGATCAAGGGCGGCATGGAAGCGGGCAAGAAGTTCATCAACTCGGTGAAGCTCTGCTCACACCTCGCCAACATCGGGGACGCCAAGACGCTGGTCATTCATCCGGCGTCGACGACGCACCAGCAGCTGAGCCCGAAGGAGCAGCAGCAGACCGGCGTGGTACCGGAGTACGTTCGCATCTCGGTCGGTCTGGAAGACGTCGAAGACATCATTGCGGATGTCGACCAAGCCCTCACAGCCGCCACGAGGTAGGCTGACGACGCCAGTGGTCGCAGACTTCGAAAGCACCGATTCCGTCCGTAGCGGAAAGCCGCTTCGTCACGTGCAGACGGCCGTCTTTCCGACGCCGATGGAGCTCCACCTCGGCGAGACGCTCCCGAGCATCGAGGTGGCGTACGAGACGTACGGCACGCTCGACGGGGAGCGCAGCAATGCGGTACTCATCTGTCACGCGATCACCGGTGACTCGCACCTCGCGCCCCACGACGACGAGGACGATCCGGGCTGGTGGGAAGCGCTGGTGGGTCCCGGCAAGGCGGTCGACACCGACCGCCTGTTCGTGATCTGCTCGAACGTGCTCGGGGGATGCCGCGGCACGACCGGCCCCGCCACCATCAACCCGGCCACCGGCATTCCCTACGGAAGCGATTTTCCTCTGGTGACGGTCGAGGACATGGTCGACGTCCAAAAGCGCCTGGTCGATCGGCTCGGCATTCGCCGTCTCAGGGCGGTGATCGGCGGCTCGCTCGGAGGGCATCAGACGCTGAGTTGGGCGACTCGATATCCCGACTACGTACAAACCGCCGTCGTCATTGCGGCGTCGGCCCGTCTCACTGCGCAGGCCATCGCGTTCGATGTCGTCGGCCGCAATGCCATCCAAAGCGACCCGCACTTCCATGGCGGTCAGTACTACGACACGGGCGAGTTTCCGCAGACCGGCCTCGCGCTCGCCCGCATGCTCGGGCACATCACGTACCTGTCGTCCGAAGCGATGACACGGAAGTTCGACCTCGACCGCCATGCGCCGCGCGACATCGTGACCGACTTCGAAAAGCGCTTCTCGGTGGGCTCGTACCTCGCATACCAGGGGGAGCAATTCGTCGGACGCTTCGACGCGAATTCATACATCACCATCACGCTGGCCATGGACAACTTCGACATGGGCGACACCCGCGAGAAGCGTCTCGAAACCCTGCGGGCAGCCGAATGCGATTGGCTGGTGCTTTCTTTTTCGAGCGATTGGCTCTTTCCCCCCAGCCAGTCTCGCGAGCTCGTGGCTCTGATGACCAGGCTGGGGCAGCCGGTATCCTACTGCGAGGTCGAGACCGACGGAGGGCACGACAGCTTCCTCTTGCCAAGTCCAATCGAAGCATTCGGCCCGCTGGTCGCGGCCAAGCTCGGCGCACGTGCGCCGCGTCCGCCTCGCGAGAGCGCTGAGGATGATCGAATTCTCGAGCTCATCCCACCAGGAAGCTCGGTGCTCGACCTCGGTTGTGGCGAAGGTGATTTGCTTGCGCGACTCCGGGAGCGCGGCGCGCCGCTCTTGTGCGGCGTCGAAGTGAGCACTGCGTCGATTGCAGCGACCATGCAGCACGGCGTCGAGGCCATCGACTACGACTTGAACGTTGGCTTGCCGGAGTTCGACGACAATCGCTTCGACTACGTCGTTCTCTCTTCCACCTTGCAGGAGGTTCCGAACGTCGAGCACTTGCTCAGCGAAGCGTTGCGCGTGGGCCGCCGCGCCATCGTGGGCTTCACCAATTTCGCTCACCGAACGCTGCGCGAGATGTTCAGCCTGGAAGGGCGCGCACCCAAGGCGCCCGGGCCGTACTCGCACGAGTGGTACGATACGCCCAATCGCCGGTTCCCTTCGATTCAAGACATGCTCGACCTCTGCGAGAAGATGGGCGTGACCGTCGAGGAGGCTCGCTACTACGACGACACCCGCGGCCGGGTCATCGGTAAGGACGAGGATCCCAACCTGGCAGCCGAAACCGCGCTGCTCGTGCTGAGCAAAAAGATCGCCTAGGCGTAGCGATCGGCCGCCTTTTCGAATCGGCTTTCGATCCCGTGCACGCGGGCGATGACGTCTCGGGCGAGCTCGGGATCGGTGTCGGGCTCGAAGCCGAATTCCACGGTGTCGGAGATTCCTCCGAACCGGGCTTCGATGGCCTTGGGCAGCTCGTCATAGGTGGCAAACACGCCGAATTCGTCGACGACCTCGTCGGGCACCTCAGCCGCCATCTGCTTCCACTGACCGGTCTTCGACATGTGATTGAGCTTGCTCGCCAGGTCGTCCCATCCGTGAAGCGACATCACCGGCAGATAGGCCGGGGTCGATCCGTAGAACGCAACGCGGTAACGCACCCATTCGCGATTCTTCATCACGGTCGCTTCGTCGGGGCCGGTCATGATGAAGCCACCGCCGCATACTTCGAGCTCGCTGCGGGGACGTCCCACAGAATCGAGCCCGCGTTCGATCGCAGGCCAGATCACTTCCTGGAGGTACTTCTTGGTGCAAAAGAAATGCAGCCGAAGCCCATCGGCCACGGCCGCAGCCGACTCGATCATCTTGGGGCGGACGGCTGCCAAGTAGATCGGCACCATCGACAGGTTCGACTTGGGCGGCGTAAACTCGGGCGTCATCAACGTGAGCTGGTAGTGCTCGCCCCGGTAGTCCAGGCGCTCCCCGAGCTCCCAGCATCGCCAGATTGCGCGGAGGGCCTCCACGTATTCGACCATGCGGCTACGGGGTGCCTTCCAGGGCGTGCTGAATCTACGCTCGTTGTGCGCCCTGACTTGTGTGCCCAAGCCGAGCGCAAAGCGTCCCTTGGAATTCACTTGGATCGACCATGCCTGCTCGGCGAGCACCATGGGGCTTCGTGGGAAGGCCACTACGATGGCGGTCCGTGCCTGAATCCGCTCGGTGGCTCGTGCGACCATGGCCGCATTGAGCAGGGGGTCGGCCGTGATCTCGGGGACGGCGAATCCATCGAAGCCGCAGGCTTCCGCACGGCGGCCGGCCTCCGCCAACTTGGCCCAGTCGTTGTTCTCGCTGCTGAACGTATCGATGCGCATCGGCTGCCTCTACCATGATTCCTCCCTGCAATTCAGTGGGGATTCGATTCCTTTACGCTGGCCCGAGAAAATGAGAAAATGTCAATACCGATCGAGCCGTGCAGGCACCACGAAGGGGGTGGATATGCGGTACGTGCTTTTGCTCTTATTGTTGATCGTCGTCGGGATGAGCTCGGATCTCGGACCGAGGGAGATGACTGCGACCGCAGACCTTCAACCGGTGATCTTCTCTGCGGCCTTCGGGTCGCATTGAGCTTGACCTCGGCGGATGCCGCCGCAAAGACTCCGGCGCCATGAATCTGAGGACTTCTTTGGTCGGCGCTGTGCTGGGCTTGGCCGTCGCCATGGGCGCGCCGACGACCGTCGATGCCCGAGACCCATCGATCGCCTCGTGCGTCGTGCAGGTCTTCGTCTACTCCGATCCCCCCGATCTTGCGCTTCCTTGGCAGACCTTGGGCACGGAGCCGTTTAGCGGCTCGGGCGTCATCATCGACGGCGGACGCATCCTGACCAATGCCCACGTCGTCGAGGACGCCGTCGGAATCGAGGTGAAGCGCGCCGATGGCAGCGAGACCTTTCCCGCGACCGTCACCTTCATCAGCCACGATGCTGATCTCGCGCTGCTTGCCGTCGATGACCGGCGCGTGTTTCGCGATGTCCAACCCATCCCCATCGGAGAAATGCCCAAGCTCTTGCAGAAGGTCGAGGTCTGGGGTTTCCCCGAGGGAGGGACCACGCTTTCCATTACATCGGGCATCGTGTCCCGCATCGAAGTCGGCCCCTACGCGCAAACCGGGCAACGTTTGCTGTCCGCGCAGATCGACGCCGCGATCAACTCCGGAAACAGCGGGGGCCCGGTGATCAGCCGCGATTCGATCGTCGGCATTGCCATGCAAACCCTCGAAGGCGCGGAAAACGTCGGCTACATGATCCCGGCGCCCGTCGTTCGCCACTTCCTCGACGACGTGCGCGATGGTCGGTACGACGGCTTTCCACAGCTTGGAATCCGTGCCCAAGACATGGAAAGCGCGGCACAGCGCCTGGCTTCGGGCATGGGACCGGGGCAGACCGGCGCGCTGGTCCTACGCATCGACTACGGCGGCCCCGCTCATGGTGTCCTGAGGCCGCGGGACGTGTTGGTGGAAATCGAGGGACACGTCATCGCCAACGACCTGACCGTCGCCTGGCCGGGCATCGGAAGGGTCCACTACTCGATGATCCCGCAGAGCCGCCAGATGGGCGACCGCATCGACGTCCGGATCCTCCGCGAGGGCAAGCAAATGATTCGAAGCATCGAGCTCTCGCCGCACCAACCGCTCGTTCCGGGCCGCCGCATCACGGAAAGGCCGCGGTACCTGGTGTTCGGAGGTCTCGTCTTTCAACCGCTAAGCCGCGACTACCTGGAGTACTTCGAGGACGCCCCGCCCAATCTGCTGAGCATTCCTTGGAACCACGACGTGACCGAGGAGCGCCGGGAGGTGATCCTGATGCAGAGGGTGCTGCCCCATCCGGTCAATCGCGGCTACCAAAGTTGGGAAGACGAGGTGGTGAGCCTGGTAAACGGCGTCGTCCCGCGCGACATGAAGCATCTTGCCGAGATCATCGACCGCGCCGAGGGGCGCTGGCTTCGCGTGGTCATGGAAGACGGCCATTTGATCACGCTCGATCGCCAGGCGGCGCGCAAAGCCCATTTGGAGATCCTCGACGCATACGGGATTGCCGAGGATCGGTATCTCGGCGACGGCGACCAGAAAGCGCGGCCCCGCCGCCGGCGCAACCGTTGACAGCGAGGAGCGCCGTGGCTCAGGAACGCGCGCTCACGAAGTCGTCGACGCGCTTCCACCAGTCGAACAACCATCGTCGCCGCGCGTCGTGTCCCTCGGGGATGTCATGTGCGGGGACGCGCCAGATTTGGATCTCGACGGCCTTGCCCACCACCGTGCCGCCCCACAAATCGGCGATCTCCGCCAAGCCCTCGAGACCGCGGTGCGCCACGATGAGCACGTCGGTGTCGGGGGCGGCGTCGAGGAGGGTGAGTGCGCCGCCGGGCTTGGGGGGGAGGCAATGCGTGTAAGACTCCGCGATGGGCACCAGCTCGGGATGGTGCTTTCGCAGTTGTTCGAGGGCGATCTTCTTTTTGCGCTCCGTGAACCGAGTTCCCTCGGGATAGAGAAGCACGCCCTGGGAATCGAGATCCTCGGCGAGCTGACGGACACCCTTGAGCTCCTCCTCCGTGCTGCCTCCCCGATCGATGAAGTAGTTGGGCCAAACGTGCCCCGCGACGTCCACGCATGGGTCGACGAGCAGCTCGCGCTTGAAGACATAGCGAAGCTGCAGACCATGGGGCTTGGATATGAACGTGATCGGCACGGCCGTGTCGATGATGCTCGCGTGCCGAATGAACACCAAAACGGGCGCGGGCAGAATCTTCTCTTCGCCTTCGATGGACACCGTGAGCGAAAGCAAGCGGCGAACTGCCCCGAAGAGCGTGCTGCCCCACCAGCACGAGAGATGAAAGAATAGCTCCCGGCGCCGCTCCACATCGCGGGGGGTAATCAGGTAGATCGTACCCGCCGCGACGAGCCCCATCAGCTCCACCGTGAAATACGTCCAAAAGACCACCAGAAGCCGCAGCACGATGAACGAAGACTGGCGGAAGACTCCGATCACGAACGCCACCGGAATCCACGCGGGGGCGAGCACCGTGAGCAGCACCCACATCAGGAAGTAGACGGAGATGGTCATCGTCCGCCGCCAAGTCGGCGACACGGACGTCGAATGCGAGAACGCAAGCACCTGAACGAAGCGGGACCGGCGTTTGTGGTCGGTCGGCCTGACCATGCTCCGTTGTTCTTGCGCTTTCACTTGCGCCTCCGCTTAACCTTATGCGGGAAGGCCCGGATGCGAAAGCCCCGGTGAGATGATGGGGATTCGCCTGAGCTTCAAGGGGATACGACGATCGATCCGAGCAACGAGTCGAAGGCCGCCGTGTTTTCCTTGACGGTGGCGTCCGGTCCCAGAAACTTGAAGTAGTATGGGCCGCCTGGTGTTTCGACGATTGCCGCGACGAGGCGTTGCTCCGCTTGCGGGGGTTGCGCTTGCCCTGTCGGCCCCATCCCTCCGGAATACAGGCCGGCCGCTTCGACTCTGGTGACACTCAATCCAGCCACCTCGGTCGAGCTCTGTTTCGGGTCGGAGATGGGTGAGCCGTCCGGATTGCTGAACTGGCCGATCCAACGCTCGATGTTCGCTTGCGCCGAGCCCGCACCCTGCTCGCCGAAGTAGTAGACGATGAGCTCGGCCGGGCCCGCCGATCCCGTTGCGCTGAGCTGTGCACGGCGCATCGAGGACTTCGGGGCTTCCGCCCGCCACTGGTCGGGCACCTTGAAGGCAATGGCGCCCACGTCGATCATCCCGGCGTCATCGGGCTCACCGAACGTGCCCATTGCATGCGGACTGGGGGGCGGCACGACGCCTGCGTGGGGATCTTGCGTGCCGACGGCCGGGTGTGCGCCGCCGGTTTCGGTCGAGCCCACCTTGGGCGGCGCGGGCGATGCCGCCTCTTCGCTCGGTACCGGACCCTTGCTCTTGCAACCCATGGCGAACAGCAGGGCGAGGGCCATTGCGGGAATGGAAAGCATTCGAATCACCATCATGGGCCTAGTGGAGCATGAGAGCGCGCTTCGTGCATCTGCGGACTGGAAGATGGCCAAAACCGGTGCCAAAGTGCGGCCCATGTCGTCCGGACGTGCTCCAGATTCCGCGGCGGACGAAGTCCGCGCCGCTCTCGGTCCCACGCTCCAGCGCTTCGGCCCGGACTACTGGCGTGAGCAGGATGCGGCCAGGACGTTTCCGACGGCATTCTTCGACGCGATTGGGGAGGCCGGCTACTTCGGCACGTTTATACCCGAGGCGTACGGTGGCGCCGATGCAGGCGCGCGCGTGGCCTCGGTCCTGGTCGAGGAGATCAACCGCGCCGGGGGCGACGCCGCGACGGTCAATGCGCAGATGTCGATCTGCCGGACGCTCGTTCTCCATGGAACCGAAGAGCAAAAGAAGCGATACCTGCCCGGCGTGGCATCGGGGGACGTTCGTTTTCTCACCGTAGCCGCGACGGAACCGGACAGCGGCGCCAACATGGACGAGCTCGCCAGCACGGCTCGCCGCGACGGCGACGGGTGGGTGCTGAATGCGAACAAGGTGCTCATTTCTTTGGCCGAGCACACGCGGCTGATGATCTTGCTCGCGCGCGCCGAGGAAGGAACCACACTGTTCCTGCTCGATCTGGACGAGGTGGGCGACCAAGTGGAGATGCACCCGATCGACCTCGTAGCGCACCGCATGACTTCGAGCTTGTTCATCGATGAGCTCCGCGTTCCGGACAGCCGACGAATCGGCCCAGCGGGAACGGGTCTTGCGTGTCTGATGAGAGGCTTCGTGATTCGCCGGGTGCTCGCGGCTTCGGAGGCGATCGGAAACGCCCGTTTTTTGCTCGATCAAAGCATCGAGTACGCCAAGACCCGAAAGACCTTCGGACAGTTGATCGGGGTCAATCAAGGGATCCAATACCCACTGGTTCAGGCCTACGCCAGAGTGGAAGCCGCCGACATGATCCGCTGGGACGTGCTAGATCGGGTCGACGGAGGACAAGACGCGGTCGTCCGCTCCGCCATGGCCAAGGTGCTGGCATCCGAGGCGGCCTGGGAGACGACGCGGGCCGCCTTGACCACGTTTGGAGGCTGGGGCTTGGCCTCGGAATACCACGTCGAGCGCAAGCTCCGCGAGGGGACCGTCTACGTGTTCAACAACCTGTTGATGAACTTGATCGCCGACCGCGGCCTCGGTTTGCCGAAGAAGTAACCGTCTCGCTCAGAAGCGGGCGCCGCCCGGCTGATACGCGCACAGTGGGTCCTCTTCGAGGGGGTCACCCAACATCGCGTACGCGCGCGCTCTCGATCCGCCGCATACGAACTTGAACTCGCAGCGGCCGCAGCGACCCTTGTAGCTCTCTGGATTTTGAATCTGGTGAAGCGCTTCAGACTCGCGGTAGATCTCGTGAAGGGGGCGGTCTTTGACGTTCCCGAGCAGGGGGTAGGGCAAGAAACCGGCCGGATAGACCTCGCCGCGATGCGAGATGAAGATGACCCCGTTGCCGTCGCGGATGCCGAAAGCCATTTGCCGGGCGCGGGCCTGGATGTCCTTGCGCGACATGCCTTCGGCGAGCTTCCGTTGGATCCAATAGCGTCGATAGTGCGGCGCCTCGGTCGTTCCCACGCGAAACGGCGCTTCGCCCGAGATCGAATAGACCCACTCGAAGAGCTTTTCCACGTCCTCCGCGCTCGGCGTGTCGAGCTGGGTCCCGCGCCCGACCGGAACCAGCAAAAAGAGGCTCCAACGGCGAACCGGTGGCGCGGCGTGGTCGCGCAAAAGCTCGTACATGGCTTGCACGTGGGGCAGCGTTTTCGCGGTGATGGTGGTGTTTACCTGCACGGGGATGTCGTACTCGCGCGCCCACTCGAGCGCGCGCATCGAGTAATCGAAAGTCCCCGAGACGTTGCGAAATGCGTCGTGGATGGCCGCGGTGGGCCCGTCGAGGCTCACGCCCATGGCGCTCACGCCGAGCTCGCGGAACCGCCGGACGGTATCCCGCTGCAGCTTGGGCGTCGTGCTCGGCGTGATCGACACGTGAATGGGCAACGAGCGGCCGTACTCGATCAGCTCGGCGATGTCCGGTCGCTTGAGTGGGTCGCCGCCCGTCAGCACCAGCATGCTGCCGAGCTCGGCCACACTTCGCATGAG
>LJTN01000069.1 GCA_001303415.1 Myxococcales bacterium SG8_38
ATGAACGCAGAACCCGTTCGACCGCCAGCCGAGGCGCCTACGACCGAGCTCGAGCGCGCGGACGACGGAGCTGCGGAGCCAGACGCAACGGAGCAGGAAACCGCGGCGCCGGAGCCTGCCCAGCAGGAGCTCGCCGCGAGGGAGCAGGCCGCGAGGGAGCAGGCCGCGGAGCCCTCCGAGCGCGAAACCGCCGAGCCCGTGCCACCCGAGCCGAGCAAGACCGCCGAGGCATCGCCCGCCGAGTCGGTGCCGACCCAGAATCTGCCACGCGATCCGGCTCGCGCATCGGACGTGCTGGTGCACCGCGCGCTTCCGCTGATCCGAAGCGGCGAGCTAGGGCTCGCCGAAGCAACCCTCGACCGCGCCTGGGAGCTCGATCCCCGAAACCCACAGGCCATGGCCGGATACGCCGCGCTATACGTCGCCGCCAAGGACGGGGACCGCGCGCTGAAGTGGGCAAAAAAGGCGGTTCGGAGACGCTCGCGGCGGCCGCAGTATCACGTCCTCTACGGCGACGCGCTCCAGCTCCAAGGGGACGTGACGGGGGCTCGAAAAGCCTGGACCAGAGCGCTGTCGCTCGATCCAGGCAATCGCGAAGCGAAGGCGCGGCTGGCCGACACCAGCGCCCAGGCCGCCAAATAGTTGCCCCTGCCACCCTCTCATGCCTAGCGTCGCCCCATGGCCAAGCAATTCTGGTGGGGGATCATGTTCATCGCGCTTTCGGGCTGCTTGATGCAAAATCTCAGCCCGGAAACACGGATGCGTGACGCGGTCATCGAGCTCAATGAAGGAGCGCGATGGGGACGCATGGACGTAGCCAGCGGTCACGTCGCCCCGCAGTTTCGCCCCCAGTTCAAGCTCTCTCACATGCACTGGGGGCGAGACATTCAAATTGCCGATACCGAGATCCTCGGCATGAGCCCCGAGACCGACGAGGAGGGCGCCGGCGCGTTTTCCCGAGTTGCGGTGCGCTGGTACGACGAGAGCACGATGGTCCTCGCCAGCACGGTCATCCGCCAAACCTGGCAGAAGCACAAACAGACCTTCCTTTTGACGAACGAGTCGATCGAGAGCGGTCACCCCGGCCTTTTGATGATTCCCGAAGCGCAACCGTCGACGCCCGCCGAGTCGGAGTCCGAGCCCGAGCAGCAAGACACCTTCGCGGATGAATCACAATGGAGCAGCGTCTACTGAATCAATCGATGCCCACGGCGTGTCGGACACGCTTCATCGTCCGGCCTGCGATCTCGCGCGCCTTGCCGGCCCCTGCGTGAAGAAGAGCGTCCAGGCGATCCTCATCGGCTCGAATCGCTCGAAACGCCTCCCGCTTCGGGCCTAGCTCCCCCTCGATGGCATCGAAGAGATCCTGCTTTGCGTGGCCCCAGCCATAGCCCCCGGCCTCCAGCTTGCGCTTCATCTCCGGGGCTCGTTCCGGCGCGATCAGCTGGTAGAGCTCGTAAATCGTAGAGCCCTCCACGCTCTTTGGGTCTTCCAGGGCCTCGGAGGTCGTCTTGATGCCCATGATCACCTTGCGCAGCTTCTTCGGCGACTCGAACAGGGGAATCGAGTTGCCCCGGCTCTTGCTCATTTTCTCTCCATCAGTGCCTGGAACCAGCGGCGCCTCGGTGATCAGCGCTTCGGGCACCACCAAGGTGCCTTCTCCATAGAGATGATTGAGCCTCTCCGCGACGTCCCGAGTGAGCTCCACATGCTGCTTTTGGTCCTTTCCGATAGGCACGACGTCCGTGTCGTAGAGCAGAATGTCCGCCGCCATCAGAATCGGATAATTGAAGAGACCCGCGTTGGGAGACTCACCACGCGCAACGGCGTCCTTGTACGCGTGACCACGCTCGAGCTGCCCTGTGGCCAGAAGGCAGCTCAGCACCCAGGTCAGCTCGAACACCTCCGGAACGTCCGATTGCCGATACAGCAACGTGCGATCCGGATCGAGCCCGCATGCGAGCCAGGTGGCCGCAACGTCGCGGATGTGGCTGCGAAGCGCGTCGGCATCGCGAACGGTGGTGAGCGCATGGTAGTCGGCGATGAAGTACAGAGTCCGATAGCGATCGACGAGCGAAAGCGCAGGCCGAATCGCTCCCAGGTAGTTGCCCAAATGCGGTAGGTGCGTGGGCTTGATACCGGTCAGCGAGGTCTTCACGAGCCGGAGAGTGGCCCATGTGGACATAGCCGGCAACCGGGGTATCTTCGACAATTCGGGAAGAAAAAGCATGATGACTCGTCCATTCAAGATTCTGGGAATCCAGCAGGTCGCAGTTGGCGCGCCCGACAAGGCGGCCCTGCGCCGCCTGTGGGTCGACACGCTCGGCCTCACACCACACGGGCGTTTCGCCAGCGAAAAGGAAAACGTCGACGAGGACATCGTGACGATGGGCGCGGGCCCGTTCACGGTGGAGGTCGATCTGATGCAGCCGATCGATCCCGACAAGAAGCCGAGGGTCGACACACCGCCGCTGAACCACATCGGGCTGTGGGTCGATGACATCGATGCCGCGGTGGAGTGGCTCGGCGATCGAGGCGTTCGATTCACGCCGGGCGGCATCCGTCCTGGCGCGGCGGGCCACCGCGTTTGTTTCATCCATCCCAAAGGAAACGAGGCCTCGCCGATCGGCGGCGAGGGCGTTCTGATCGAGCTGGTGGAGGCTCCGGCGCAAGTCAGGGATGCGTTCGCAAAGCTCAGCGGCGATTCCAGCCGAGCCTGAGGCTCGTCACCTCGATGTCCGACTTGCGGGGTCGCACGAGGACCTCGTCGATCTCCGGGAGCTCAAGCGCGACGTCGACATGAAGCGCATCTAGCTCCCTTTCGGCTTCGACCTCCAGGGCTTTGCGCTCTGCCTCGAGCGCCTGAAGCGCCTGCTCCGCCCGCTGCACCTCCTGCCGCTGGGTGGCCACCCTGCCCGCGCCGCGCGCGGCCGTCGTGGCCCGACCGACGGTGCGCCGGCCCAAGATCGCACCCAACACCGTCGCGCTCATCGAAATCCCAGTCTGCACCTTCTGGTGCTCGTACTGACTTTCCTCTCGCTGTAGACGAGCCCGTGCGCGGGCGATGCGGTCGTCGATGCGTTGAAGCTTCTTTTCAAAACGGCTCCGCAGCGCTTCGACCGCCGCGTCCCGTCTCTCGCGGTTGGCGAGCTGAGCCCTGGCGGTGAAATCAGCAAAGCTCTCGTCCGGCTGCGACCGTAGCCTGAGGCCCTTGCAGCGCCACAAGGTCTTCGGATAGCTCTGGTAGACGTGGGTCTTGATCTGCTTTTCGTAGCTTCGAAAGCGCGCCGGGCTCACTGAGCCAGACGGCGGCGCGATGAACTCGGCCTTTTCGGGCTCTTCCTCGAGCACGGCCACTTCACCGGGCCCGAGCAGCTGCGCGGAGTCCCACGGCGTGCCGCCCCCGAGGGGCGCCATGAGCACGCGCTCTTCCCACGAATCGAGATCTTGGGATGCGAGCCCGTAGTGAAGAGTCACCTGAGCGATCAGATACGGCTCGTAGATGCCGGGCTGATCGCTCAGAAAGACCTCGTCGATTCCGGCGGGCACGATGGGTCTGGCCTCCGAGGACGGAGCCGGCGACCCGCTCGACGGAGCCTCTTCGGCGCTCGGCGCGGGGGCACCGCGCTCGGGGCTCAACAGCTGGATCTCGCGCCGGGTGAGCGGTCCGCGAAGATAGGACATCGCCCAGCGGGTGTGAAAGAGCAGCGGTCCGCTCTCGTGCACGTTGTTCAGGAGAAAGACCCGGCTTCGGAGCCCGGCAAGCAATCGTTCGACGTCGCCCCGATCGAGCCCCTGTCCGGCAGCTGAGGCAGCTCCAACGAGACCTTCCGCTACGCGTGCGACGTCGCGCTCGGTTTGCAGCCTGCCCAGGAACCAAGTGCCGCAGTTCGAGAGCGCCTTGTAGTCGATGTCGACCGGATTCTGCGTAGCGAGCACCAAACCCACGCCGTATGCGCGAGCCTGCTTGAGGAGGGTGAGCAGAGGGCGTTTCGATGGGGGCTCCGCCACGGGGGGTAGGAAACCGAAGACCTCGTCCATGTACAAAATCGCGCGAAGGCTCGAAGTGCCGGACTGGGATCGCATCCAGGAAACGACTCGGTTCAGCAGAACACTGACGAAGAACATGCGCTCCGCGTCGTTGAGATGGGCGATGGACAGAATGGTGATCCTGGGCTTGCCCGCACCGGTCCAGAGCAATCGTTGCACATCGAGCGGCTCGCCCTCGAGCCATACCGAAAACCCCGGCAGATCGAAAACGCCGATCTTCCCGAATGGCGGATCGGAGATCGCGCGGACCAGCTCGCCGAGCTCCATCGACTTACCCTCGGCAAAGGCGTGCGCGAGCAAGTTGGACAGCAAGATGTGCTCCCGGCTGTTCACGGGGTCGGGATCGACCTCGAGCAAGGTGAGGAGACCGGATACGATCGCCAAGATCTGATCGCGCTCCGCGTCACCGTCCGAACCGGGCGCTGGCGGGTCGAAGGATGCAAGCACCCGGAGCTGCGAGCCCGCCGAGCTTCCGGGCGTGTAGATCGCCATGTCGACGGCGTCCCGAAGGCGGGCGATGCGGGCGCCATCCTGACCCCATGAAGCGAGCCCCTCGCGCCACAGCTGAGAGACTGCCTCGGCGTGCTGAGCGACCGTGCGCCCCTTCCGCTCCGCTTCTACGGGATCGATCCACGGTTCGAAGTCGGAAGCTCGAAGCTCCGGAAATGTCAGCAGAAGATTTCCGAGGTCGCCTTTGGGATCGATGCACAAGGCGGGAATCCCGTCGATCGCCGCTTCTTCGAGAAGCGTGAGACACAAGCCGGTCTTGCCGCTTCCGGTCATGCCGACGCACACCGCATGCATCGTGAGGTCCTTCGAGTCGTAAAGGACGGGAACGTCGCTCGGCTCGTCCCGAGCGGGATCGAACACCCTTCCGAGGTAGAGCTTGCCGAGCTTTTCGAGCTCGATCACGGACCCGGCGACTCCGTCGTCTTCTGTTCGAGCAGGAGCTTACGGGCCATCTCGTACTCGTAGAAGCTCACCATGTTGGTCTCCAGAACCTCACGAAATTGCTCGTATGCACCCGCCTCGTCGCCCGCGATGAAGCGCCGCGTGCCTTCGTAGTAGATGGCCTCGGTCCTCTCGCCGAGGCTCGAAGCGACACTCATCAACCCGGCATAGTCGAGCTTCCCCGCGCCAAAGCTAGCGAGCTTTCCCCACCAGCTCGAGCTTCCTGCGAGTCGTTGCAACAATTGCTTGTGCTCTTCGGCAGGAGGCCGATTTGCGCGCGCGGTGATGAGCTGGACCCAGAGCGTGAAGTACACCTTCCACTCCGGCGGTAGATTGAGTTGGAGCTGAGACCTCCGCCACACCATCTGGGCGAGCTCGTAGTTGGGCTCTGCCGACACGAGATGTGACAAGATCGTCGCGTACACGTCTCGCCACTGCGGCGCATACATCATCGCGTTTTCGAATGCATCGGCTGCATCCTCGTGACGACCGAGTTGATCGAGGAGCACGCCCCGCCTCATTTCCACGAGCGCGCCGGTCGGACCTTCGACCTGGTCACGCGCCTCCGACCAGGCTTTCAGCGCCACGCGATAGTGCTCGTTCATCGACTTCAAGTCGCCCTTTGCGCGCGCGACGTTGCCCAAGTGCTCGAAGATTTCCGCGCGGCGAAGATCGTCGGGAAGAGAGCCGGTCGGCGTCAGCTCGAGCGCACGACGGTAACGTTGCTCCGCGGCGTCCGGCCTTCCGATTCGCTCGAGAAGCAGCCCGAGCTGCAGCAGGGCTTCCGGATTCTCGTCCTGCTCGAGGCTGGCTTCGAACCGCTTCCTCGCTTCCTCGGGATTTCCGGCATTCATCTCCAACATGCCGATCAAGAACTCGAGGCGGTTCGGCGCGATGGGGGGCTCGGAAGCGGGCCAGCGCTTCTGCCTTTCGGCGAGGATCTTCTCCGCCCCGCGGGCAAGCGCGCCCGAACGTTCCGGGTGGGGGTCGCTCAGGCGAACCTCGATGAACTCGTCGAGCTGTCCGAGGGCTTCGTCGTAGAGCTCGATCATGTCGGGGGCGAGCTCGATCGCGATGACGTACCAGGCCGTGGCGTCGGCGAATTGGCCAGAATCGGCAGCCACTCGGGCCATGCAAGTGGGGAACCGGTAGTCCCGGGGAAACCGGATCAGCGCAGCGCGGCAAAGCCCGGCGGCGACGTCGGGACGCGCCACCCGGTAACCCTCGACGAGCTCGAAGGTCGCGGCCGCGCCCGTGTCGTCGTTGCTCTTGGCCGTCCGCAACAAGTCGAGAAGCCGAAGCTGAAGCTCGCCGCCGCCGCCCATGGCCTCGACCTTGCCGATCGCCGACGTGATGTCTCCATGAGCGAGGTAGACGGCGGCGACGTTGAGCGGCGCCAAGCGGAGCTGCCGCTCTCCACCGATGCCCAGGCGATGCCGATTCTCCAAAGTTTCTCCCTCGACGGCATCTCGACCGGCAATGTAGAGGCCAGCCAAGGTGTCGAGCACCTCGGGCGCGGGCGTCAGATCCGCGTGATCGCTCCAGACCTCGATCAACCCGGCATATTGCTCGGATACGGTATCGAGGTTCGCTCGGGCATCGCGGCCCCAAGTCGCGACTCGGTCGTAGCGCGCCCGATAGGTCTTCTCTCCGGTCAGGGTGTGGAGGATCCAATATGCCCCGAGCACGTATCCCTCGTCTCCCAGCCGGCCTCCCTCATGAGCGATGTACTGCGCGACGGGCTCGATCCGTTTGGGGAAGACACCCGCCGCATAGTCGGACGGCGACAAGTAAGTGGTCAGACGGCTGACCTCCTCGACGACGCCCTCGTAGTCGCCGACGTCGGCCAGCGCCTGCGCCTGTGAGAGCACCGTGGCGGTCAATCGGTCTCGAAGCGCCGTACGCTCCGGATTGTCCGTAGACATCCTCAGAAATCGCCGCTCGGCGTCAGGATACTCGGCTTGCGCAATGGGCTCGGCGGTCTCGGGCTGACGTCGTGGCGCCGCCGCAGAGTGCGCGCAGGCCGCGGTGAAGCTCAGCAAGCCAAGAATGAACAAACGGCGAATTCTCATGCTCCCAAGCCGCTATAGCAGGGTCGGCAGAGCACGGCAGGCGCATATCTTGGCGGTCGACGGCCCCCACGTGGCAGTCTGTTCGCCGCATGGGCGGGTATCTCCGAGCTTTGGCGATCGCCGTGGCGGTCCCGATCTTGAACCATCTGTTCATGGGTTTGGCGGGCTTTCTCCAACTGCGAAGCCTCTCGGCAACGTGGGGCGAGGCGATCCACACCGCGGTACAAGCCCCACTCAACTACGCGTTGGTGCAGGCGGCGAGCGTGGGCGTCATCTTCGTGGTCGCGTTCCCCCACCGGCGCCGCCAGAGGAGCTTCCTCGAAGCGGTGCACGTGCGACCGCTGGTCGGTGGCGTCGTGGCGCTGTGCTTCGTGGCGGGCGCGTTTGCGCAGTTGCCCTTGGCCGAAGTGGGAAACCTCGTGCACGAGGTCTGGCCGATCAGCTTCGAGGAGCTCGCAAGACGACATCGCCTGATCAATCCGACGACGTGGTGGGGCGGCATCTCCGCCTTGATCGCGCTCGTCATGGTCGCGCCCGTCACCGAGGAGCTCCTGTTTCGAGGTTGGCTATTGCAGGATTTGAAGACGCGGTATGGTTCCACGGCAGCCTTGGTCTGGAGCTCCTTCTGCTTCGGCCTTGCACATCTGGAGGCCTCCGCGTTCGCCTACGCGACACTCGGCGGTTTGGTCCTTGGCGCGGTCGCGCTTCGCACCCGGTCCACCCTCGGCAGCATCGCGATGCACGCGGGAGTCAACGCTCTGCCATTGCTCCTGCCCGTCAGGGCGATTCGAATCGAAGGCTTCAACACTTTGAGTCAACGAGTCGAGCACATTGCCTGGTGGTTGCTCGTGCTGGCGCTTTGCGGCGTGGGGTGCACGCTGGCTCTACTCTGGCGCGCGACCCGGGACCCCGGCCCTTGACACCGCCCGAGCTCAGACCCGCTCGACGTCGAGGACGCCCTTGAGCTTCGCGACGCCGCGCATGATCTCGCGCAGCCGGTCGATGTCTCCAACCCTGAAATGGAAGAGATTTTCCGCCCTTCCGTCCTTGGAGAGGCAAGACGCTTCGCTGATGCTGACGCCGTTCTGAGTGAAGACCGACGACACCGAAGCCAGGATTCCGGCCCGGTCGTCCGTCATCACTCGTAGCGCCACCGGCAGATCGACCTCGACGTCGTCCGCCCAGCTGACTTGCACGCGCCGCTCGGGGTCGAGCTCGAGCACTCGTGGACAACCTCGACGGTGCACCGACACGCCTCGGCCGCGAGTAATCCATCCGGTCACGGGGTCGCCGGGGACCGGATTGCAGCAATGAGCGAACCGGACGAGCATGTTGTCCATGCCCTCGATGCGAATGCCCGCACCTTCGGCCTCTCCCGCCACGCGCTGAACGGTGCGCTCGATGAAGCCAGGGCGCAGGCTCTCGCGCTCGGCTTCCGCGCTCGGGATGATGGCTTCCATCACGCTTGGTAACGAGAGCTTGCCGATGCCAATGCGCGCGTAGAGGTCCTCCTCGTTGCCGGCACGGAACTTGGAGAGCACCTCCTTGGCTCGCTTGCTCTTGAGGAAGCGCGAGAGGGACATGTCGTTCTTGCGCATTTCCTTTTCGAGCAGCTCCTTGCCGAGCTTCACGGCCTGCCGTCGCTCCTCGGTGCGCAAGTACGTTCGAATGCGCGATCGCGCACGGCTGGTGATGACGAACTCCAGCCAATCCTTGCTCGGATGGTGACTCTTGCTGGTGATGATCTCGACGACATCGCCGTTTTGGAGCTTGTGCCGTAGCGGAACGATCGCGCCGTTGACTCGAGCGCCCGAGCAGCGGTGCCCCACCTCGGAGTGAACCGCATAGGCAAAGTCGACCGGGGTCGCGCCGCGCGGAAACGTCTTCACGTCGCCCTTGGGCGTAAAGACGTACACGTCCTCGGGGAAGAGATCGACTCGGACGCTTTCGTAGAACTCTTCGGGGTCGGCGACTTCCTTCTGGAACTCCATGAGCTGGCGGAGCCAAACGAAGCGCGCCGCGTCCTTGGGGTCGATGCCCCCAGTGTGCTCCTTGTACTGCCAGTGCGCAGCGATTCCGTACTCGGCCGTACGGTGCATCTCGTGCGTCCGGATTTGAATCTCCACGCGTCGATTCGCAGGGCCGATGACCGTCGTGTGAAGCGACTGGTACATGTTGGACTTCGGAAGCGCGATGTAGTCCTTGAATCTCCCGGGCACCGGAGTCCACTCCGAGTGGATCACGCCGAGCGTGGCATAACAATCAGCCACGCTTTCCGTAATGACGCGGAATGCGACGAAGTCGTGCACCTGCTCGAATCCGATGCCGTTCGCTTTCATCTTTCGATGGAGCGAATAGAGATGCTTGCGCCGCGCGCTGACCTGGACCGAGAACCCGCGCGTGAGCAGCATCTTTTTCAGCTTGGCGGTGACGTCCGCCATGTAGCTGTCGGTATTCTTGGAAACGGCTTTCACCTGATCGGCAAGCGTCTCGTAGGCCTCGGGCTCGAGGTGCTTGAAGCTGAGATCCTCGAGCTCTGCCTTGAGCCACTGAATCCCCAGACGTCCGGCCAGCGGCGCGTAGATCTCGAGCGTCTCGCGCGCGATCCGCTCCTGCGCCGAGGGCGACATGTGCTCGAGCGTGCGCATGTTGTCGAGACGATCGGCCAGCTTGACCAGGAGCACGCGAATGTCGCGCGCCATGGCCACCACCATCTTGCGGAAGCTCTCGGCCTGGCGGTCTTCGCGGGAGGCGAAGTTCACCTTGCCGAGCTTGGTGACTCCATCGACCAAGAAGGCGACCTCCTCGCCAAACACGGCCTCGACCTCGGAGAGGTCGATCCCGCAGTCTTCGACTACGTCGTGGAGCAAGGCGGCGCACACGCTCGATGCGTCGAGACGCATGTCCGCGATGATGTCGGCAACCTTCACAGGATGCGTGAAGTAGGCATCCCCGGATTTCCGGATCTGCCCTTCGTGCATTCGGGCAGAATAGACGTAGGCTTTGTTGATCAGATCCGTATCCGCTCGGGGATGGTATCCCTTCACCTTTTCAAGAATATTGGTGAGGCGGACCATGACTACGCTAACGGCTAACAATCAATTTAACACCGTCTCTAATTGGTGCCAAGGTTGTGCGAATTGGGTGATCTTCCAGAAACGACGGACATGTCGAGCTCGAGATCAAATCTAGGGCCATTGTCGACCCGTCGCCGCCTCGCCACCGTGATCGCGGTGTTCGGCATCGTGATCGTCGGCCAACGACTGGCGGCCCATTGGCCCCGCGAGATCGAGATCGCATTCGAGGTGAGCCCGCAAGTGGACGAGCTGGACGTGGACTATCTTCTGGACGAGGGAGCGGTGGCAAGCGCCCGTTTCACGCAGCCGGACGCGAAAAAGACCGTCTTTCGGCATTCCGTGAGGCTCCAGCCGGGCGAGTATCAGGTTCGCATGACCGTCTACAGAGCCGACGGGCCGGCGGTCGAGGATGCCAGGGTGCTCGTGGTTCCCACCGACGGAGTCACGCGATTCGATCTTCGAGGGCTGGCGACGCGATCCGAGTGAAGGCGTGCCGGGACAGGACCGAAGACACGGCAACAAGCGCCTCGTGCTGATCGGGGCGATCGCCGCCACCGTCGCGATGGGCCTTTGGATGGCGAACCGGACGCCGCTTTCGTTCGGTCCGTTCTGGGGGACGCTCATCGCATTGCTCGCTGCCGCTTTGTGGGTCGGCTGGTTGGTGCCGCCCATCGACGCGCCGGCACAGAGTTGGCGGCAGACGACCTTCGGGAAGCGGCACGGCGAGCCTTGGTCGCCTCTCGGATGGGCCGGCCTCTCGCTCACGGTCTTCACCGCCGGTGCAGCGATCGGGGGATACGACTGGCTTCCGATCACCATCGTGGTCGCGCTCGCGTGCCTCGTGCCGGCCGCGCTGCGCAGACCGGGCCTCGCGGTGATGCTCGCCATCACGGCCCTCTACGCTCCCCTGCTCGGTGTGACCGGCCTGTGGGATCCCTGGGAGACCCACTACGCGGAGGTGGCACGCGAAATCCTCTCCCGAAACGATTGGATCAGCTTGTGGTGGGCCCAGGACAAGTGGTTCTGGTCGAAGCCGGTGCTGTCGTTCTGGATGGAGGCCTTGAGCATGGGCGCGCTGGGCGTCGATTTCATGCCGGACGCCCACCCGTTGCACCCGGAGTGGGCGGTCCGCCTCCCGAGCTTTTCGATGACCCTCGTCGCGCTCGGGGCGATCTATGCAACGGTGCGGCGGTTCTTCGACGCCCGCGCCGGCGCGCTCGCGGCTCTGGTCACGGCGACCATGCCGCAGTTCTTCTTCATTTCGCATCAAGCGATTACGGACTTGCCGCTCGTGGCCGCGATCACGGTTGCCTCCTGTTGCCTGCTGCGCGCGATCGAGGAGGACCCCGATCGAGAGGTGACGGTGTTCCAGCTCGGTCCCTGGCGATTGTCCTTTCAGCACGTCGTCCTCTTTGCGGTGTTCGTGCTGGTCCTTCCGCAAGCGATCTATCTCATTTCGCGCAACGTCTCGTGGCTCGAGGGCGCCGGGCTCGTCGCGCATCCCGATCGCTTCATCTACGGCTCGCCCGGCAACGTCGACGTGCCCGGAAACCCGACTCCGCAAGACCAAACGCCGCGTTTGGGGGGCCTGTTGGGCCAGCCCTTCCTCCAAGGGACCCTTTGGCTCGCGGTGCTCGCGGCGCTAGCCGTGATGCTTCGAAAGGAAAGGCGAGCCCGAGCGCTTTGGATGGCCGCCTTCTATCTGTCCTGCGCGATCGCCTTCATGGCCAAGGGCCTACCCGGTCTGGCGATCCCGGGCGCCACCGCGCTGTTCTACCTGGTCGCATCACGCCGGTGGAGCTTGCTCGGTAGCGGCGAGCTTCGAGTCTCGAGCGGCGTGGTGATCGTCGGCGCCGTGAGCCTACCCTGGTACCTCGCGATGTACGTGCGGCACGGACCCGCCTTCACCAATCGCCTGCTGATCCACGATCACATCAACCGGCTGGCCAGCGGCGTACATGGAGACAAGGGCACCATCGAGTACTTCGTCTCGCAGATCGGCTACGCGACCTTTCCCTGGATTGCCTTGGCGCCGGCCGCGCTCCTCATCGCCTTTTGGATTCATTCGCGCTCGCCCAGAGAGACTCGTGGCGAGGCGGTGCTGTTCGTCACGATGTGGCTCGTATCCTCGTTCGTGCTGTTCAGCGCGATGGTGACCAAGTTCCACCATTACATCCTGCCCACGATCGTGCCGATCGGCATGCTGATCGGGATCGCGATGGCCCACTGGTGGGGCCCCAAGAGCCCCCGGGCCACGCTGCTTTCCGCGGCCGCCGCTGCGTGCTTCATCGCGGGTTTTGCCTGGCTGGCCGGCGATCCGCGTGGGGTCATCCCCTTCGAGGCGATGCACGCCGAAGACTGGATTTTGCAGCAGGCGGAGCCCGTGAAAGCCTATGCGCTGCTCGCGCTAGGCGCCGTGCTTTGCGTCCTCGCTCGGTCGGAGCTCGCCATGCTCGAGGTCCAGTCGCTTCCCAAACGGCTTGGCGTCGGGCTCGGCGTGGCGCTGGCGGCAGGAGCGTGCGTGGTGGCATTCGTCGGTCGAGACTTGAGCTGGATCACCTCGGCCAGGCCGCAAGGCTACGAGCGCCTCATCCACCTGTTCGTCTACAACTACGGACGGGCGTGGCCCGAGCATCTGGACTATCGACCGATCCTGACCGGCTTTGCCGCCGCCGCAGGGCTCGCCACGGCCTTCGCGAGCCTCCGCCCTTGGAGAGCGTTGGCGACCCGGGCGCTCGTGACTGTGGCGGTCATCTTCTGCGCGTGGGGCCTCAACGTCTACATGGTCGATCTGTCGCCGCACTGGGGAATCCGAGAGCTGGCGGAGCGCTACTACGCCGAGCGTGGGAGTAGCAAGGAGCCGCTGGTTGCATGGCAGATGAACTGGAAGGGCGAGAACTTCTACACGGGCAACCATGTCTACGTCTTCGCTGAAACTGACGACGAGCGAATCGGAAAGTGGTTGAAGGAGAACCGGGGACGAACGGCCTTCTTCGTGCTGGAGCACAAGCGCTTCGGACGGTTCAAGAAGCTCGTGCCGGGCCGTCGGATCCGCGAGCTGTCGACCAAGCGCGACAACAACAAGTTCCTGCTCGTCGCCCTTGAGATCTGATCAAGAGGGGGTGTAGCATGGCCGAAAGCTTGTAGGATTCGGACGTACTGAACACCAAAAACTGGACCGATTATCAGTGCTGCGCGATCCTGCCCCTCCCATGGACAAAGACGACGAAAAACTGGCCTGGCGACTGCTCGAGGCCATGTACCAGATGGGGAGAGCGGACCTCGGGCCTACCCCGGAAACGCTCGGGACCTGGTTGAATGCGCCGGGCGCCCGCGTTCAGGAGCTTCTCGCTCGACTCGATGCGCAGGGCCTCGTAGACCAGGCTCGATGCCGTTTGACCATGTCGGGCCTGGTGCTCGCGGTATCGATGGATGGGGCCTGCAAGCTCGCGCGGCACTTGGCCGCCGCCTGACCTGCCTTGACACGGTGAACGGCAACCGTTATCTGGCCCCATTCTTTCGCGGAAGTGGCGGAATTGGCAGACGCGCATGATTCAGGTTCATGTGTCCGAAAGGACGTGGAGGTTCGAGTCCTCTCTTCCGCACCGAGTGCCTCGTAGGCGGTCCGCACCGAGTGCGTCGACTCTGTAATTTTTTCGTAGAGCCCGCAGGGAGTTCACAGCTGGACGGCGAGGGGGCTCTGTACGTTCCCTGTAATTACAGATAGTTATCGGGATCGTTAGCTCGGTACGGGTGTTGCACTGCGCTCAGGCGTGCATGGAGCAAAGAGCAAGCGGCAGCGCGGGTTGACGCTGGTCGAGCTGATGGTGGTGCTGGCCGTGATGGGGGTCCTGGTCAGCGCGGCACTGCCGAGCATGAGCCAGGGGTTTGCAGACCGGCGCGTCGCCATGGTGGCGCGTGACGTCGTTTCCCTCTTCCAGCGCGCCCGCTACATGTCGAACGCCTACGGCCGCGCGCACCAAGTCGTCTACACGAACGACTCGGGCACCGGGCTGACGAGCCAAGCCTATGCGTTTGAGACGCTGCGCGGCACCGGTGGCGCCTGCTCTCTCACCACGTTCGAAAATGCAGGTGGCATCACGCTCACCGACCTCGACTGCGACGACAACTGGCGCTGCGTCGATCATCTGTACGCCAATACCTACGACGCCGACCCCACCGACGGCGACTTGGTTCGCGTCGACGGCTGGAAGGACACGACGTTCTGCTACGAGTCCGGTTCGAACAACCAGGTCTTCGTCGACACGGTCCTGTTTGCGAACTGGCAAACCGCCAACGCCCAGGCCGGGTTTGGCTTCCTGGTCTATCGCGAAATCGATGGAGACCCCATCGGCGTCGCTCGAAAGGTCTTGATCCCCATGGGATCGGGATCGCCGCGGGTGATGCGATGACCGGAACGACCCGGTCGGATCGGTCCGGCTTCACGCTCGTCGAGGTGATGATCGCCATCGGCATCATGACGGTCGGATCCCTCGGCATTCTGTCGATGCATCAGGCCGTGAGCGGCGCCAACCGGGCGGCCCATGAGATGAATACCGCGATCGCGATTACGGATCGGTGGGTCGAGCGCGTCGAGCGGGACTCCCTCTTGTGGTCAGAGCAGGGGATCAACACCTCGTCGCTGGCCTCGACGGCCTATTTGTCGCAGCTGGCGGGCCAGGTTTCCGGCACCGATTGGTTCACCCCCAGCCCGGCCGATACCGACGAGTCCTACGCGTTCAACTTCTTCGGAGAGGACACGTCGACCAGCAGCGAGATGAAATACTGCGTCAACCTGCGGATGATGTGGATACGGCAGGGCAGCTCCGCCCGTGTCGACATTCGCACGTTTTGGTTCCGCGAAGGCTACATGCCGGGGGGCGCCACCCACCCGAAGTGGGTTGCGGGCTCGGACTTCCGCGGCGCCGACTGCGATGCGGCCACCGCCACCGGCTGGGACCTCGGTGAAGCGCCCAACGTCGACGTGGTCTTTGCGTCGACGGTGGTGACCTGGCTCAGGAGGGAGGGCACGTGAGGAAGAGTGGATTCACCCTCATCGAGCTGATGGTGGCCATGGTCGTCGGGCTCACTGCGATCACGTCCGTCTACACCCTCGGCGCGGCGATGAGCAAGCAATTCTACGAAGAGCAGCGCGTCGCCACCTCGCAAGGCACGTCCCGCGCCGCGATCATGGAGCTCCGCCGTGACGTCTCGCGCGCCGGCTTGTTCGGATCCCCGAACGGGACCCTCGAGCCCACCTGCGACGCGACGCCCCCGGCGCTTCCCCTGCTCGGCGGCGGCAACGGTCCGATGGGCGCGTTTCAGTACTACGCAGACGAAGATTTAGCCGTCCTCGATCCGGACGGGGTCAACCCCGAGGTTCATGCCGACCGGCTGCGCGTGCTCACGAGCCTGTATCTCAGCGACCAGCTGCTCGTTCAGTCGGCCAGCGTCGACGGCAGCGTGATCGTCCTGCAGAGCGGCAACCAGGCATACCGCCGGACGTTTGCTTGGGGGCAGACGGCGGGTCCTTTCACCAGCGGCACTGCGCCGACCTACTTGGAGGGCGACCTCGATTGGGATGGCGCATGGGCCGCCGAGACGGCGAGCTGGAAAGGCATCGCGCAAAAAGGCGCGCGGGCGTTTCAGACGGGCTCGGTGTTGCACATCGAAACCCCCGAAGGGCGCCATTTCTTTCGCTCGGTGTTTGGCAAGGCCGGCAACACGCAAAACGAGGTGCGCATCCAGATCGACCCGGCTCTACCGATGGGGACGGCGTGCCTGCCCGGTGCAGCGGAAAGCTCTACGGTGGCTCCGCTTCAGTGGGTCGAATACGCGATCGTCGATCCCTTCGACACCACCGAGGTAGGCGCCGACTTCATGGCGTTCGACGGGATGTTCTACATCGACCTTTCGGACACCTCGAGCCCCTCGTATCAACTGCAGAGCACCACGGCGAGCGACCTGCTCGAATCGCCAAACCGGGTCTTGGTTCGCCGAGTCATCGATTCGAGGACGGGAAACGTGAGGCCGAGCTCGACACAGGTCGTGGCGGAGTTCGTCAGCAACTTCCGGGTGCGCTTCTTGTTGGATGCGAATTCGGGACCCCCCGTGCAGCCGCCGGACCTCTCGACCGATCCCATCACTGGCGATGCGGCTGAAACGGCCGTCAACGCCAACCCTCAGCAGGTTCGAACGGTCATCATCGAGCTCGGCATCCGCAATCCCTTGGAAGACCCGGACATCCCCTTCCAGGCCGACGGCGGAACGCGCTTCGAGGTGAACAAGGATCAGACCGGGTCGGCGCGCGTACGCCACATGCGCATCGAGATCCCCGTCATGGAAGTGGCAAGGAGAAACCTATGACGAGCCGCACTCGCAAGAACGAAGGCGCCGCGCTGTTCGTCGTCTTGATGATCATCATGGTGGGCACCGCGAGCGCGGTGTTCTCCGCCAGCACCGTCTCGTACGAGGTCCGCGGCGCCGGTTTTGCGCGGCAGCAGCTGCAGACCCGCTACGCCGCGCGTGCGGGGCTGGTCGGGGGGCTCGAGTGGTTCGACATCTTCGGGCCGGAGACCGTGCGCAGCATCATGCTGACCCCAGGAAGCACCGAAGGCGTGCAGTTCAGCTGCGTGAGCGGCAGCGGGTGTTACCCAGAGCCCCCGCTCGCCAACAATCGGCGCGCCTACCGGCTCTATCCACAGCACTACGACGCTCTGCTCTCGCAGGACGGCGGCGTCACGCCCGGGCTCCTCGAGAACGTGCCCGTCGATCCGGCCTATTCGTTCGGCCCGACCTCGGCCCACACCCCAGTCGTGGTCGTCGACATCTACGACGAGCACGTGGTGAGCACGCTCGCCCCCGGAGCTGCTGCCCAGGGCGGCACGAAGTTCAAGTACATGCGGAGCACGCTCACGGCACGGGGCCGGGCGCAGGTGAGCGCGGTCAGCGATCACGCCGAGAGCGAGGATCTCGGCCGCGAGCAAAACGAGGCCGCCGCGGACATGCGCGCGTACATCGTGAGCGGGCCATTCATCACGGGATCATGATGGGACTTCGGCTTTACATTGCATGGGCGCTTTGCTTGATGGTTTCCCTCGGTGTCGCGGGCCGTGCCTCGGCGCAACCCGACATTCGAAACATCCGGCCGCACGTGGTCCTCTTGGTCGACACCTCGGGCTCCATGGAGCGAAAGCCGAACTGCATCTGCAGCACGCCTGCCTGCCTCGAGTGCCTTCCGGTGTGCAGCCCGGGCAACTACGAGCAGAACCGATGGGCCGTCGTAGCCCAAGCGTTGACCGGCGAGTTCAGCCCCTTCGAGTGCAACCCCGACACCCGAATCGGCGGGATCTACGCGGGCCAGTACGACGAGGGGGATTTCTTGCCACACGTCCAGCTCCCACAGGAGATCGGGACCTATGCCGGCTCGCAGAGCGGCAACGGGATTCTCGACATCTATCTCGAGCGCATCAAGTTCGGCCTGATGACCTTCGATGCCATCGGCACGCTGAGCGACCAGCCTCCGCTGGTCCCGCAGACGACCTTCCAGACGGCCCCGTTTCCGGCCGACTCTCTCGGGACCAAGGGCATGTACTCCTATGGAGGCAACAAGCCATTTTCGTTTCCGGGCGCGCTCACCACCTACATGCTCAACAACGGGGCCCGCTCGGCGTCGGCGCCCGAGGGCGGCCTGGTCAGCGTCGGCGCGGATAGCACCGCCGCGACCACCGCGACCAATGCCGCCATCCAAGCGACGATCCTCGGCGACGCCGGTCTCGGGAAAAACCCTCTTCGTCCGTTTGGCGCCACGCCGACAGCCGCCCTGGTCGACGACCTCCAGTTCTTTCTGCAAAACGATGCCGACATCACGCAAAAGGCGTTCGATCCCGGCCCGGGCGACCCATACTACGGCTGCCGCGGTCGGAGCGCGGTGCTGATCACCGACGGCTTTCCGAACGGCGACATGCGCGGCAGCCCCGTCAATTGCGAGGCGCTCGGGCAGCCCGTGGGCGCCACGGGGTGCCCGTACGACGAGGTCGCCAACACCGTCTCTTCGATGATCTCGTCGGGTGAGCTCGACAACTTCTACGTCATCGGCTTTGCGCTCGACGGAGACCCGGCCCAGGTCGCCTCCGTCGAGGCGCTTCTAAACGACCTCGCGTCGGTGGGCGATACGGACGAGGCCTTCTTCGTCGCCGACCGCGCCGACCTCGTGACGGCCCTGAGCACGATCCTCAACGAGCAGAACCGAGGCGCCACCAGCCGAACGGCGCCGGTTGTCACCGGCCTCACGCCGGGGCTCGTGCAAGCCGAGTTTGTTTCGGGGTTCAATGCTTCGTTCGATGCAGACGACCCTTGGGATGGCATCCTGGAGCGACGGCGAATCGAATGCGTGAGCGGCGTTCCAGTGCCTCAAACCGTCGAGGATTCGGATCGCTTCCATCTAGTGCTCAATGCGCAGTCCGCGGCTCCCACCGACGTCCAGCCATGGGGCTCCGAGATCCCGGTCAGCTTCACCGGCGGCTTTTCGCGCAACCTCTGGACAGTGCTGCCCTCCGATCCCGCGGACGTGAACGGCCATTTGATCGGAAATGGGAAGGACAAGCTGACCACGCTTTCCGATAGCGGGATCGACGTGCCGAACGACTTCACCGCCAACGAGATTCGAAACGTTCCCCCAGGCGAGTTCAGCCGGGCCATCTCGCCCGAGTACTTGTTCGGCCCCGGCAGCATCGACACGGCACAGCGCGACACGGTCGTCGATTGGATCCATGGCGTAGCGGGCAGCGGCCGCGAGGACGAGCGCCTCGGAGACATCTATCATTCGACGCCGGCCATCGTACCGCCCCTGGTCGACGACCTCGAGGATCGTTCCTTCAACGACTGGCGTCTCGGCTTGGCGCACCAGCAGAGCCCAGACCCGCTCGAAGATCTGTCATCGGACGGCTGGCAGCTCAATCGCCGCCCGCGCGTGATCTATGCCTCGTCGAACGATGGCGTCATCCACGCATTTTTGGCCGACGACTATGCCTCGGGCGAGTTCACGATCGGAAACAACCTCGATGAGTTCGCCTGCGCCAACAACAAGGCCGCCGGCACCGAGCTTTGGGGGTTCATTCCTCCGATGTTTCTCGACGACCTCGACGACCTGCTGTCCGGTGGAAGCAAGCAATGGTTTGCCGACGGAAGCGTCGTCGTACGCGATCTCTATGACGTGCGCTCCTTCTCCGAGGACGACGGCGGCGGCGGCGTCACGGGCTCGCCCTCGGGGCGAACCAACGTCTGGCGAACGGTCCTCTTCATGAGCTTCCGAAACGGCAGCAACGGCATGATCGCCCTCGATGTGACCAACCCTTGCAAGCCCGAGTTCCTCTGGCAGTTCACCGATCGCAATCTCGGCGACACCTACGGGCAGCCGACGGCCGCGCAGATTTTCGTCGAGGACAAGGATCCCACGCCGCGGGGCAACTCCGGGGGGCCGATCGTGTTCAGCCCGAGGCAATCCCGCGGCGTCGTCATCCTGCCAGGTGGTCAGGGCGTGGAGGACGCAGGGGCGAGCCCATGCACGTTCGCATCCGGCCCCGAGCTTCCCGAAGGAATGGAGACGGCGACGGCCACGGCGATCACGCCGCGCTCCGACCGACGTTGCTGGCGGGGAGAGAGCTCCGTTCCGGCAGCGCTGCAACACGGCCGGGCTCTCTACTTCATCGATCTGATCACGGGCACCACCATTCGAAAGATCGGCGAGAGCACGTTCCCGGCTCCGCTGAACGGCGCAGTGTCTGTCTTTCGGGGCGACACGGGCACCGTGGGAAGCGTGGCCTACACCGCGGACGCCGATGGGATTTTGTGGCGCATCGACATGTCCTCGAGCGATCCCGAGGATTGGGATGCCGAGGCGCTTCACGATCTCTATTATGGCGAGGGCTATAACGACGCGGAGCCCACCTATTTCCCGCCCGCACTCACCATCAACAGCGCAGGCGAAATCGTGATCCTCGTGGGCACGGGGAACTTGGACGTGCTGGACGACGCCTCGGCCGAGAACCGGGTCGTCTCGATCACCGAAAAGCTCACCTTCGACGGCAACGGCTTCGTGGACCAGCTGGAGGGGCGGCTCAACTGGGAGATCCCGCTCGATCCCGGCGAGCAGATGACCGGCGCGCTCGAGCTCTTCGGCGGCCAGGTCTATTTCGGCACCTTCAAGGCGGGTGGAGGCACCGCGATCGATGCATGCCCCTTTGGCGGAAGCCGGATCTTCGGCGTTCGGTTCCTCGATGACCCCGCCAGCCCGGGGAGTCTCGTGCCCTTGCTCGAAGATGCCCTCGGCAACCCAACCGAGAGCCTCGACTCGAGCGACATCCCCGAGCTGGAGAACACCCTGCTGGTGGGCTTGCAAGTCGCACAGCAGCCGGTTTGCACCACCACGCAAAACGTCACGTTGACCGATCCCTTCGGAGGCACCGCAACGCTGGCGATGCCGGTCGCGTCGAGCGGACGTCAGTTCAAGTTGATGGCCCATCTCAGCGGCTCCACCTCGGTGTCCGGAGGCCTTTCGATCCAGATCCTCGAAGAGGCGATCGCCGCGCCGGAGGGCTTCACGGTGGTTTCAGGGATGGCGGAGACGCTCGAATGACGGGCATGGCGCATGCCGTGCGTTCAAAGCGCAACTCCACTTTGGTCTGGTCGATTTTCCTGTCGGCTTGGATCGGCTGCACCTCCGAATCGACGCCCGATTCCCGAGGGCGCAATGAGGTCGACGCGAAGAAAGCCGACGAAACCGCAGCCGCCAATGAAACCTCCTTCACACGCAACTACGATCCCCAGGGCCGGCTGTTGCCGTCCGATCACTACGTGGCCGGAGTGCGCATGCCGCGAGGCGCCGAGCTCTTTTTCGAGGACGACCTGCGCCACGTCTACCGAATCCGCGCGCCCATCGACAAGGTGCTGGCGTACCTCGGGCCGATGATGATCACGGGCAACGTCGAGCGGCGCGGAAAGGGCGCGATCTACAAACGCGCAAGCGTCCGCGGCGCGGAGGTGAGCCCGACCAAGCTCGATGTATCGATTCTCGAAGTGGGCAGCAGCATGACGCGAATCTCGATCACCGAGCTTCCGCCGCCGCCGGCGTACATTCCAAGCGCCGAGCAAACGAAGGCCGCGGCGCGCGACACGTGGCGCACGCTGGATTAGGCTCCCGCCCCCTCGCTGTGCTGCCCATTCCTAGGCGCTCGCGTGGGGAGGCGGGGTGGGGATGACGGGCCCACACGCAGCGTCCATATTTTGCCATCCGTCACCGGCAGGAACAGCGGCAGGCGCAGCGACAGTGGCAGTGGCAGGGACAGCGGTAGTGGTTGAAGGCCGAGCGACGGGTGGCGTGACCCACGCCCACAAGTGCATCGGGTCACCTATGCAAGCCGCCGCGTTCCGTGGAACCCCGTGCCCCCTCGGGCCGGGTCAAGGCTCGCGGTAGGCGGCGAAGGTGCACTGTACGGTGCCGGGATCGAGCGACCGGGT
>LJTN01000014.1 GCA_001303415.1 Myxococcales bacterium SG8_38
CGGTTTCTAACAACGACTTCACCAAACCTTCGAAGCTCCCCGGGTACGCGCGCGCGTGGATCGGGCCACTCGGAAGCGCGAGATCGACGACCAGAAGCTCACCGCCTGGGACCAACGAGTCGCGTAGCTGGCTCACCGGACG
The DNA here is from genome assembly GCA_001303415.1 of Myxococcales bacterium SG8_38. GTDB lineage: Bacteria > Myxococcota_A > Polyangia > Polyangiales > Houyiibacteriaceae > SG8-38. The sequence continues at coordinate 143 of LJTN01000014.1, forward strand.
ATCGACGGCGAATGGGAGCGCCAAGTCCCTGAGGGTGTCCTCCCAGGCTCCACCTGACCAAAACGTTCCCCAGACGACGTGCCCGTCGCGCGAATCGTGAAGCTCGCTGCCCATGATGCCGGGAACGAAAACGATGGTCGAAGCGCGCGCACGAGCGCGCTCGAGGTCGGGCTGGTAGACGTCCGCGATCTTCGCCAGGGGCGACGAGCGACCCGCACATCCCATCGCCAAGGCGAGAGCAATGAATCCGTAGCGGATGGTGGTCGCTTTGTGCATGGCGTCGAAATCTGTGCTGACGAGGATCTCTTGGCAAGCGCGCTCCCAGACGCAGCTTGCCCCTTTGGCGTCGAGATGCGAAAGGAACGAGATGCTGCGCCTGCTACCTCTGCTGCCGCTCGCGGTGCTGCTCGCTTGCAGCGAATCGAGCTTCGATTCCCCGATGGACGCCAGCGTCGATGGCAGCGCGGGCTCGGGCGGTGAAGGCGGATCTGGTGGCTCCGCAGGTAACGGCGGCAGCGGTGGCACTGGCGGTGAAGCTGGCGTCTCCGAGCGTCGGATTTTCGTCACGGAGACGGCGCAGAATGCCGATTTCGGGGGGCTCGCCGGGGCGGACGCGCTTTGTGCGTCGGAAGCCGCGGCGGCGGGCTTGGAGGGTATCTTCAAGGCTTGGCTGTCCACGACTTCCTCGCCGGTTGCAGATCGCGTGACGCGATCGACCGTCCCGTACGTGCTGGTTGACGGAACCCTCGTCGCGGACGACTGGGATGACCTGACGGATGGCGACATCGCCGCGCGTATCAATCTAGACGCCAACCGCCAGCTGCGGGGCGGAGATGTCTGGACCGGAACCTTGCCGAACGGCTTGCCCTACATGAATGACGCGGCCCTCGATGCGGGTGTCCCCACGATCGACTGCGAAGGTTTCGAGAGCGCCTTCGAGGGCGTCGGTCTGTGCGGTACGACGGCTTCGACCGCGGCCAACTGGACCGCAAACGACACCCCCGCATGCTCCACGACCCTGCGCCTGTTCTGCATCGAACAGTAGTGGATTCGGCGTTGGACCCACCGGGCCACGTCGGGGCTGGACGCCCTAAGGCGACTGTGCTGTAAAGACGATCTTCATGAAGCGTTGTCTCGTCATTCACCTTGGCGGCGAGAACGAAAACTTCATCGCCGCCTTGGGCGATCGTCGCGCCGAGGTCTTGTGGCGCGGGTGCGACCGTGATTTGGAACGCGCGCGGGCGCTCGTCCGCGGGCACGACGGCAAGGTCGACGCCATTGGCTTGGACGGGATCCCGACGGACCTCGAGCTCGGCGACGCGCATCGGCGCTATCAACCAGGGTGCGAGGTTGCAGCGGCCGCCAAGCGCACGCCGGTCGTAGACGGCAGCGGAGTGTGCGCGGGCCTCGAGCGCTGGAGCGTGGTGCTCGCCGATCGCGCCGAGCCGGGAATCTTCAGCCAGAAGCGCGTCCTGATGGTGCCTGGAATCAACCATGTCGGTCTCGCGCAAGCGCTCGGACGACTCACGCCCCGGGTCGAATACTACGATCCGGAGATGTTTTTCGGCTTGCCCGACGTGCCGGGGGTGGGCAGCAAGGAAACGCTCGGAACCGCTGACGCGCCCACGCTCGAGGCGCTCAAGGATGCACCGCTCGACAAGATCTCGCCCCCTGCGCACGCCGATGCGCGGCGGGTGACACCGCATTTCCGTTGGGCCGACGTCATCGCAGGCGATGCCGCTGCGATTCGTCACTTCGCTCCAATGGACTTGCGCAAGAAGACGGTCGTCGTGCCATGCGCGACCCGTGAGGACGCGGACGACTTCCGCACCCGGGGCGCTTCCATTCTAGTCACGCTGATGCCTTCGCTCGAGCCGGGCGTGGCGATGGCGCGATATTCTGCGGCGCTGATCGAGGCGGTGTTCGTCGCGCTACGTGACGATCCGAGCATCCCGCTCACCGAAGACACCTACCTCAACCTCATGGCTGAGATCTCTTGGAGCCCGTACATCCGGTATCTCCAAGAGGAAGAGGAAGGCATCAACCGGTTTGCCTTCGTCATCCATCCACTCGACGTCGGATTCGTACACAAGCACCCGGACTTCACGTGGACCAAGCACCTGCCGGACCGTGTCGTCGAGGAGGTGGCGGCGTATCTCAAGCCCGTGTACGTCGGACGCATCTCGGGGGGCCGTTCGCCGGCCACGGGACAGCGGATCGAAGGCTATCTCTTTGCCCTCGGCTCCACCCCGCGCCAGATGATGCGCCACAGCGCGCGATTCACGTACGACCGACTCAACGAGGCCGCGAAGATGGCGGAGCGCCACGGCTGCCGTTTGATGGGTCTCGGCGCATTCACCAGTGTGGTGGGCGATGCCGGCGAAACCGTAGCCCACGAGGCATCGATCGCCATCACCAGCGGTAACAGCCTGACCGTGGCCGCCACGCTCGAGGCCGCCAAACAGGCCGTCGTCAAGATGGGCGCCACCCAGCTCACCCAAGGCCGAGCGATGATCATCGGTGCGACGGGATCGATCGGCGCCGTCTGCTCGCGACTGCTCGCGCAAGCCATCTACGACGTGGTGCTGGTGTCGATCGAGCCCGAAAAGCTGATCGACCTCAAGCGCACCATCGAAAGGGAAACACCCGGCACCAAGGTGACCATCGCCCTTCGGCCGCGCGATCTGGCCGCGGACTGCGACTTGGTCGTGACCGCGACGTCTGCGTTCGGCCAGCGCATTCTCGACATCAGCACCTGCAAGCCAGGCGCCGTGATCTGCGACGTGGCGCGGCCGCCGGACATCGGCGAGCGAGAGGCTGCCCTGCGCCCCGACGTGGCGGTCATCGAGAGCGGCGAAGTCCTCATCCCGGGCGACATCGACATCGGCTACGACATTGGCCTGCCCAAAGGGACTGCCTACGCGTGCCTCGCGGAGACTGCGCTTCTGGCCATGGAAGGCCGGTTCGAGAGTTACACGCTAGGTCGCAACATCGATGTCGAGCGCGTCAAGGAGATCTACCGCCTGTTCAAGAAGCACGAGTTCCAAATCGCGGGGCTCCGGTCGTTCGGCAAGGTGCTCACCGAGCGCGACTTCGCGGAGAAGCGCAGGCTTGCCGCCGAGCTGGCGGCCGACCCGGAGCGCCTCGCCAGGACCCGCGCCGAGGTGAGCGCGCGCATCGCGGAGATGCCGGTGGAGGCCAAAGGCGTTCGCGGCGGCAACGAAATCGTGGAGCGGCTGACCCACGTGGCGGAACGCATCCCGGTCTTGTCCCATGCCGTCGAACGGCTCCGGGTGTTCGCCAGCCAGGAGGATTACGACGCGATGGAGGGCTCGCGCTAAACGCCCTGCGAGCCGGCGTCGAAGCGGACGTCCGGTCGGTCCACGCTCCACGATCGTTCCTCGTCGAGGAACTGCAATGGGTCGAGCTCGGGCTTCACCTTTTCGTAGATCGTGGGGAAGGTGCCATCGGCGTGGTACTTCGCTCGCATCTCTCGCCACAGGGTGTGGTCGAACATCTCTTCGAACTCTTCCTCCGTGCTGAAGACGTCGCAGTAGGTGTGGAGGAAGCCGCCGATCGAGCGGACTTTTCGTTCCAGGGCCCGAACTTTGCTGACCGTTGGAAAGCGCTCGTCGCCGTCTTTGACCCGCTTCGGAAATCCATAGATGCCGAGGTCGAGGAAGACCGCGGCTTCTGCACGTCCCGAGTATGGCTTCTTTCGGTTCCCCGGGCGTCGAACGAGCCCGCCGCGGTCGATCACGCGGCACGGATACCCCAGCAGCGGGTAGATCTCGAGCTCCTCGTGCACCTGCTCGACCATCTCGGCGAAGTGCTCGGCAGGAAAGGCAAACTCCTGCCAGACTTGCTTTCGAATGGTGTTCTCGCGTTCCGCGCGAGGCCGTGTGCCCTTTAGAAACGTCGTGTTGGGCGGAAGCATCCAGCCCATCGTGTAGCGAAACCAAGGCTCGTTGGCGGTTGGAAGGATCTGCGCCAAGCACATGCACATGCTGCGGTCGTGGCGCATGAGGTAGTCGTACATCGGGACGAGCTCCTCGAATGACTTGCCCTCGCCGAGCTCGAGCATGCTTTCGACGTGCTTGTAGAACAGGGGCTTGTAGTACCGGCTCACCGGGTTCATCGGCAGGTTGCTTTCTTGCACCTCTTCGGTGGAAGCCGGATGGCCCTCCATGACGACCGCGCGGTCTTTGTCGAAGATGATCGTCTCGATGAAGTGCGGTGGATTCGGGTCGCTTGCGAGCCTCCCGTATTCGGGAGCGTAGGCCTCGAGGGAGTAAAACGGACGATAAACGAGCCGCACGTGTGATGGCGCGGGGATGACGCGCATCTCGAGCGCGACGAGAAGGCCGAGCGTGCCGTGGCTCCAGGGCAATGCCCGAAACAGATCCGCGTGCTCGTTGTCCCGGGTCGCTCGCACCAGCTCGCCATCCGCCGTCACGATCTCGTAAGCGGTCACGGTGTCGTGGACCAAGCCGCAGACGTGGGAGTGCGTCGTCATCCCGAGTGCCATGACGAGGCCGCCCATCGTCGCGTCTTTCATCTCGATCGTCGCCTCGAGCTGAAGCCCCATCTCGTCGAGGTGCTGGGCGACGTCGCCCACGGTCGCGAACGGCTCGAGTCGAATGATGCCTTTGTCCTCATCGACTCCGAGAATCGCCGTGAGGTCGCTCATGCGGACCTGCTGTGAGTCGGACTTGTCGGCCATTCGGGTATTGAGGGAAGCAGCGCCCCTCCGATCGGTGCGTAGCGGCTTTTGCGCCCACGCTTCGCCCCGACGACGCGCTGCCGCATACCGCCTGACGTCCTCTCTCACCCGCCCTACCCGTGCATCGTGATCTTCGGCTCTTGCCGGCCTGACGAGCAACGCCTTGGCTTTGTCCCATCCGGTAGCCAGCGTGCTCAGCGGCAGCGCGACCCCGATGATCACGAGCTCCCGGTGCTCATCTGCCCAGCGCTTCGCTGCGACAATGAGGGTATTCGAGCGCATGCGAGGCATCGGATGACGCTATCCTAGCTCGAGCGAAACACCGACCACCAGCTGGTAGTCGTTCTTCTCGATCGGAGGGGCCGCAGGATCGGGATCGGGCGGCGGGGCCGGTTGCTCGGTGCGCAAGAAGAGGAATGCCACGTTGAAATCGACGACACTCGTCAGCTCGATCGAGAGGTCGGCTTTGCCGGTATGGTTGGTGTTGCCGACCTCGGTGACCACTAGGTTCGTGAGCCAGCTGAGGGTCAGATCGATGTCGTCGGTGATGTCGAAGTCCGCGTACGTATAGAGGGGCACAAACACGTCGTGCTGCGGGTCGTCTCCGGTGACTTGGGAGGCGTCCAGGTATTTCAAGTACTGGTAACCGAGGCCCGTCTGAAAGTCCCACTTCACGTTCGGCGTATCGATGATGTGAATGCCCGCGCCCGCTGCGGGGGTTGCCCTGAACTTGATGTTCTGGAAGCGATCGTTCAAAAGCTGCCCGAATGCCGGCGTCACGAACCACCGTTTCGAGAGAAACACCTTGAAGTCGAACTCGCCCAGGTGCCGCTGGACGTTCTGGACCCCATCGGTTCGGCCGAAGGTGCCGTTGTAACTCAGGTCCATGCGGGTCATGTCGTCTTCACGGCGGACCTTGAAGAGGATGTCGTAGGTGAGCTGATCGGTATTGCCACGGTTGAGGGTAAGACCGAAGCGGAGGCTCATCGACCACCAATCCTTTTCGCGCTCACCGCCCTCCACTATTCCTTCGAGCTCGCTTCGATCGAAGATCCGGGTTCCCTCCTCGGTCTGGACGACGACCTTGTCGGGAGTGATGACGGCAAGGCCCGTTGCACTGATGCGATTGTCGAACACGTAGGTGTTGACGTTTGGGGAATGCAACCTGATCACGTCCGCCAAGTCGATGAGTTGCATGTCGAGCTTATCGCTGTCGAACTCGAGCACGTCGTCACGCATGCGTTTGATTTCGCCCTTGATCCATTCCCCGGAGGCGAGCTGGACCCAATCGAAGGTGTCACCAAACGTGAGCTGGTAGGCCTCCGTGACGCCGGCCTCGATCTCTTCGGCGGCTCTGGTCATGCTTGCCTGGACCGCGTCGACTGCGGCGTCGCTCGGCGCTGCTTGACTTGGGACACCTCCTCGTGCCGTGGTTGCGAAGTCGATCGCTTCGGCTGCCTTTTCCGCGTCGGTGTCGGCGCTTGTCGGGGCTGGACCGCTGCCGCGAGACTGCTCGGGCCGGAGGTCCTTTTCCTCGGCGCCAACCTTGTCGGGGTCTTGCGCACCTGCGCTGGTCGCGAAGGAATGCTGCGCGGCAACGGCAATTGCGAGCACGAAGGCGCAGCGTTTCAGGCCGGATATTTCATTCATGGGGCGGACTTATAGGCGACGCTCCGCAGCCCGTAAAGCAGCAGCACCCACGCTCGCTGAAGGCCGGCCATGACCGCCAGGCCCCACTGTGATACTGGAATCTTGTGAAACGCATCGTCGCATGGTCGCTCGGCATCTTGGCCCTCACGGTCATGGCAGCGGTTGCTTTCGTCGAGCTGCGAAACCATCGCGGCGTCCTCGACGCGGAGGCGAAGTTTGCCGCCGAGCGGCCGGCTCCCATCCAAGACCTTGGCATCACTCAAACGCTCACGATCCTGCCGCTGATCGACTGGCACGTGTCGGACCCCGGGCTCCGAGGAGAGATGGGGGTGTCGTATCTAGTCGAAACCGACGGGCATCGAATTCTCTTCGACGTGGGGCACAACGCGGCACGAGAGTCCCCATCTCCGCTCGAGCACAACATGCGCGCGCTCGGCGTCTCGCTAGACAGCATCGACACCATCTTCATCTCGCACAACCACTTCGATCACGTGGGCGGGAAAGAACGGCAGAAAAACGAAACCTTTTCGGTCGGCATCGAACAAGCACCCCTGCCCGGAGTGCGTGCCTTCGTTCCGATCCCGATGACCTATCCCGGGCTTGATCCCGTCCACTCGTCGGCACCGATGCAGATCGGCGAGGGCTTGGCCACCACGGGCACCATCCCGCGTCAGCTCGTGTTCGGCTGGATCGACGAGCAGGCGCTGGTCGTGAACGTGGCGGAGCGCGGGGCGGTCCTCATCGTGGGTTGCGGGCATCAAACCATCCCGAAGCTCCTCGAGCGCTACGACGAAGTCTTTGACGAGCCGCTGTACGGGATCTTCGGAGGCCTGCATTTTCCAGTTCCCGAAGGCCGCTTGAAGGTGCTCGGCTTGAACGCGCAGCGGGTTTTCGCATCGGGTACGGGCATGCTCTCACCGATCTCGATGGACCAGGTAACGGAAGAGATGAACGAGCTCCGCCGTCGGAATCTCGGGCTCGTCGGGGTCGGCGGCCACGACAGCAGCGATGAGGTGATTGCAATGTTCAGTGAGATGTTCGGCGACGCTTATCGGCACGTGAGGGTGGGCGAGCGCATCGTGATCGCGCAGCCCGAATGACGAGGTTCGGTGGCGGCTCGCATCGAAGTCCTTCGAGGTGATCTGACCCAGCAAGCGGTCGATGCCATCGTGAACGCTGCCAACGAAAAGTTGCTCGGCGGAGGCGGCGTCGACGGTGCGATTCACCGTGCAGCCGGGCCGGAGCTGCTCGAAGCCTGCCGCAAGCTTCCGGAGGTTCAGCCGGGAGTTCGTTGCCCAACGGGCGAGGCTCGCATCACTCCTGGCTTTGGGCTCCGGGCGCGCCACGTCATCCATACGGTGGGGCCGGTCTACCGCGGCCGTCCAACCGATGCTGTGCTCCTCCGCAGCGCGTATCGCTCCGCTCTCGAGCTCGCCGTCGAGCACGGGCTTCGGTCGGTTGCGTTCCCTGCAATTTCCTGCGGGGTCTACGGCTACCCGCTCGACGAGGCGGCTGCGATCTCGATATCGGTGGTGCGGGACCGCGATTGGGCCCTCGACGAGGTCCGCTTCGTGCTGTTTTCGAACGACGTGCTTTCCGCTTGGAAGCGCGCCTTGGGCTGACTTCCGGCGGTCGGCGCTCGATACCGAGAGCGGCGGGGATACACATCAAGGCTAGCCGCGCCGCTCGCATCGGCGGTAAGATGCAGCGGGCCGACGCCAACCACGAGCTCGAGCTACATTGGATGGACCCGCAAAGCGCATCAACGACGAAAGCTTCGATGGTCGAGGACGACCGAACCGGGCTCGACGTCGAGACACTGCGCCGAGCCATTCAGGACAACCTCTTCTATCGGTGTGGCAACGTCCCGAAGCTGGCAACCCGATCGGACTACTACCTGGCGGTCGCGTACACGGTGCGCGACCGACTGATGCAGCGTTGGCTGAGCACGGCAATGGCGTTGCTAGCGCAACCCACGCGCGTGGTCTGCTATCTTTCGGCCGAGTACTTGCTAGGGCCGTCGCTTGGGAACGCCCTATTGAATCTCGGGATTCGGGATCAGGTCGCGCGGGCAGTCGCATCGCTCGGGCAAGACCTCGACGAGCTCATCGAAGAGGAGCAAGAGCCTGGCCTCGGCAACGGGGGATTGGGCCGCCTCGCCGCGTGCTTCATGGATTCGCTGTCGACGCTGCAGATCCCCGCCGTGGGTTACGGTCTGAGATATGAGTTCGGCATTTTCGAGCAACGCATCAAGGATGGCTGGCAGGTCGAACGCACCGATAAATGGCTGCACCAGGGAAACCCTTGGGAGTTTGCTCGACCAGAATACACGTACCCGGTTGGCTTTGGTGGTCGCACCGAGCACTACGAGGATGAGCGTGGTCATTACCGGGTTCGCTGGCGCCCTGATACGGTCGTAAAGGGGGTTGCGTACGCCACGCCGATTCCAGGCTACAAGGTCAACAACATGAACCTGCTGCGCCTGTGGGGCGCGGAAGCAGCCGAAACGTTCGACTTCAGGAGCTTCAACGTCGGTGACTACTACGGTGCGGTCGAGCAAAAAGTGGCCTCGGAGACGCTCACCAAAGTCCTCTACCCCAATGACGAGCCTGTCCAGGGCAAGCAACTCAGGCTTCAGCAACAGTACTTTCTCGTTTCGTGCTCGCTGCAGGATTTGCTGAGGTTGCACGGCTTACGCGGCGGTCGGCCCGACAACCTGCACGAATGGTTCGCAATCCAGCTCAACGACACCCATCCGGCGCTCGCCGTACCCGAGCTGCTTCGGCTGCTGCTTGATGAGCATGGAATGAGCTGGGACGACGCCTGGCGGATCACCTCGGAAACGTTTGCCTACACGAATCATACGTTGCTCCCCGAAGCCCTAGAGACTTGGCCGTTGCCAGTGTTTGGGCGATTGCTGCCGCGCCACCTCGAAATCGTGTACGAGATCAATCACCGCTTCATGGATGAGGTCCGTGCACGCTTCCCGGACGACCACGGGAAACAAGAGCGGTTGTCCCTAATCGACGACAGAGGCAGCGGCGCGGTGCGCATGGCCAATCTCGCCACGGTGGCCAGCTTCTCGGTCAATGGAGTCTCCGCTCTCCATACCGACTTGCTCAAGACCCGCGTCATGCGTGACTTCCACGAGCTCTACCCCGGCAAGTTCAACAACAAGACCAATGGCGTGACCCCTCGCCGCTTCGTGGCGCTCGCCAATCCGGAGCTTGCGCAGCTGCTCACCGAGCATATCGGCGAAGGCTGGATCACGGATTTCGACCGGCTACGCAAGCTCGAAGAGCTTGCGGATGACCCGGATTTTCAGGCGCAGTGGCAGGCCGTCAAAGCCGCCCGCAAGCGGGTTGCGGCCGAGCAAGCGCGGAGGCTAATGAAGGTCGATGCGGATCTCGACTCGATGTTCGACGTCCAGGTCAAGCGTATCCACGAGTACAAGCGTCAACATCTCGCGGTTCTCCACATCGTGCACCTCTACCAGCAGCTTAAAGAAGGAGCGAATCCGATGACCGCTCCGCGGACCTTCGTCTTCGGCGGCAAGGCGGCGCCGGGCTACGCGATGGCCAAGCTGATCATCAAGCTGATCAACTCCGTTGGCGAGGTCGTCAACTCCGACCCTGACACCCGCGGAAGGCTCAAGGTGGTGTTCATCCCAAACTACAACGTCAAGACGGCACAGCTCGTATATCCCTGCGCCGACCTCTCCGAGCAGATATCGACGGCAGGCAAAGAAGCCTCGGGAACGGGCAACATGAAGTTCTCTATGAACGGCGCGCTCACCATTGGGACGCTGGATGGAGCCAACGTGGAGATACGCGATGCGGTCGGCGCCGAGAACTTTTTTCTGTTTGGGCTCACGGCAGACGAAATACACGCCCAGCGTGAGAAGGGGTATCGACCCTACGTCCACTACGAAACGAATCCATTGCTCCGGAGCGTTCTCGATCTCATCGCCTCCGGTCATTTCTCACGCGGGGACAAGACGCTCTTTCGGCCATTGATCGATAGTCTCATCCATCACGACGAGTACTTCGTGATGGCGGACTTTCAGTCTTACATCGACTGTCAGAGAACGGTGAGCGAGGCCTGGGCGGATTCGCGTCGCTGGACGAGGATGTCGATTCTCAACGCGGCCCGGATGGGCCCGTTCTCCTCGGATCGCACCATCCGCGACTACAGCCGGGACATCTGGCGGGTCGAGCCCAACCCGGTCCAGCTAGTCGACGTAGGCTGAGCAGTGACGATGCTGCGCAGGAGCGACTGGCACTAGGGCGTGAGGATCGGGGTTACCCGTAGGACCTCGCCGCTGCCTGCGCTGCCGTCGGTCGTGACGTACAGGCCGTCCGGGCCCATCCGCGGCGAGCGCAGCCGGCCGCGACCTTCGATCCACCTCCCGCCATCGGTGGCGTTGCCTTCTTCGTCGATGAAGTAGAGATGAAGATGCTGCGCCTTCAACGTGGCTACCACCAGCGCGCCGTTCCAATCGCCCCAAGACGCACCCTCCACGAACTCGGCGCCCGAATAGGCAAGCGTCGGAGAGCCGGTCGAAACGATCGCCTCAATGGCGTCGGGGAACTTGACGGTATCGGTCATGGGCACGGATTCGTTGTATCCAGGGACGGGATCCCACCCGAAGTTCTCCGCCACGAGCAAGTTGACCTCGTCGTCGACCCCGGGGCCATGCTCGGCAGAGACACCGAGGTCGTCGGAAGCTCGAAACGCGATGCCTTGCACGTTGCGATGGCCTTTCGAGAGCCAACGGCGGCCGCCCGGGTTGCCGGGGGCCGCGTAGCCGTCTCGATCGACGCGCAGCACTTTGCCTCCGAGCGAGTCGTCGTCCTGTGGCGTGGTGCCGATCGCCGCGTCGCCCGTGCCCACCCATAGATAGCCGTCCGGACCGAAGCGGGGACGGCATCCGCTGTGCCGGCCCGTGCTATAGGGCATGCCCGTCACGATGTCGGTGCGGCCCTCTTCGCTGTCGCCGTCCGGGGTGCTCAGGGTGTAGCGGACGACGCGGACGTCGGGAGGCCCTGAAGCAGTCGAGCAAAAGCACACGAACACGTAGCCGTTGCTGTCGAAGCTCGGATCGACCTCGAGACCCAGCATCCCGCCCTCCCCGCTGGCGATGAGGTCGTCTGGCTCGACGACGAGGGTCGGCGGCTGATCGAGACCGTCACCGTACACGTTGAGGCGGCCGGGGCGCTCGGTCACCAGCACGGTGCCATTCGGTAGCCAAGCGATGTCCCACGGATTCGCGAGCCCCTGGAGCACCGGCGAGACTTCGAGGTCACTCACCACACCGCCGATGCCGCCTACGCCCCCGGTGCCTGCGCTGCCGCCGGTGCCGCCGCTGCCTGCGGTGCCTCCGGTGCCCGCGCTGCCGCCTGTCCCTCCGGTGCCGGTGTCGTTCGAATCGCCGCAACCCGCGAGCGAGAACGCCGCAGTCGCGATGAAAGCCAAGATGAATCCACGCATGGTCAGATGCCCCGTTTCCCCCGAGTAGTAGTTAGACATCGAGTCGGGGCGAGCGCCAGCCAAGGGAGCTCACTTGGTGATGAAGCTGACAGCGGGCTCGTTGGCCTGCGCGTAAGCAGACGACAAAAAGCGATCATACCCGCGTTGCTCGAGCAAGTATCGCTTGAAGTGCGCGACCATGTAGAGGTTTTGCAGCCGGTGTGCTTCTGCGATCGGATAGACGTCCTCGGTGCACGTATCGTTGTAAGGTTGAATCAAGGCTTCCGCACCGAGGCCCGGCCACTGGTCCTGGCTCAACCCGAGGTCGAGCAAGAAGTCACCGATCGCGCAGACGTCGGCGAAGTGTGTGTGGTTTGCACCCGTGATCTCGACTTTAAAGAGCGCCTCGGCATTTGGCATGTTGGCGAACGCGTAGTCGTGGTTTTCCACAGCACTCTGATCCAACGTGCCGACGAGCAAAATCGTGGGGGCGGTTACTGTCGCGAGCGCCTCCTCGCTGAAGTTGTCGCTGCCCACGCCGCCCGCGATGACGCCGATGACTTTGACCCGGGGGTCGGGCTCGGCGCCGCCGAACCCCGCCACCGTGCCGAGGGCCGTGCTTCCACCGAACGAGTGCCCCAACACTCCGACCTTGGCTTCGTCGATGCGGGACTCGAATGCGTCTCCGGTCGTATTCGAGCGCTCAAACATGCGGTCGATGACGACCGCTACATCGGGCACCCGCTTCTCGGCTGGCACGTCATCACTCGAATCGAGCGCGGTGTTGCCCGTATGCTCCGGAGACGCGATGACGAATCCGTGGCTGGCCAAGGCCTCCATCAGCTGGGTCGACTGCGTGTTGATACCGCCAAACCCATGCGAAAACACCAGCAGCGGATGCGGCCCCGCCGATGAAACTGGAAGGTCGTCGACGGCGACCTCGGAGGCGAGCGAGAACAGACCCTGCAACGAGTACTCGCTGAAGGGGCCGTCCGTTGCATCGGCCTCGTCGACTGGATACCAGACGTCGACTCGCAGCTCCCGATCGTCGCGCTCGGCGTCGACGATGGTGAGCATCGTATGCCCCACGGCAAAGGAGCCGAGCTCGTCAGGGGCGTCTACGACACCATCGTCACTGCAGGAGCCCGCCACTGCCGCCACCGCTAGCATCGCTAGCACCCCTGTCGACTTCTGGATCTCAAGACAATTCATTTGGTCACCCCGTCACTCCGAGAGCGCATTGCACGCCGCGATTAGTTGCTCCCCTGCTGCCGTCAGCCTTCCTTCGGAGAGGCTCGCGTCCGCGGCGTCTAGATCCGCCCGGACGGCGGCAGCCGATGCTTGATCGAGATCACCGTTCGAGACCGCGCGCGCGACGGCTGCGCGGCTCTGGCCGGTCAGCACTCGAATCTGCCGCAAGTCCTGCGCGGCCGAAGCCGGTGCCGAATCTTCGATGGTCGCCGCATTCCGTGCGCGCACGCCTGCTGCGCAGCTCGCTTCGAGGGCCAACAGATCGTTTCGGATCGGCCGGTAGCGCGAGATTCCCCCGATGATATCCTCAGTGAGGTCGGGATAGACCGCTTTGCCCGAGACGCGGCGCAAAGGCGAGCTCGCCGTGTAGATGCCGCCGTCGGGCCCCACGGAAGTGACCGCAATCGATTCTTCACGGCCGAGCGTGAACGATCGCAGCCTGCCCGTGTCGCGATCGAGAAGACCGACGCCGACCTTCAGCATCAGCTCGCGCTCGCCCACCCTCTTTCCGCCGCCGACGCTGATGGCAACGCCATTGGCCGTGATGGTCGGCGTCAGCGCCTGGAATTCCAACTCGATCTCCGGCTCGCCGGAGAACGCGTCGAGCATCGCCGTCCAATCGAGGCGCGCACTGTCCCCTTCGTCGGTGAGCCTGAAGACGTCTTTGCGCGTCACGACGTAGATTTCCCGGTTGTCCGGAGAGACCGCGACCGAGGCAGCCAACGGCTCGCCCACGTCGAACCGCCATCGTTCTTCGAGGTCGCTGTCGAGCGCGATGACGTTTCCCGCGTTGTCCGAGACGTAGATCGTGCTGCCGTCCTCGCTGATCGACGGGGTGGAGCCGGTTCCACCGTCGAAGGTGGCGGCGTCTTGCACCTGAAACTCGAGCCCTCCGCTTCCGTCGTCGACGAGATCGATCGAATAGAGCGCTCCAAGGTCCGATTGCCCGTCTTCGACACCATCGGCACCGTCGTCGGCGGTTGCGGCCACGTAGATCACGCTGGTGTTGGGATCGATTGCGAAGTAGTTGGTGACGATGGAGCCGCCGCCAAAAATCACGTCGATGATGACCGAAAACAGGCTGAGCCCACTAGGGGTCTTGCCGAACACCTCATCGGTCAGCGCGTTGCTTTGCTCGACGACGAACGCGGGAAGGTCGATCTCAACGCTGGTTGCGGGCGAGCCGGGCACCTGTCCGAGAGGGGCCGCCTTCTCCCCCGTCTTGCGGTCGAGCGCGAAGAGCACGCCGCCGATCGTCAGCCCGACGAGTGAATCGGTGCGTGGGTGGTAGTTGAAGCCGAACGAATGCGTGGTCGAGCGCTCTCCGGGCACGACGGGGGGCAAGCTCAACTCGGTGGGCGTGCGCCAAAGCACGGTGCCGTCCGGCTCGATCGCCATCGCCTCGGTGTAGGTCGCATGATAGATGATCTGCGTGCCGGGTGCCTCCGGGTCATTCAGAACCAAAATCGCACCGCTGCCTGCATTGATTCCGTCGCCCTCGACAGCCCAGTTCCGTTCGCCGGTCTCGGCATCGAGCGAAACCAACGACACGTCCTCCTGCGGGAACAAGGGGCTGAAGTAGAGATTGCCCTGGTTGTCGAAGGTCGGACCCTCCGGGATGTAGAAGCTCGTCTCCGCCACCCAGTCGAGCTCCATTTTCGGCGCGGCGGCGACCCACACGTTGTCGCTGTTGTTGGGACCGACGTGCATCGTACGAAAGGCATCCGGTTCGGGAATGACGTCATGGCCGTAACTGCCGACCGCCCTTGGACCCTGGGGCGCCCACTGGGTCGTTCCTTCGGGCAGACCCTGCGGCGGGTTTTCGCAGTCTTCTGCTCCGGAAGCGCAGTCACCGGACCCCGAAGATGAGCAGCCGACACAAACGACTGGAACGATGCCAAGCAACGCGGCAAGAGCGGACCGACGCATCATCCGGTTGGTAGCACAATCGGCGCGTTTTGGGTTGCACCTAGGTGCGCGAGTGGCGGATGAACGCCCGCCACGACGCGCTTCCCTTCAGCGGCCGCAACTCCTTCACGGCCGTTCGCCGAATTGCCTTCGTCGAGCCGGATGCCATGGAGGGAGGCTATGTGATATCGCTTCGTTCGGCGAGAAGCGGTGCTTGGGCCCGGCGTGGAATTGAGAATCCGGAGGCGACCATGGCGAGAATCGACGAGGAGCTCCAAAGGTTCGTGCGCGAAGCATTGGTTCGGGGTGTCCCGCGACAACGGATTGGAGAAGCGCTCCAGACGGCAGGCTGGCCGCCTGAGCAGATCAGCCATGCTTTGGATGCCTACGCGGAGGTCGAATTCGGGTTGCCAGTTCCGAAGCCCAAGCCTTCTGCGTCTGCGCGGGAAGCCTTTCTTTATCTGGTGCTCTTCACCACCTTGCTGCTCAGCGCCTACCACGTCGGCACGGTGATCTTCGAGCTCATCGATCGCGCATTTCCCGACCCTGCAGCAAGCGCGGTCGGCGAGGAATGGCGCGTCGACCGCCTACGTTGGTCCGTCTCGACGTTGATCGTGGCGTTTCCCGTCTTCGTGTTCGTTTCACACGTCATTAGCCGCTCGATACGAAAGGACCCCACGAAACGCGCTTCGGGCGTTCGCAAGTGGCTAACTTATGCGACGCTTTTCATCGCCGCCTCGGTCTTGGTCGGTGACGTGACCACGCTGGTCTTCAATCTGCTTGGCGGGGAGCTCACCGTCCGTTTCATCCTGAAGGTGATCGCCGTGGGCATCATCGCGGGCGTCGTGTTCGGCTACTATCTGTGGGATCTGCGCAAGGTGGAGCGGGCGCCATGACGGGCCTCCGGCTCGGTTCCGGCGTGCTCGTAGTGGTGAGCGCCGTCGTCATCGGGGTGATCGCGGGGGGCGTTTGGTTGATGGGGTCACCCGCTGAGCAGCGAGTGCTGAAGCTCGATCAGCGGCGCATCGACGACCTGCAGAGCATTGCTCAGCAGATCCATGTGTACTGGAACCGACACCGCTCACTCCCCGAACGGCTCGAAGCGCTGAGCGCGGAGCCAGGCCTTGCTTCAATCCCGATGGATCCGACGCGCAATGAGCCTTACGGCTATCGCCTGCTCGGGGATGAATCCTACGAGCTCTGCGCCATCTTCGATCGGCCCTCTCCATACGCACCTGCAAGCGTCTGGGCCCACGAAGCCGGTCCCTATTGCTTCAAGCTCAAAGGGGACACGCTAGCCCCCCGCTAATCCAAGAATTACAGACGCTTACGTACCACGCCGCGCAAACCCCCGCGGCTCGCGCTTTGTCGTCCCAGAATACGTCGTTCAGCATCTCCGCTGTGAGCTTGCTCGGGTCGCTGAGCTGGCTTCCGGTGCTTTGGGCGAGCCTTCTTTCATCCGACGGAATGTTGTATTGACTGTCCACATGAGGCCATCCAGCATCGGCGGGCCAACGTCCGTGCCCAAGGACTATCGGCTGGTTTGCCTCTCGGTGGCGTCGAGATTGTTCGCGATCTTCGTCGCATTCCATTTGCCCTGGAGCGCATCGGCGCGGGCGGACCGGGGCGATGCGCCGGCAGCGAGCACATCACAAGAAGAGAATGCAACGGTGAAGCTTCCACCACCAAAGCGAGCTGGCCATGTCTCCGTCGAAGAGGCGCTGATGCGGCGGCGCTCCGTGCGTGAGTTCGCGGCCACGACCCTGAGCGATGCGGAGCACGGTCAGCTTCTTTGGTCTTGCCAAGGCATCACGCATCGTACGCTCGGTCTCCGCACCGCCCCCTCCGCCGGGGCGCTCTATCCACTCGAGGTGTACCTGGCCAATCGGGCAGGGGTCTTCCACTACGAGCCCCGAGCACACGAGCTGGATCAGACTTTGCAGTCCGACGTACGGAAGGAGCTCTTCGACGCGGCCCTTCGGCAAGAGTCGGTTCGCGATGCGCCTGCGGTCATCATCCTCGTCGGCATCTACGAGCGAACGGCCAAGAAGTACGGCTCCGATCGTGCGCGTAGATACGTGCACCTCGAAGCTGGGCACGCCGCCCAGAACCTGCTCCTACAAGCTGTTGCGCTGGATCTAGTCGCCGTTCCGATCGGCGCATTCGAAGACGAAAAGGTGCGGAGCGCGCTCAACCTTCCTTCGACGTACCAACCCCTATACCTGGTACCCGTGGGTCGACCCGTCCGCTGATCGTAAGCTGCAAAGCTCGACCAACCGTGGGATAGTAGTGCCATGCTCTCCATTCGCTCGACGGCTTTTCGCGACAAAGAAGAAATCCCAACCAAGCACACCTGCGAGGGTGAGGACGTCTCCCCAGCCCTCGAATGGAGCTCCCTACCCGAGGGCACCGAGAGCCTGGCGCTCATCGTCGATGACCCGGATGCGCCCGATCCCGATGCTCCGAAGATGGTGTGGGTGCACTGGGTACTCTTCAATCTGCCACCCGACAGCGAAGGGCTTCCCGAGGGGGTGGGCGCTCGGCAGCTGCCGGAGGGCACATGCCAAGGCCTCAACGATTGGAAGCGCACCGGCTGGGGCGGCCCGTGCCCTCCGATCGGACGGCATCGCTACTTCTTCCGCCTCTATGCGCTCGACTGCCGCTTGGATGACCGTGATCGCATGAGCCGGGCCGAGCTCGACCGAGCAATGCGGGGCCACGTCTTGGCCGAAGCCATGCTGATGGGGACTTACCAGAAGAAGCACGCATAACGCCGCAACCGGCGCGCAATCCATGCGCGCCGTTTCGACGAAGCGCACAACATGCGCCTAGCAACACCCAGCGGCAGCCAGAACCCACCCGTTTCCTAGAGGCCCGGTTCTTGCATTGTTTGCCCGTGATGGGTCCGTGAACGACCAAAGAGGGAGGAGAAGATGAAAACCGTCTTCGTAAACCCTGAGCGGTGCATAGGATGTCGGCAGTGCGAATTCGCTTGCACGGTCGAGCACTCGAAGAGTGGAGATCCCGTGGCCGCGCTATTCG
Organism: Myxococcales bacterium SG8_38; assembly: GCA_001303415.1. Lineage (GTDB taxonomy): Bacteria > Myxococcota_A > Polyangia > Polyangiales > Houyiibacteriaceae > SG8-38. Next base: position 18,186 of record LJTN01000014.1, read on the forward strand.
AAGAGCCTCCACCCCGCTCGCGCATCCACGTCGCACCTGGAGCCAGTCAGCTCAGCTCGTTTCCCGTCAAATGTCGGCACTGCAATCCTGCTCCTTGCCAGCAAGTGTGTCCGACGGGCGCCATCTTTCGTGATGCAGAGCAGGACCTGGTTCTGATCGATGCAAAGAAGTGCATCACCTGTGCGATGTGCGCCATGGTATGCCCGTTCGACGTACTGACCTTCCACCCGCAGGCGAACGGCATGCCGACACGAACGGTCGCCATCAAATGCGACGGCTGCATCGAACGCGTGCGGCGAGACGAGCAACCGGCCTGCGCCGAGGCGTGTAAGGTGGACGCATTGGTCTTCGGAGAGCTAAACGATTTGGTCCGCGTGGGGCGTGTTCGCGAAGCGCACGCAGTCTTGTCGGCCGTCTCCGCGCTGGAGCCTGCGGCGTTGCCAGTGCCCGATCACGTGGAAGCCTGGCGCGCCTGGGGCCGGTCAGCGACCGCCGTGAGGGAGGGTTAGCCAATGGCTCACGACACAGACATCAATGGGCTGAGCATCAACAAGGATGCACGCGCGATGATCGCTCGCGCCCGTGACGAGGGCGTCGAGACGGTGTGGGATCGGTTGGCTGCTCAACAGCCTCAGTGCGGTTACTGCGCCATGGGCGTGAGCTGCCGCAACTGCGCCATGGGACCTTGTCGGATCGATCCGTTTGGCGAAGGTCCGCAGAAAGGCGTCTGCGGGGCAGATGCCGACGTTATCGTCGCTCGGAACCTCGGCCGCACCATCGCGGCTGGCGCATCGGCGCACTCCGATCACGGCCGGGACATTCTCGAAGTGTTTGCCGAGCTCGCGGAGGGCAAGACCAGCGGCTACGAGATCCGCGACAAGGACAAGCTGCGCGCGCTTGCCGGAGAATGGGGCATCGCGACGGAGGGTCGGGAGGCCTTCGAGATCGCCCGAGATCTGGCCGCCGCCATGATGGAAGACTTCGGGACACGGAAGAGCAGCCTCGGCTTTGCAGCGCGGGTCCCGAGCCAGCGGATCGAGCGCTGGGCGGAGCTCGGTATCACACCGCGCGGCATCGATCGCGAGAACGTGGAAATGCTTCATCGGACCCACATGGGCGTGGACAACGACTATGTGAACACGTTGCTTCATTGTCTGCGGACCAGCCTTTCCGACGGTTGGGGCGGATCCATGGTTGCCACCGAGCTATCCGACGTCATGTTCGGGACTCCGAAACCGGTTCCGTCGCGGGTCAATCTGGGAGCTCTCCGACCTGAGTCCGTGAACATCGCGCTTCACGGGCACAATCCGTTGCTCTCCGATGTAATCGTGCAGGCGGCAGCAGATCCGGAGCTCGTCCAACTCGCCAAGACGAAGGGCGCCGAGGGGATCAACCTCGTGGGGCTGTGCTGCACGGGCAACGAGCTCCAGATGCGCAAGGGCCTCCCCATGGCGGGCAATCATCTCATGCAGGAGCTGGTGCTGCTCACCGGCGCGTTGGATGCGATGGTGGTCGACTATCAATGCATCATGCCCGCCGTCACCGACGTTGCGAAGTGCTTTCACACCGACGTGATTTCCACAGCCGACAAGGCCAAGTTCACCGGAGCCACGCACATCTCTTTCGACCCCCGGCGAGGCCTCGAAATCGGCAAAGAGATCGTGCGTCGGGGCGTAGAAGCCTATGGCAACCGCAATCCAGACCGTGTCCGCATCCCCGACGAAACGGTGGAGATGATGGCGGGCTTCTCGGTGGAAGCAATCCTCGGCGCGTTGGGCGGCACCCCCGAGCCGTTGGTGGACGCCATCAAAGCGGGCAAGATTCGTGGCGCGGTAGGGGTAGTCGGATGCAACAACCCGAAGATCCAGCAGGACTACGGCCACGTGATGCTGACCCGCAGACTGATCGAGAACGACATTCTGGTGGTGGTCACCGGTTGCTCTGCGATCGCAAACGGCAAGGCCGGTCAGATGATGCCCAAAGCGGCGGAAATGGCCGGCCCGGGGCTGCGCGAGGTGTGTCAGGCCCTCGGGATTCCGCCGGTTCTGCACATGGGATCCTGTGTCGACAACACGCGCATCCTAGTGCTTGCAGCAGCGCTGGCGAAGCATCTCGGCGTGGATATCTGCCAGCTACCGCTCGCTGGCGCGGCGCCCGAGTGGTATTCGGAGAAGGCCGTTTCGATCGGCGCGTACGTGGTGGCGAGCGGCATCTACACCGTGCTCGGCGTGCAGCCGCCCATCTTCGGCAGCCGAAACGTCGTCAAGCTGTTGGCTCAGGATTTGGACGACGTGGTCGGCGCCAAGTTCGCTGTAGAGGCTGACCCCGAACGAGCGGCTTTGCTCATTCGAAGGCATATCGAGGCAAAGCGCAAAGCGCTGGGGCTGGAGTTTCGCGATGTGTGATGCAACCCACGAAGGACACGAGCACCAGCACCAGCACGATGCGGAGCTCGAGGCCCGCGCCAGGCCCGAAGAATTCCGCGTCGTCATTACCGGCAAAGGCGGGGTCGGCAAGACGAGCCTGACGGCGGTGCTGGCGAGGCTTCTCGCAAAGGATTCGTATCGGGTCCTCGCGCTCGATGCAGACCCGCAGATGAATCTTCCATACGCCCTCGGCTTGCCCCACGACCGCGCCCGCGCATTGGTGCCGCTCAGCCAGAATCCAGACTACGTCGAGGAGAAGACCGGGGCGCGCCCCGGCTCAGGCTGGGGTCTGTTCTTCCGGCTCAACCCGGACGTTGCGGACGTGGTCGAGCGTTTTGGCGTGGTAGGGCCCGAGGATGTTCGTCTCTTGGTCATGGGTAATACGGTGCAGCCTGCTGCAGGTTGTCTGTGTCCCGAGAATTCACTGCTCGCGGCCGTGGCCAACGCGGTCAGCCTTCGCCGGGGCGAAGCGATCCTGCTCGACACCCAAGCAGGCGTCGAGCACTTCGGCCGTGCGCTGTCTCAGGGTTTTCGCCATGCGGTGGTGGTCACCGATCCAACTTTCAACGGGGTGCAAGTCGCCCTGCATGCCGCAGGCCTCGCACGCGCGCTCGGAATCCCTGCGATCCATCTCGTGGTGAATCGCGTGCGGAATGACAGCGACTTGCAGCGTGCTCTCGAGGTCCTCGAAAGTGAAGGAGGCTTCCCCTTCGCTACGAGGCATGCGCTACCGTACGAGGAGCAACTCCAGCGAAGCGAGCCTGACGTGGGTCCTCTGTTTGACCATCCGGATTCACGTTTCCTGCGGGCGGTGGGCGAGCTGCGCGATGCGCTATTGCAAGTGGAGCAAGAGCGATGGCGTCACGCGTCGTAATCGTCGGCGCCGGCCCCGCCGGTATCACCGTGGCCGAGGCGCTGCGCGAGCACGACCAGGAGGTCGAAATCGCCATGCTGTCGTCCGAGCCGTTCCCGCCCTACGCACCGCCGGCGATGGCCGATCATTTCTTGACCGGGCGGGACGAAACGTTGTTCTGGAAGGGGCGCGATGTCTGTCAGCGGCTGAAAGTCGACTACCTTCCCAACACCACCGCGGAGTCGCTCCTGCCCCAATCGCATGCACTGAGCTTGTCCAACGGCTCCACACTCACATATGACCAACTGGTGATCGCGACGGGCAGTGGATTGTATGCGCCTGTCGCAGGGCATCAGCTTCCAGGGCTATACAACTTCAAATCACTCTCCGCGGCAAAGCAGTTGGTGGACGGCGTGCGTGCCGGGAAGGTTCGCAGTGCAATCATCGTCGGGGCTGGTTTCATCGGGGTGGAGCTTGCGCTCCTGCTTCAAGATTCAGGCGTCTCCGTGACCATGGTCGAGATAGAGGATCGCCTGATGTGGCGGATGCTGGAGCTCGAAACCGCCGAAATCGTGCTCGAGAGCGTCCGCGGGCGCGGCGTGGAGGGGCGACTCAACACGCGCGCGACCGCTTTCCTAGGTAGCGGTGAGGTGACCGGCGTCGAGCTCGAGTCGGGCGAGGTGCTCCGTGCGGATGCATACATCGCCGCAACGGGGGTCAAGCCGAACATCGAGTGGCTTCAGGGGTCGGGGGTGCAGACGAATTGGGGCATCCTCGTCGATGACTTCCTGCGAACCAACATCCCGGACGTCTATGCGGCAGGCGATGTGGCGGAGACCCGAGATCGAATGACCGGCGAACGTTTCGTGCATGCCATTTTCCCCAACGCGGTTGACCAGGCACGAGTGGTCGCCAACGGCCTTCTTGGTTACGAGGAGCGCTATGAGGGCGCGGAGTCCATGAACAGCCTGAAGCACCTTGGCGTGGAGGTCATGGCAGTAGGGGCGCAGCGCGGTGAGGAGGAGCTGCGGTGGCGCAAGAACGGTCAATTACGCAAGCTGTTCTTGAATGACGGCCGCATTGTCGGCTTTCGGCTGGTGGGAAACGTTCGCGGGGCTGGCGTCTACCGCTCCTTGATGCTGCGCGGCGTGGACGTTCGAGCCTTCCGCGAGCGTCTGCTGGATCCGCGGCCGGGTGCCTCGTGGTTCGGCAGCGCGAGTGGGGACACGCTAGTTCTTGAGCGCTAGCGTGTCTCGCCTGCGGGTGGAGGTATGCGGGAGTCCACCTCCACGACATGCGCACCTGCATCGCCGGATTGTAGCAATGCGACGCGTAGCAGAATCGGCATCACGAGCTCGTTGATGGCGATGACTCCGAGCAGTAGCGCGCTCGCGCCTTCTCCCTCGAGGCCGAACCCCCGTTGCACGAGCAGCGCGAGGGCCAACGCAAGCCCTGCTTGCGGCAACATTCCCGTCCATCCCCAGCGTCGGATCTCCGCGGGCGCGCGGGTAGAGCTCGTTGCGATCACGCCCAGAAGCCAGAGGCTCGCGCCTCGCAGAATTACGAGCAGCAATGCGATGGGAGCAACACCCGCCAGAACGTCGAGACGCAACGTCGCGCCCGCCGTCGCAAAGAACACGATGTAGACTGGCAGGGCGACGGTCTCTAGGTCCCGAACCAGCCGAGAGGTTTCCTCCTCGGAGAAGTTGGCGACGACGAGGCCAGCCGAGAGCATCACGATCAGCGGGTCGAGTTGAACCGGGACGGCCAGCTCGGCCACGACGATGCACATCAGCGTCACGAAAACCTGGGCGCCGTCGCGTATTTTCTTGAGGTACACGCTCAATAGAAGGCCGAGGAAGGCTCCCCCGCCGAGGGACCCGAAGAGCTCCCATGCAATGCCGAGCGCCGTTTGCTCCACGCTGCTTTCTCCTCCGAGCGCAGCGCGAGCCAACGCGGACACGAACCCGAACAGGCCGATCACGAGCAGATCGCTCATGACCACCGTGCCGAGAACGGTGCGACTGAAGGTGCCCTCGGCCCTCGTCTCACTCAAGAGCCCCATCACCACAGCCGGAGACTGGGCGCTCAGCGCAACGCCGAGCATGGCGCAAAACCAAAACAGCGCGGCGCGATGAAGCGTACTGAGAAATGGAAGCCACGGGGAAAGCACGTACAACGCCGTCGTCAACGCAAGCGCTGCGCCTAGAACACCCCATAACGTAAGCGCCGCGATCGTTCTCCAAAGTGGTCGGATACGTCGGAAGCTGAGCTCCCCTCCAGCGGTCAAAGCAATCAGACAGATCGCCACGCCGCTCACGAGATCGAGCTCGGCGGTCATCTTGGCTGGCAACAGATTCAACGCATGCGGCCCCGCGAGGACCCCCGTCAAGACGTAGCCGACGAGCTTCGGAAGGCCTATCTGCGCCAGGATTTCGCTGACCAGGAACGCACTGAGTAGAACGAACCCGAAGGCTAGCTCGGTCTGGGCCACACCGTAGGCATCGCCTCCTTCGGGAAGGAGGCTCCGTGCGGCGTTCAACAACAACGCGAGGGCGGCGAGGCAGAGCAGGTTCTTCATCGCCGCGCCCTCCGATGGCTCATCAGCTCGACGACGATCGCGCTTCCTAGAACGGCAGTGACGATCCAGGGAACGGCAGGCCCGCGATAGATCGTCTGCGCGCTGATCACGATCGCGATCGAAACGACGCTGACGGGCGCCGCGAACCAGGCCGGGCGCATGCTCATCCCCTCCCCGACGATCTCGGGCGCCAACCGATCCGCGAAGAGGTAGCCGCCCGCCCGGCTGAGCACCAGAGCCGGCACGAGCAGCCATCCACGCCAATCGGTGACGTCCCACAATGCTCCGGCCAGGGTAAGAAACAAGTAGTAGAGTGGGCGCTCAAAACGAGTGAGCACGCTCCATAGGCGGCGACGGTGATCGCCAGGTAGATTGACCAACATGGCTCCCGCAATGAAGCAGACGACCAACGGCGGAAGCATCAGGTAGCCGGCCACCCCGGATGCCAGCGCAACGGAGCCCAACGTGAGCGCAGCAAACTCTGCTCCGCGACGTCCTCCAGTGAGAATCGCGTACGCCAAGAGACCGACGAAGACGCCCACGCCAAGCGTGATGAGCAACCAAATCGATCCCGAAAGCGCCCACTGGAAACCGACCCACTGCGGACGAAAAAAGGAGCCGAGGACGGCAAGACCAGCAACCGCCGCGATCTCGTCGAGCTGATCCAGCCTATGGCGCTCGTCTGAATCGCCGCCAGCAAACCGGTCTCGTGGGCGGGGCCGGTCTCCGGTGCCGGAGGCGAAGATGGCTCCAGCGGTAGCAAGCACGATCGCGTCGCGCACGAACGTGGCGTCGGTCCACGGTCGCCCATATGCGAGCATGACCGCGGCCCCAACGACTCCCACGACGACGAAGGGAGCCAGCGTATACAGAGCAATCTCGAGCGCCGTGCCCCGCGGTAGCCGATCGAGCACCCGAACATCGAACTGAAAGCCGATGATCATGCCGAGCCATCCGAGGGCAAAGTGAATCAAGGGGGCCAGATCGTAGAAGACCTTCCCGCTGAGGATGCCGATCGAAGGATGGCTCGCGATCAGTCCGAGACCCACGAATGCGAATCCCGCAGTGATCGCCTGGCGGATACCCAGCCATTCTTGGAATTGCCGAACCCTCGGATGAGATCCCAACCAGAAGAGCCCCATCAACAAGACGAGGCCAAGGACGGTTTTGGCCAGGATGCCGAAGGGAACGGCGCTGCCCGTCTCGACATGGGTGACTGCTGCGTGCGGGCTCGCGCACCCGACCGCAGCGACCAGGACTGCCACCACCCATCTGGGCACCGGCAGCATTGTACTCCCGAAGCGCCGGGCGCCTAGATGAGTCTCAGGACCCCAGCTATATGGGCGAATCACACCGGCAACGCAGACAATGAACGTGCGCCACAGCGAGTCATGAAGAAGGCCTTCGCAGACATTCCCATCGAGCTGTTTCTATCCCTCGATGAAGGTCTGAATCCGGCCGCAATTCGTGCGCTCGCGGCAAAGAAGCTGTCGGTTCCCGTTGAGGAGCTTCCCGAGCTTCACGTCTTGCGGCGCGCCATCGATGCGCGCGGGAAGCGCCCTCGGTTTCATGTCCTGCTCGGCGAGGGGCCTCCCATGCCGTCTGAGCAGTGGGCGCTGCCCCATCCTCGGGAAGTTCGCCTACCTGCGCGCGTCGTCATCGTAGGCTCGGGACCGGCGGGGTTGTTCTGCGCCTACCAGCTCGCGCGCCATGGGATTGCAAGCCGCATCATCGACAGGGGAAAGCTAGTTCAACCTCGACGCCGCGACATCGCCCTTCTGAACCGAGAGGGGCGAGTCGACCCCGACAGCAACTATTGCTTTGGCGAAGGCGGCGCGGGGACGTTCAGCGACGGGAAGCTCTATACGCGGGCGCACAAAAGGGGCTCGGTTCGCGACGTGCTGGAGATTCTAGCGCTGCACGGTGCGCCACCGGCGATTCTCGAGGACGCGCGGCCTCACATTGGAAGCAACAAGCTACCCAAGGTCGTGACGGCGTTGCGCGAGCGGCTCGAAGGGGTGGGCGTCGAGTTCCATTTCCAAGCACGGCTCGAACGCATCTTGGTCGAGGGAGTGGGCGCCGAACGAAAAGTGCGCGGCGTCGAGCTCACAGACGGACGTTCCTTCGAGGCAAACGCCGTCGTGCTCGCAACCGGGCACTCGGCCAGAGATGTTTTCGACATGCTGCACGAGATGAACGTCGCGATCGAGCCCAAAGCCTTCGCCATGGGCGTGCGGGTCGAGCATCCGCAACCCTTGATCAACCGAATCCAATACGGACGCGATGCTGGACACCCCGCCCTGCCAAGCGCGTACTACCGGCTTGCAGCAACCGTTCAGGACCGCGGCGTGTTTTCGTTTTGCATGTGCCCGGGCGGCTGGATCGTTCCCGCGACGACCGAGCCCGGCGCGCAGGTGGTCAATGGCATGAGCTTGTCGAAACGAGATTCGCCGTTCGCAAACTCTGGAATCGTCGTCTCCGTCGAGCCGGGCGACTGGCAGGCGCACGGGTTCGAGGGGCCCCTCGGAGGCATCGACTTTCAACGGCGAGTCGAGCATGCCGCCTACGAGGCCGGCGGCGGTCACCTCCAAGCGCCGGCCACGACGATCTCCGACTTCCTCGCGCGGCAAGGCTCGAGCCGGGTGCCCCACAGCAGCTATCGGCCTGGGCTCACCGCGACGAAGATCGACGACGTGGTCGATTCTGCCGGGGTACCCATCTCGGCGCCTCTGCGCGAAGGAATCCGGAGCTTTGGTCGTCGCATGCGAGGCTTCATCAGCGACGAGGCGGTCCTCGTAGGCGTCGAGTCGCGAACGAGCTGCCCGGTGCGGATTCCCCGAGCCGACGATACGCTGGAGTCGCCCGACCTTCGGGGGCTCTATCCGTCGGGCGAAGGCGCCGGATATGCGGGAGGAATCGTCAGCGCGGCCCTCGACGGCAAGCGCGTGGCAGAGGCGGTTCACCGGCATCTCCTGCCGGACTAGGTCGGCAACGTGCCGCCTTGGCAAGAGCGATGTTCGGATTCAATTAAGCGACATGCGGTTGGCGCTTCGGCTGGTCGTGGTAGCGGTGTTCGCCTTCGGGTTGGCCGGCCCTACGGCCTCGGGGCCATCTTCTGGGGGTGTCTCCGGTGGTGAGGTTGCAGCGAAGCTGCAGTCCGCATTGGTTTCCGCTGCCCGACACGCAACGCCAGAGGGCGAGCTCCGGCTTCCCATTGGCACGGGCACTTGGGTACCCCTCGAGCGCCCGCACACGCCGCCTGATCGAGCAAACCCACGCACATGGTCTCCGTCTGCGGCTCACCTCAGCCATCATGGGCTGTCGGATCGGCGCGCCGCGATTCGGCTGACCTGCAGGAGCGCCCAAGTCCCGCATTCGAGCGACGAGCCTCCCGAACGACCTCGTTCCCTGTCCTGAACGTCCTGGTCTGTTCGAAAACGCGCCGTCCGAGCCGGACGGCCAATGGAGGAGTGTGTGATGCGTACAAATATGAGGAGAAGCTCGGGCGCCGGCACGACCGGCCAGCCGCCAGCTTCCACACCCGAAGCGAGCCCGAGCGGGCTCGTTGCGCCCGAAACGGCACCGAGGTTGGAAAAGCCGCGGGTTGGATCCTGGACGGAGGACTGGAGCGCCCCAGCCAAACAGCCCCAGATGAGCGCGATTTGGCCACTGCTCTGGCTGACGATTCCGCTCGTCTTGCTGGTCCTGTACGGGCTCTTTGGCGGGGACTAACTCCGAGGCAGCGCGCCAGGTCGAGTGGGCGGGAGTCAGAACGGCCAAACGAAGGGCGCGAGCCCGGTCGTGATGATCCACAAGAGCAGGTTCATGGGGATGCCCATCCTGACGAAGTCCCTAAGCCGATAGTTGCCGGGGCCAAATACCATGAGATGGGTTTGGTAACCCAACGGGGAAGCAAAGCTGGCCGAGGCAGCGACCGCGACCGCGATCACGAATGGCATGTAGTTGACCTGGAGCGTGGTCGCGGTCGCCATGGCGATTGGAAACACGATGACGGCAGCGGCATTGTTGGTGACGAACTCGGAGATGATCGTGGTGGTCGCGTAGATGGCAGCCAGCGCGAGCCACGGATGATTCCCCGCCTGATCGAGGAGCGCACCCGCCAACGACGCCGCTGCGCCCGTTTCGTAGAGCGCGTTGCCGAGCCCGAAGGACGAGCCGATCGCGACGAGCAACGGCCAATCGATGCTTCGTCTTGCGGTGTCCTCGGACACGCATCGGGTCATGAGCATGGCACCCGCGGCAAGCAGGGCCGCCTGCAGCATGCCGAGCCATCCGATGGCGACGACGGTAACCATCGTGGCGAGAATCAGCATCGCAACGGGCGCTTGAGCCGTCGTTGGCGGTCCGGCGTCCCCGAGGCGACTCACCAGATAGTAGTCACTCGAGTTTCGATGCTGCTCGACGAATGATGGCAAGGCCTCCAGCAACAACGAGTCTCCGGCGTGAAGCTCGATGTCGCCAATGCGCCCCTGCACGCGCTCACCATTGCGCGAGACGGCTATCACCACCGCATTGTAGAGATTTCGAAATCGGCCTTCGCGTATGGTCTTTCCAACTAGCGGATGCGTTCGGGACACCACCGCCTCTGCAAAACATCGCTGGGATCGATGTGAGTCGAGCTTGAAGACTTGCTCCGTCGTGGGCTCCAGGCCCGGAATCTGTTGGAGATCCACGACCGAATGAACCACTCCAACGAATACGAGTTGGTCTCCCGCGTCGAGTCGCTCCGCCGGGTCGACGACCGGAACGACGTGTCCGCCTCGGTGGATCTCCATCAGGTAGAGGCCCGGCAAGTGACGCAACCCGGCGTTTTCAATGCTCTTGCCGACCAATGGTCCGCGGGGAGCGACACGCATCTCCACCGTATACTCCCGGGGATCCTCGGGAATCCGCAGCACACTCTCGTAGGCGGGCAACCAGCGTCTTGCCATCCACATGAGGAGCGCCGATCCCAGGACGGCGCATGGAAGCCCGACCCATGCGATTTCGAACATCTCGAGGCCTGGCTTGCCTTCTGCGAGCAGAAGGCCGTGAACGACGAGCGTCGTGCTGGTGCCAATTAGGGTGCAGACGCCGCCCAGAATCGCGGCGTAGCTGAGAGGAAGCAGGAGCTTGGATGCTGGGATTCCTGTCGATCGACTCCAATCCATCAGCACCGGCAGCAACATGGCAACCAATGGCGTGTTGTTGAGAAACGCGCTCCCTATCGTAACGGGGAAAAGCAACCGCGCCTGGGCACCTCTCACGGTGCGAGGTCGCCCCAAAACGCGTGACGTCAGGAATGCGAGCGCGCCGCTTTGCTTCAATCCCGCGGCTACCACGTACAGCACTCCGACGGTGATCACGCCGCTGTTCGAGAAACCTGCGAGCGCCTCGCCGGTATCGATGATTCCGCCGGCGAGAAGCACCGCAACCCCGCCGAGCAGAACGAGGTACGGGGGATAACGCCCCGAGCCAAGAACGCCGAACACCGCTACGACGACACCAGTCGCGATCCAAGCTTCGATGCTCATGTCATGCTCGTCGCTCGAAGAGCACCGGCTACGTATCCGAAGACCACCGAACTGCCAACTGAACGTGGGGACACGCTCGCTCCCCACGAGACTAATGCTTTCGAGTGCTCAGGAGGCATACCGCGAAAACGCAGGTGGCTCTCGGTTTTCGCGGTGTGCCATCTAAGAGCTGGAAAAAGGAGCATTTTGAGGGCGGTGCATGTCCCCTAATAGCCGGCTTTGACGCCGGCCCAGACTGCAGCGCACAGGCCCGCCGAGATCAGACCCAGCAGAAGAGCGTCGTGGAGGAACAACGGGAGCAAGAGCAAGAGCAGACCTCCGCCGAGCTGGAGCGGACGCTGTTGCTTCTTGCCGTAGACGAGCATGACGAAGCCGACGCTGCTGAAAACGAAGGCAACGAACATGTACATCGGTTCCAACATGTCGCTCAGAGCTCAGCTAGGGCGTCCCAGGCGCGGTCGCTGCGTTACGCTGCTGCGGGGCCTCGATATGCATCCCTGCCGAACGCCAGCACGGGATAGAAAATGAACCCCAAGAAGAAGAGGCCGAGCGCAAACGCCAGGTCGTGGCCGAAGGACCTCGAGAGGTCGAGCGCGACCAGGAATCCGATGACGATGTTTACCAGTGGAATGAGAAAGAGAAAAATCCACCACCACGGGCGTCCCACGATCTCGAGCAACACGACAACGTTGTAGATGGGGATGATGGCAGCCCAACCGGGCTTTCCCGCCTTCTCGAAAATCCTCCAGAAGACCCAGAGAAAGAACGCGAGAACCGCCAGCTGAACAATCAACCCGAAAAAGCTTCCATCACCTCGATCCATCTGCCCTCTCCTATCTGCCTTGGCGTGTTGCTCATCGGCTTGCTGATCGACGAGTCAACATCCATGCCCGTCGCGGCGATGATAAACCAGCTCGAAGCTTCAGGGGGTTGGTAGAGCACAGTTGAAGGCGTCAATCGTGCTTTTGACTAGCTCGGCACGCGTGCCGGCGCCGCTTTCGATCACGATCGTATCGCCGATGATCGACCACTCGTAGCAAACGGCCTGGGATGGAAACACGTGATATCCGGACTTAAACCCGGCTCCACCCGTCACGATCTCGATCACCCTGCAGGTCCCACTGCGGCTGGGTGATGGCGTCAGGCGAATCCCTGCCAGAAGCGCAGCGCATAGGAGCAAACCAACTAGAATCGTGCCCCGAATGGTCATTTGGTATCCAACACCATACCAAAGAACCCGCATCGCAACACCTGTCACCCGTTCCGTGGTGCGAGGGTTGCTCCGGGGCCCAGACAGCGGGGTCTTGCCGAGGACTTCGAGAACGCCTCCATTTGCAATACCCTCCTTCCGTGAAGTATGCGCCCCAAAGGGATAGTCAGGCCGATGCAACGGTGTGAACGAACGTGGTTCGCGACGCCAGCGACCTCTGTGCTTCTGTGGATGCTCCTAACAGCAGCTTGCTCCACCACCATGACGGGTCGCAAGCAGCTCACGCTGTTCGACGACGACAAGATGGATGCGCTCGGCGTCGCAGCGTTCACCGACCTCAAGAAGGAAGGCAAGGTATCGACCGACGCTGACGTGAACCAGTACGTGCGCTGCGTGGCGAAGGCGATCTTGGCGGTGACCCCGAAAGGGGGTGCGGCGCCCAAGGACGGGAAGTGGGAAATCCTCGTCTTTCAGGATCCGACACCCAACGCATTCGCGCTTCCCGGTGGCAAGATCGGCGTGCACACGGGCATGCTCACAGTGGCCACCACCGCGGGGCAGCTCGCTGCGGTGATCGGACACGAAATTGGCCACGTCTTGTTGCGCCACGGAAACGAGCGCCTGTCGCAGAGCACGGTGGCGCAAAGCGCGCTGCAGGCAGGCTCGATTGCGCTCGACACGATGAAACCTCAGTACCGCGACGTGGTCGTCGGCGGGCTCGGTGTCGGCGCCCAGTACGGGGTGCTCTTACCGTTCAGCCGGAAGCACGAAAATGAAGCCGACGTCGTTGGGCAACGGTTCATGGCCCAAGCCGGCTTCGATCCAGCCGAAGCTGTCAAGCTGTGGCAGAAGATGGCCGAGCTCAGCAAAGGTCAAGAGCCGCCTCAATGGATGTCGACTCATCCTGCGAATGAAAGTCGGATCGAGAGCCTCAAGGCGAATCTACCAGAAACAAGGGAGCTCTACACAGCGGCCCGCGCCGCCGGAAAGATTCCGCAGTGCGTTCCGCCCCGCACGGCCTTCAAGAAATGAGCGCCGTGCGCTACTGGTCCGCTATTGGTTTGCTCGGCCTGCTCGTGGCCGGATTGGGGTGCGCGGCCCTCGGGCTCGGCGGAGCGAAAGCACTGCCCATCGAGCCTCCGAGAGTCACGATTGCGGGGGTTCGTTTGAGTCAGGCCCCATCGAACAAGGAGATCGCAAGCTACTACTGTGCGCAGCATCTGGGGCCGGTCATCTGCCGGGCCTTCGGGCCGGTCGCCTCGACATCGCAGCTGCAATTCGCGTTCGATGTGGAGCTCGATTTTCAGAATCCGAATCCGGTCCCTCTGCCAATTGCGCAGTCACTCTTCGCCTTTACCGCGTTTCCCGAAGCGAAGGGTGCCTCGAATCTCGGCGTGGTGTGCCTGAGCTTCTGTGAGGATCCAGAACACTGCGAGCAAGACGCGAACGCCTGCACGTCGAGCGACCCCGAGGTGCGAGGTATCACCGATTTTGCCCGTGCGACGGGTAAATTCCTCTACGCCTTGGCGCTCGGCGAACGCCGGCTCAGCGATCTCCGCGTGCGAACCATCCCGGCAAATGAAAGAACCCGCATGGTGGTTCGCCTGGGCGTCGACGGCGTTCAAATGGTCGACTTGGGCACCAAGCTCGCCAAGGGAGATTTCGATCGGATCAAGCAGGGCAAGCTACCCCGGCTTGCCATCCCGTATCAAATCGAGGGCACCGCCTGGGTGAATGTCGAATCGTTTGGTCGTCTCGCGACCAATTTCGGACCCGCAAACGGCGAGTGGACGCTCCGGTGACCTAAGAGAGACTCGTGGCCGCCGGGGCAAGCAGCCAGAAGCGACTTCAGGACGGCCTCGGTCAGTCGATGGGCCCGTCGTTTCCCTTGTCCCTCGTCACGCTGCTCGATCCCCTTCGCAAACAGCTTCTTCCCGTCGATGCCAAGCGGGCCATGAAAATGGCCGAGCGTTTCACCGGGCTGCACGACTACGGTGACCCCGACGGGTCCTTTCGAACGCGGCTCGGGGAAACGATTGGCGACGTCCAGCGAATCGACTGGAATACGCTCGGCCGTTTCGGAGTGCGCTACATCTTGCACTGGCATCTGAGCAACCGGCTTCGGCTGGTGGAGCTACTCAAGCAGCGCCCGGACATCGAGCGCATCGAGATCGAGCGGCCGATCGTCATCACCGGTTTGTTTCGAACGGGAACGACGTATCTTCACAACGTGCTCGCAGCCGATCCGAGCAACCGCGGCGCGCGCATGTGGGAGCTCGCACATCCAGTCGGCCGCAAGCGTGACCTTCTGGGAGACGAGAGGTGGCGACGCTGGCGGGGCGGCCACGAGGTGGCCATGAACGACATCATGATCCCCGAGCAGGCCGAAGCCCATCACGTCACCGTGGACGCATACGAAGAAGACTTCTTCCTTCTCGAAAACGACATGGCCGTCATGAAGCTCTTCGTGGGTCTCGGTGACTTCGAGTACGCGCGAACGATGCTCGGTTGGGACATGCGCGAGCCCTACCGGTGGCACAAGCGACAGCTCCAGGTCCTCTGGGAGCAACGGTCCGCTGCTCGCTGGCTCTTGAAGTGCCCGTGGCACTTGTGGAACCTGCAGGCGCTCCTTGCGGTCTATCCCGACGCCCGCGTGATTCAGACCCACCGTGGAATGGTGCAGGCGATTGGCTCGCAGTGCAGCCTGAGCGGCCGCATTGCATCGAAGTTCCGGCGGAGCCTCGACCTGCACGAGGTGGGGAGATTCTGGATCGAGTACTCCCGCATGGGAATCGAGCGTGGTCTGCAGGCAAGAGACGCGCTACCCGCTTCGCAAATTTACGATGTTCGCCTCGGTGATCTCCACGCGAAACCACTCGAGGTCGTCGAAGACATCTATCACCAGTTCGAGCTGCCCCTCGACGACGTCCTCCGTGATCAACTCCGCGCCCGGATCGCGGAGGAACCGAAAGCGCAGCATGGAGAGCACGACTACGACATCGCCGATTACGGATTGAGCGAGGCCGAAATCGACGCCGAATTTGCCGACTATCGTCAGCGCTTCGACGTCTAGGTTGGCCTTTCGACGGAGCGGCGCGTATCGTAACGAAGATGGCGCTCACCAGACGTGACTTCGGCCGAAACGTGATCGGCGGGTTGGCGGCGACGACACTCGGAGGCGTCGGGGCCTGCGAGTCCGGAAGCGATTACGCAAGCGACGCTGGGCTGGGCGGGACCGACGCTGGGGCAGGCGGGACCGACGGAGCCGCCAGCTGCATCGTGTACCCGCAGCAGACCGAGGGACCCTACTACCTCGATCTCGACACGCTTCGCCGCGACATCACGGAAGGCAAGGCGGGCGCCTCGCTCGAGGTCGTGCTGCAGGTGCAGCGTGCAGACTGCACTCCACTCGCAGACGTCGCGCTCGATCTTTGGCACTGTGACGCCGCAGGGGTGTACTCCGGCTTTCCCGGGCAGATCGGCGGCTTGGATACGACCGGGGAGACCTTCCTTCGAGGCACCCAGCTCACCGATGACGAGGGGATCGCGCGCTTCGACACCATTTATCCGGGCTGGTACCCCGGCCGCACGACGCACATCCACTTCAAAGTACATACGTCGACTTTCACCGAAGCGACCTCACAGCTCTACTTCCCCGAGGACGTGACTGCCGAGATCTACGAGACGCCGCCCTATGACGCCCGAGGACAAAAGAACACGTCCAATCAAGCGGACACGATCTCGAGCGCAAACCCGACGCCACTGGCGATGGTCACGGGCAACGGGTCCTCCGGCTACGTGGCGAGCATTTTGATAACCGTCGCGTAGCGAGGCCGAAAGGTGCCGCCACGGCGCCAAACGCCATCCACGTTGGCAGAAACCAATCTCACGCGAGGCCAGACTAGCCCACTTCGGGCGTGGTCTCGAACTGTGCTCGCACGTCGAATTCCTTTTCCATCACGCAATCGGCTACGTGGCGAGCCCATGCGGCGATGGTGAGCGACGGCGGCGTACCCACCGCAGCAGGAAGAGCCGATCCGTCGGCAATGTAGAGGCCTGGGTGGCCGTAGACCTGGCCGGTGTGGTCGACGACGCCGTGACGCTCGTCTCGACCGAGGTGCGCTCCGCCCCACTGATGCACTGTCAGCGGCTTTTGCCCGTACGCGACCTTCATGCCGCTCTCGGCTTCGAGCGCATCGAAAACGGTCCTGATCTCGTCGTAGACCGACTCTGCCTCGTTGTCGTACCGCACTCGAAGCCTGCCTTTGCGAAACGTCACGGAGCCGCGTCCGCTGTCAGCTCCCATTCCGACGACCGGGACCCGAGAGCTCAGCCAGCGAACCAGGCGCCTCGGCAGAGCGAGCTGATCGAGCCCGGGCAGCCCGAAGAGCACCATGTAGGGTGTTTCGGCGCCATGGAGGGCGAACCGTCCGAGGCTGGGCGTCGCGTTGAACACGTCCGGGTCACGGTCGTCGCGGCGCCACAGGCCGAGAAAGTCTCCATTGCCCCCAAAGCGCGTACCCAATGCGGGCATGCCATCGAGGCCGCCTTCCTGGTCGCGGCTCTGGAACAGTATCCGAAGCGTGTTGATGGTTCCCGCGGCCAGGATGACGACCGGCGCACGGACGACCTCGGTCCGGCGGCGGCGATGGTCGCGATACCGCACCTCGAAAGCGCGAGCCCCATCGACGTCGCCTCCTGCCAAGCGGCGAATGTGCCGCACCTCGCACAGGTCCTCGACCTCGAGGCCGCGCTTCATCGCTGGCAAGAGATAAACCACGTCGACCGACGGCTTCATACCCCGCCGCGAGCCAAACACACCGCCGTCATCCCACGGCAGCTCGCGAGGCAAGCGCATGGCCATGTCTGGTTGGTCCTCGGCGGGCGCGCAATGCGTGAGCGGCAAACCCTGTAGCTGCGACCAAACCGAATTGGGCGCCTTCGCGCTTTCGGTCCAGGGGACAGCCCCCAGGTTCGTGACGAGCTGGTCGTAGTGCTGCTCAATCCTGCGTGGCCGCAAATCCGGATGGTGGTCGTGCCAGTAGCTTGCAGACTCTGGCTTCGCAAGCATGGCCGTGTACGCGTGGCTTCCACCCCCCACACCCGATGTGCACAGAACGTCGATTCCCGGTGCGCGAAAAAGCTCGAAGAAGCCCTTCTTGTTGAGGGTGAGCCCCTTCTTGGGTCCGTGCTCGAAATGAAGCGTTCGAAATCCGTGCGTGTAGAAGTGGGTTCCGTAGGGAAACGGTGCGCGCTCCTCCACGCCTCGCGCTTTCACCGGCTCGGAATCCCGCCAAGGCCCGCGCTCCAGCAACACCACCTTCCTTCCGGTGGAAGCCAAGCGATGGGCAGCCATCGATCCGCCAAACCCGCTGCCAATGATGATGGCATCGACCGTGCGAACGTCAGAATCAGCTGGAATGTTCATCATGCAGAGCCACTGGTGCATTCAGCGTGCCAAACGCACCCGCAAATGCCGCATGAGAGCGTTGCGCTGTGGCATGCGGTGCGTGTCATTTCGGCATGCGTGAGGCATTTTGCCCCGATGCTCGAGCTGAAGGCAAGGCGTTCTCGAGCATGCTCCGGAGCTCGGGCATCGCAGACGCATCGAGCAGATTGAGCGCCTTCACGCCGCTGAGCTTGTCGACGAGCTCTACGCCTGCGCTCGTGCTGGTGGCAAGACCCGCCACGAGGTCGGGAATGATGTCGAAACCGCGCATGACGCCGACGACCGCATAGGGGTCCGAAGCGCACAGCACTTTGAACGCGACCGCCTCGGCCAGCTCATCGAGCACGACTCGGCCATTGTAGGGCTCTAGTGGCGAGGCTCCCGCTTCAGCGACGACCACGTCCGCCTTGGCTTCGGCGATCAGGCCCAATAGGTCGCGCAGCCGCACGCGGTACTGCTCCGGATCCAGAACCGACGACGGCAGCCCGACGTCGACGAAATCAAAGATGGCATCCGCGCCGGCATCCGACATCGCGAGCACGTCTCGATACCGGCCTGCACCGGTCATCTTGGCCCCCACTACGCGCAGACCCGCTCGCTTGAGCTGACGAATGATGACCTTGGCGGCCGTGGTCTTTCCAGCCGACATCGAGGTGCCGATGATCAGGATGGTGGGCGTGTCATATGGTGCAAGCGCGCGAGGACGCTTCGCGAAGTCGCGCATGTTGAGCTTCTTGCCTCCGCGCATCGCATGCCCGCGGTATTTGACTTGCATGAGCGCGGGAAGCACGCCCGATATCGAGGTTGCGCGTCCTAGCAATCCGCCGCCGCTCAGCAGATCCATCCGTCCGTCATCTCCCACCTGGTCGTAGGAGCCAACGACCTCCAGCGTTGCATGACGTACCGCCAAGGCGCCGAGGACCGAATCACCACTCGACGCGATGATCAGCCGGCCGCTCGCAACCTCGATGTTTGCGATGCCGCCAGGCGGAACGGTGATGCGCCCGAGCACATAATCGCCCGCCTCCCACTGGTCGCGCCGAAGCGGCGCGATCTCGAAATCGACGGACTCGAAGTCCGCGATTCGTGCAACCGACGCAAAGAAGACCTTCTCGTTCAAGGCACGGCTCCCGCAGGCCTCGTGATCTCGAAGGAAGGGCTTTGCGCGGCGAAGGTCACTGCCTGCGAGCCCGGTTCCTGCTTCTGGCTTCCGTGGAAGATCACGCGATGGGTGCCAGGCTCCGCATCGTCTGGAACCTGCCAAGCAATCGATACGGTAAATGCTTCGTTGATGGGAGGAGGAGGCGTAGCGAACGGATCGAGCGGGTCGTAGGGCGGGATGACGCGACTTGCTTGCGTCCAACGAACCTGGGTCGGCCAGTCGCCTTCGGTCATGATCGTGACCCAGTCCGAGCCGGCGAGCCTTTGGATTTCGACGTAGCTGGCGCCTCGCTGAAACGCGTTGTCTGGATGGCCCGTCCAAAATGCCACGGATACCGTCTCGCCTGACACGTACGACGCACTGGGTGCCGTGACCACGTCCCCAAACGACCCATCCGCGGGCGGCTCGTCATAGTCGTTGCCCAAGGGTTCCGACTCGACCATCCCCCGAAGATCGCCTTGGTCTTCTGACGCAGGCCCCGGTTGCCCTGTCGCTAGCGCTTCGGCCAGCCGTCCGAGCTCTTGTTGGAACGCAGGAAGCGTCCACGGGCCGAACAGCGTGTGCCCGCCCTCGTACTGCTGCATGGCATACTCCTCCGGCGTGGCAATGTAGCCGGAATAGTCATTCGAGTAGCCCGCAATGACGACGTAGCGCACCTCTTCGCCAAGTCGTTCTTTGACGGTATCGCGCATCCGACGCCCCGACATGGTGGTCGCCTCGCTCGGGATGAATACCATGGCGAGCCACCCGACCTTTGCGACTCCGATGGGAAGGGGGTCCTGCTGCTCCTTTCGGTACAGGATCGGCTTGGGTGCGTGGCACGCCCGGAGCTCCTCGGTCACCGGGGGCGGCTGAATGACCACCTGAACCAGCGCGTCGATCCCTTCATCCCGCTCGAGCATGCCTTCCATGAAGAGCGGATGACCGCCGCCATCCTCGGTCGAGCCACCGGCGAAAGCATAGCCGTAGGCGGGGAAGCACGTGGTCTGAGGTCCCGCACCGGTGAGCTCCCCCGCGACCTCGAGGTCTGTGAAATCGACGGCGCTAAGCCGATAGTCCAGGTCGCCCTCGAGACGACTCGAGGCCGTGTCGAAAAGGCGCATCGCGGCATCGAGCTGCCTTTGGCCGATGATCCGGGCGCTGTCGTAGTCGTCGACTCCTGGTCCGGTGTTGTCGAGATTGAGGTTACCCGTCACATCCCCGCAGTTGCTCTGGCCGAATGCCGCGACGAACGGCTCGCCTGTTTCTATTCGCCGACGAAGCTGCCCTTCCATGGCCAAAGCCGCGAATCCCTTGTGATCGGCCGAGACCAGGCTGTTGTCGTAGGTCAGCGACGTCGGATGCACGGCGAACCAGGTGAGCACGCCAATCGGGCCGTCGTTGCCCTCGAATCTGAGAAGCGTCATCTCCCGATCCGTGTCGTGCTCGTAGCGGGCCCGCTCCGGCTCGGGGTTCTGCTGGTAGGCGACCAAGGAACGGTTGGCGGCTGCATCCTGAACCGGACCCTGCGCCACGAGTATCCGCCCCGGTTGAAGGCTCTCGTGTGCGGATTCGATCGCCTCGGTGATGCCCTCTACCACCGCATCGAAGTACCCCTGGCGAAACGAAGCCTCGTGTGCGTAGCCGCCCGGGCTCGAGTGGGTGTGGGTGGCGCTCAACACCACGTTGTCGAGCGTGTAGAGATCGCCAAACTTCGCTCGGAGATTGTCGACCACGGAAAGGCGCATCTCGTGCGACACGTTGAGCAGGTCCGTCACGACGAACACCAGTCTCCGGGTGCCATCGAGCGCACCCATGATGAACGCCCTCGCCTTGAGACGCGTGTGCACACCGTTCGCGATGTGGGTCGGGCGAACGTAGCCGGTAAACGCCACGTCGACGACGGGCCCAGTGATGTCGCCGATGCCGCTGCCAATCAGGTAATTCGGCTCGCCCTGGTCCGTGCTGGAGCAGCTCGCAACAAAAAGCGCGATCAGCGCGGCCGTGAGGGCAAGCGCACCAGATCGCGACAGCCTCGATTTCGATAGGAGGTTCTCGGTCATCGATGTCGCGCCGGAGCATAACACGGCCCCTGAGCGGCGCCCCCGCAAGACGTCGGTAGCTCACACGAGACCGTGAGCGAGCATCGCGTCGCAGGACCCGCGACCCGACGTACCGAGCCTTGCTCTATCGGCAATTGCCTTGGTCAGGGTTTCAACAACTTGAACGCGTGCGACCACTGGTTGCGTGCAAAGCCGGGGATGCACCAAAGAATGCACAGCGGCTCGATGGCGCGCGCGGCCTCCACGGTGCCCATGTCCTCCGTTTCCCATCCGAACTCGCCCAGGATGGAGGTCACCTCGGTTTTCGCGGCGTCGTCGTTTCCACAGATGAACATGGTCGGTTTGATGCCCCCAAAGTCGGGATCGACCATCAGGGCATTGCCGACGCACGAAAACGCTTTGACGAAGCGCGCCTCGGGTGCCTTGCGTTGAAGCCGCTCCATGAGGGAGTCGTCGAAGCTGGTGAAGAAGTTGAGCACACCGTGTTGCGGAGGCTCGTTGGCGATGGGGTTGGTCGCATCGATGACGGTCTTGACGGCGAGATTCTCCACGTCGCAGAGCTCGACCGCCGACTCTGCCGCCGTTCCCTTGACCGCCAAGACGACGATGTCGCCCCACTCGGCCGCCTCGTCGAAGCTCCCCGTCGACGCCCTGTCGCCCGCGCCTGCCTTCCAGTCGTCGAGCTTGGAGGGGTCACGTGAGGCCCGCATTACTTCGTATCCATGCTCGAGGAATCCGTCCGCCAGCGCTCTTCCGACATCTCCCGATCCGATGATTGCGATCTTGGAGCCCGCCATCGTGCGCTCCCTCCTTTTTCTAGGAACATCCTAAGGCCGTCGCGCGCGGTTGGGAGCGACCTTCCGAGCGCAGCGCAGAAGGAAACTCGCCGGGCCGTTTTTCGAGGGTTTTACCGGATCCGGGAGGCCGAAATGATGCGGAGGCTTGACCTGACGCGGGATTTCATACGAAAAAACGGCTGCGGAGGTGGATGTGCGACTGAAGAAACTTGCTTTGTTGGCCCTCGTGGCCGTTCCGGTGTCCCTTGGCATCGGCTGTAGCGACGGTGACTCGGATGGCGGTACGGGTGGCAGCCCTTCTTCGGACCAGTACGCGGCGAATCTCTGTGTGAGCGACAAGCAAGAAGCGGCCGGCGCTTTCTGTCGGAGCGCATTCGAGGGGTGGGCCGCATGGGAGATCGACCAAGATGACGGCGTTCGTGACACTGCCCTGCAGTCGGCGCGCACGGTGTTGGCGACCGCGTGGGACGCGGCGGAGTCCGATGCGGAGAGCGACGACGCGAGCTGCTCAGATCTCGCTTTGACGTCGGCACAGGCGAGCGCCGAGATCGAAACCTGGGTCTCCAGCATCAAAGACGCGATCAACGATGGCCTCGACCTCGGGCAAGCCGAGCATGCACAATGCGGCGCCGCGCTGCTCGAAGCAGCAGGCGATGCCTGCGAAGAGGTGTTGACCGCCGAGAGCGCGCACGTCGCCGACCTCGCCGCCGACCCGGACGCCTCTACGCTCGATGCCGCCAAAATGGCCGCATCTTCGGCCTTCCTGAGCGCGTGGGCCGATGCGACTTCCGGAACCTGCCCGACCAACGCGACCGATCAAGGAATCGCCGGCGACATCGAGAGCCTCACCGACCAGATCGTCCTCGATACGACCGTGGCGCCCGGGCTCGACGATCAGGCGTTCGTCACGCTCATGCCCGGACCGACGGACTATCTCGGGCGCACCTACGAGCCTCAGTGCATGCAAGGCTCCGAATATCGCTACTTCGCAAAACGCGGAACGGTCAACAAGCTGGTGATGTATTATCAAGGCGGCGGCGCATGTTGGAACAACCTCACGTGCGTCGCAGAGACCTGCAAGACGCTGCCGGATAAGAATCTCGATAATTACACCAGCGGATTCGCCGATCTCACCAACCCGAGCAACCCCTTCCGCGACTGGCACATCGTCTTCGTGTCCTATTGCACCTGCGACATCCACTTCGGCGATGCCACACGGGACTACGAGGGGCTCACGGTCGAGCATCGCGGCTATCACAACTCCAAGGTCGCCGAGAAGTGGGCCCGTGAGCACTTCCTCAACCCGGAAGAGGTCTTCGTGACGGGGTCGAGCGCCGGCGCCTAAGGCGCTTGGTTCAATGCCCCGTTGTTGCACGAGGTCTGGCCGGCATCCCAGTTTCACGTCCTGGCGGACGCAGGCAATGGCGTCATTACGCAAGACTTTCTCCAAGACGAGTTCAGCAACTGGGACTTCACGGCCAACCTGCCCGACATTCCCGGCGTCCGCGAGGCCATTGACACGGGCGATGGCATGCCAGCCTATACCGAGGCCGTTGCGACGTACTTCCCAGAGACCAATTGGGCGCACTACTCGACCCTCTTCGACGGAGGCGCGGGCGGACAGACTGGCTTCTACAACATCATGCTCAATAATGGGAACCCGCTCTTTGCCACGTCCTGGTGGGACGCAACCTGCGCCTTTGGCGAAGACGCCCTCGCTCAATCGGTTTCGACGTACGACGCCGTCGACGCCGCCTCTGGGAACTACCGCTACTACTTTGGCACCGGCTCGGCTCATACCATGTGGGGCCGCAACAAGGTGTATGACGATACGACCGGCGGTGTTCCCACGGTCGTCGACTGGGTCAACGCAATGCTCGCGAGCGGCCCCGATGGGCGCGATGCGGCTTGGGCGAACGTGCTTTGCAACAACTGCGGCCTGACCCTCGAGGGCGACCCGGTTCCACAACCGAACCCGTTTCAGGATCCCTTCACGCAACAGGGCGACGACATCGTGATCGTGTGCGACCAGTAGGCGCGCAGCGCGACTAGAAGAGCCGGCGAAGCGCGAGCACGGCCATTCCGATGCACGCGGCCGCGCCGAGGCCGAACAAGAGCCGGGCTAGCTCGTCTCCGACGGAAGCGGGAATGAACGGAATGGCGCGTTCGAGGGTCCCTTCCGGCGCGTAGAAGGTCACCCAGCCGGCGCCGGCGGCAATCCCGAGCAGAAACACGGAGGCAAGGGCATCGCTCGTCCGGTGATCTCGGCTCAGCAACAAGATGCCCGCGAGGACGACCACCGCTCCGCCGATGCCCAGGGCCGACGAGGGCACGTCCATCAGAGGTGTGCCGTCCAAGGGCACGTAGCCCAGCGCGCCCGCCCCGGCCGCAGCTCCCCCGACGATGCACAGCAACGCGATGGCTTTGTCCATCGGCCTCAGGATAGCCGAGAGCCCCCGTTCAGCGCTAATCCGCGACGGCGGTACCCCAGTAGTTGTATGAAAGAAACTTTGCGCCGGGAATGTACATTCGTTCGTCGACGACGATGCGGAAGCCCGAGGACTCGAGCAGGCCGGGAATGTCACGATTGACGTTGCAACCACCGGAAAGCAGGCGCCAGCCCGGATTGATTCGATGCTGCCATTTTCGGACAGGCTCGTCCGGCGCCAGGCCATGCTCGCAGAACAGGAGCCGCCCACCTGGGCGCAGCACACGCCGCATCCCTCGAAGCGCGCGCTCCGCGTCCGGAATCGAGCACAGCGTATAGGTGACCACCACGGTATCGATGGTGCTCGACTCGAGCGGAATCTCCTCGCCGCGAAGGTGGAGCATCTCGAGCTCTAGTTGCGATTGCCGCACTCTCTTGTGTGCGAGCCGGCGCATCCCCTCGGATGGCTCGAGGCCCCACACTTTGCTCACTTTGCTGGTGTCGTAGTAAGGGAGATTGAGCCCGCTGCCGAGCCCCACTTCGAGAACCTCACCCTCGGCGAGCGGGATCACCTTCTCCCGCTGCTTCATGTTGGGCCTCGAGGAGCAGGCCAAGTTGGTGACCCACGGCAAGATGTAGCGATTGTACACATCCATCTCTTAGCACCCTTACCAGGTCTGAGGAATGCGTGCAGCCGCGGATCAGGCGACCGAGGGCGGGGGAAACTTCACGTACTCGCCGACCAGAAACTCTGCCAGCTCGCGATTCGGCGGCCGGACTTCTCCCATGCGGCCGCGTTCTCGCAGGTCGGCGCAAAGAATCTGGAGAACGGAATCGATCCGCAGATCGCTCGTATGCGTGCGCCAGGCCTCGCGCTCGGCTTCGTCCCGAAAGCAGTAAGCCTTCCACGAGATCGAAAAGCGCATGTCTTCCCAGCGGTATCGACTGATTTCTTCCTCACCATCGAGCACTACCCAACGGCCGTCGCCGACGGCGTGAAGGCGCATGCGCGGCAAGAAGCTCGCCATGGGTCGATCGACCTCCATGACCCGGTCGACACCGTGGAACACGCTGTCGGTGTCCATCAGGACAGCTGTGTTGAAGCGCACGTCGAAGGTCCGGGCGGGCCCGTCCGCCCCATCGGGGTAAAACGCGAACTCGCCGCCATTGGTGTCTTGATACCAGGACACCGATGTGGCGATGGGCATGCGGTGCTCGTCGAAGAGACCGGAGTGGTGCATGACGACGAGAAG
This sequence comes from Myxococcales bacterium SG8_38, assembly GCA_001303415.1. GTDB lineage: Bacteria > Myxococcota_A > Polyangia > Polyangiales > Houyiibacteriaceae > SG8-38. Next base: position 43,921 of record LJTN01000014.1, read on the forward strand.
CCACTCGGGGTGGAGCTTGCGATTGATGCCCCGGAATTCGGGCACGTCCGTATGCACGGCGAGCTCCTGTCCCGGAAGCAAGATGTTCGCGTACACGATCGCGGGCTCGACGATCGGACGATCGAAAAGCTGCTTTGCGGCTTCGACGAGCTGCTCGTTGCGATGAAGTGGCTCGATACCGGGAGCGAAGATCTCGTCACCGTAAGCATAGGTTTCGCGAAAGTAGTTCGTCCGTGCAACGAGCGTAGCCAAGTCGTGGTCGCGACGCCCTAGCCTTCCACCCGTACGCAAAAAGTTGAAGGCCGCATCGAAGCGCTGAGGAAGCCCTTCGCCGATGCCCTGGTTGAGCCCCTCCTCGGAATACATGCCGTAGCTGCCAAAGTCTTCGCAAAGCCGCACGAGCGACCACGCCTCTTCCTCTTGGAGAAAGGGGTCGAGCTCCACGTAACGATTGTAGAAATGCGCTGGTGCCGCCAAGGGACCGATCCTTTTCGGGTGTTGTAAAGATTCCAAGCGAAATGTAAAGACGCTTTGCCATGACCCATCATGCCCTGCTCGCCCTGGCCGTGATCCTCACTCTCGCGGCCTGCGACGAGAAGCCTTCCCCGATCCTCGAGCCGGAAGATGCGGCGCCCGACGCCGCAGGGAACAGCGCCCCCACCACCTACACCGAGTCGCGGAACGCAGCCGTTGCGCGAAGCCTACCGTTGAGCGACCCGCAAGACCTCGAGGACGCAAGACGGGGATTGATCGCAAGCGACCCGGCGCTCCGCGTCACCAATGCCGACGGTGAGGTGATCTGGGACATGACGTCCTACCGCTTCATCGAAGGAGCGGCACCGGGAAGCGTCAATCCGAGCCTCTGGCGGCAAGAGGGCCTACAGAACATCCACGGCTTGTTCGAGGTGACCAAGGGCGTCTATCAACTGCGCGGCTTCGATCTCTCCAATATGACGCTGATCGAGGGGGAGACAGGCTGGATCGTGGTCGACCCGCTGACCGCCGAGGAAACGGCTCGCGCCGCGATTGCGTTCGCGCGCAAGCACCTCGGTGCCCGGGCCGTGTCCGCCGTCATCTTCACCCACAGCCACGTCGATCATTTCGGCGGCGTGCTGGGTGTCGTCTCCGCGGAAGAAGCAAAGGTGAGGAACCTCCCGGTCATCGCGCCCGAGCGCTTCATGGAGGAAGCCACGAGCGAGAACATCGTCGCCGGCATCGCGATGGGCCGTCGATCGACGTACATGTACGGATCGCGTCTTCCGCGCGGGGAAAGGGGCCACGTCGGCTCGGGCCTTGGCAAAGAACCGGCTTACGGAGCATTCGGGATCCTCCAACCAACCGCGACGATCACCAAGACGCCGACGGAGATGACCATCGATGGCGTGAAGCTGGTGTTCCAGAACGCCCCGGGCTCCGAAGCGCCTGCGGAGCTGGCTTTCTACCTGCCCGAGCGAAAGGCCTTTTGCGGGGCCGACGTGTTGGCTCACAGCATGCACAACCTCTACACCCTTCGCGGCACCCAGGTACGCGATGCGCTCAAGTGGAGCGGATACATAGACGAGATGCTCACTCTGTTCGGAGACGCTGAGGTCTATTTCGGCGGGCATCAGTGGCCGATCTGGGGCAATGCCCGAATCGTCGATTTCCTCGCAAAGCAACGGGACCTGTATAGATACATCCACGACCAGACGCTGCGTCTCGCACTGCACGGCTACACGCCGAAGGAGATCGCCGGGCAAATGGAGCTTCCCGAATCGCTGCTCAGCTCGTTTTTCAACCGCGGCTACTACGGGACGCTCGAGCACAATGCCAAAGCGGTCTATCAACGCTACTTTGGTTGGTACGACGGAAACCCGGCCAATCTCGATCCCCTACCGCCGGCTGAAGCGGGTGAGCGGTACGTCGCGCTTGCTGGCGGAGCGGCGAGCCTACTCGACAGGGCTCGGGCCGCCTATGAAAGAGGCGAGTACCGATGGGTCGCGGAGCTAGTGAATCATCTCGTGTTCGCCGATCCGGACAACCAGGATGCCCGCGAGCTCCTGGCTAGGGCCTACGACCAGCTCGGCTATCAGGCCGAGTCGGCGCCGTGGCGAGACGTCTACCTGACGGGCGCATTCGAGCTCCGCCACGGAGGGCCGGACGAGGGCATCAACCTGGCCTCGGCGATGGACATGATCAAACACGCGCCCATCGAGCGCTTTCTCGATGCCATGGCCGTTCGCCTGAACGGCCCCAAAGCCGAAGGCAAGGAGATGACGGTCAACTTGGTGTTCACGGACTTGGACACTAGCTACGTGCTCGACCTCAGTAACTCCGTGCTGCACCACGACCGACGTGATCCGGATCCGGACGCGAATGCAACGCTGCACATCACGCATGCTTTGTTTCTCCGTATGCTCGTCGGCCAAGCCGGCTTGAGGGAGACACTCTTCTCGGATGATTTGACCGTCGAAGGAAGCCGACTCGACTTGCTCGGTTTCTTCCGGCTCTTCGATCGACTCGACGGAACCTTCGACATAGTCACCCCGTAATCAGAATCGCCGGCTCAAGAGCCTTCGGCGGTGAGATGCCGGAGCAACATGCGCACTGCTTCGTTGGTCATCATGTCCGCATCGATGTCCTTTGGGGGATGAAGAACGAAGCTGTGCACCAGGGAATCCACGGTGTGGACGATCACGTAGGCGGTGACATCCGGACTGCGGACGCATGCTTCAGGGTGTGCCTCGAGCAATCTAGAAACCTCGGAGGCGAGCTCATTTTCGCGCTCTCGTAGCCGGCGCCGTACGTGCGAAGGAAGCGGAGCCTCTTCGAACAAGACCCGATGAAGCTCGGGCTCGTGCTCGTGGAGCACAATCATGGCGAGGACGAAACGACGAAGCATCGCGGCAAGCGGAGGAGTCTCCGCCAACGCCTCCCTCAGAAGCAAACGGACCAGCGCGAAGCCGGCGTCGATGTGCCGCTCGGCGAGGGTGACGAGAATGGCATCCTTGTTCGGGAAGTACTGGTAGAGCGAGCCCACCGAGACACCGGCACGCTGCGCGATGCGATCGGTCGTCGTTGCGGCATAGCCATGACGTCGAAAAACCTGAGCTGCAGCAGCCAAGATGGCCTCGACGGTGGCCTTGGACCTCTGCTGAGTCGGCATTTTGCGGGGTTTGAGGCGTGCTCGGGAAGGCATGACGGCTGGGCAGGAATGCGAGGTGACGAATGCGAGGAATGCCTCATATTTGGATCAGGAGAAGCTCATGCGCAAATACCTCGAGGAGACGAAGCTCCTGGATTTTTCTCACCCCAGCCTGGCCGGGCTCATCGACGCCCGCGGTTGGAGAGCCCTCGATCCCTACCACGCGATAGGCGCGGCCTACGACTTCGTCCGAAACGAAATCCCATTCGGATACAACGCCTCGGACGAGCTGCCCGCTTCCGCCGTCTTGGCGGACGGATACGGACAGTGCAACACCAAGGGCACTCTATTGATGGCGCTGTTGCGCGGTCTCGGAATCCCTTGCCGCTCTCATGGATTTACGATCGACAAACGACTGCAACGTGGCGCGGTCGCAGGGCTGGCCTATTGGTTGGCCCCACGGAACATCATTCACAGCTGGGTGGAGGTCTTCCACGACGGACGTTGGTTGAATCTCGAGGGATTCATTTTGGACCGAGACTACCTGGACGGGGTCCGATGTACGTTTCCAAACGCCTCGGGAGCATTTTGTGGATATGCGGTTGGCACGACGGATATCCAAGACCCTCCGGTCGAGTGGAACGGCACCGACACTTACATCCAAAGCACTGGCATCAATCAGGACTACGGCGTCTTCGACTCCCCCGACGAGCTCTACGCCAAGCACGGTTCCAACCTGACCGGTATTCGTCGCGTGCTGTACGCAGGGATCATCAGACACGCCGTGAACGCGAAAGTCGCTCGTATTCGACGGCGAGCCGCGTTTGAGCTGGCACATCCGGATGGATCTCAGGCATCCTCGGCGCATGCCGGCAAATGCGCGTTGCGTCGTTTTCTGGGGCATGGTCTTCGCGATCGCGCCCGCCTGCACCGACGCATCGAACACATGTCCTCAGGCTCAAGGCATCCTCGGTGATGGAATCGCGCGGTTCGCGCCCTCGGACGTCGAGTGCGAGACGCTGCCCATCTCGATGGCCCTAGTCGAGAGCCGATTCATTCGCGGCGGCGTCCCCGGAGATTGGTCCGACCTGCCTGTCTTTTCGGACGACGGCGAGACCTTCGAAGCGGCCATTTCCATCGAGGATGGCACGAGTCTTTATGGAACCGGAGAGATCGCCGGACCTCTGCTTCGGAATGGGGCGGTCACGGAAACCTGGACGGAGCAACCGTATCGGGAAGACCCTCCTCCCGATCTGTTCGCCTTGGAGTACGACGACCAGCTTCCCAATCTCTACCAGGCGCACCCTTGGGTGCTGGCGGTTCGCGCCGACGGCTCGTCCTTTGGCGTGCTAGCCGATACCACCTACCGAACGGAAATCGACCTCAGAAACGGAATCGGTTTTTCCGCGCCCGCGCCGTTTCCCGTGATCGTCATTCAAGGGGCTTCCCCGCAAGAAGTCCTCATCAAGCTGAGCGAGCTGACTGGAACCATCGAGCTTCCGCCGCTGTGGGCGCTCGGCTACCAGCAGGCGCGCTGGTCATACGTGCCCGCCACCCGAGTTGCCGAAATCGCGGACGAGTTTCGCGCGCGCTCGATTCCCTGTGACGTGCTCTGGGTGGATATCGACTACATGGATGGGTTTCGAATCTTCACCTTCGACGAGACCTTGTTCCCCGACCCTGCCGGTCTCAACGCCTACTTGCACGACAACGGTTTCAAATCGGTTTGGATTCTCGATCCAGGCGTGAAAGCCGAGCCGGAGTACTTCGTTTATGACGAGGGATTGCTAGGAGATCATTTCATCCGCGAGCCCGGGGGAGATCTCTTCGTCGCGGGGAGTTGGCCCGGCGATTCGGTTTGGCCGGACTACACGAGCCCAGAAACCCGGCAATGGTGGCAGAGCTATCTCGACGAGCTCCTCGGCAACGGCGTGGATGGCATTTGGATCGACCTCAACGAGCCGTCGATCGTCGCACCGCCCACCGAGCTGTTTCCCGAGGATCTAGTTCATAGGGGCGGGGGCGATCTGACACCGGGAACCCACGCCCGGTACCACAACGTCTATGGGCTCCTGATGTCGCAGGCAACTCACGAGGGCATGAAGATCGCGCGGCCTGACCGGCGCCCGTTCTTGCTCTCTCGCTCCAACTACATCGGCGGACAGCGTTACGCAGCCATGTGGACCGGCGACAACTCGGCGAGCTGGAACCACCTCTACTGGTCGGTGACCATGACGCTGAACATGGGCCTATCGGGCCAGCCATTTGCGGGACCCGACATCGGCGGCTTCTGGAGGGCGCCCAGCCCAGAGCTCTATGCACATTGGATCGGTGTTGGCGCGTTCTTCCCGTTCAGCCGCACGCACACGATGCAGCTCTCTCCGGACCAAGAACCCTGGTCATACGGTCCCGAGGTCGAAGCACTATCCCGTCTCGCAATCGAACGCCGCTATCGCCTCCTACCATACATCTACACGTTGTTTCGAGAGGCTTCCGTCAACGGACTGCCGGTCTGGCGTCCCGTCTTCTTCGCAGATCCCGCCGATGTCAGGCTACGCGGCGAAGACCATGCGTTCCTCATCGGCAACGACGTCCTAGTTCTTCCCGACCTGATGCAAACCGATTCACATCCCTTCGAGGCGCCTTCGGGAATATGGCGTGAATTCACCCTCGTCGGCGAAGACCTGGAACAGATGCCAGAGCTCCCGGTGCTCAAGATTCGGGGCGGTGCGATCGTGCCCCTCGGACGAGTGGTACAGAGCACCGCGCAGGCGCTGCTCGAACCGCTTACCCTGTTGGTCTCGCTCGATGCAGACGGACGAGCCCACGGCGTGCTCTACGAGGACGACGGCGAAGGATACGAGTATCTCGCGCGAGACTACCTGCTCACCACGTACACCGCGGAACGGGTTGGTCAGACCGTCGAAGTCCAAATTGGCGGAGCCGAAGGCGAGCGCGAGCGGCCCGATCGCACGGTCGAGGTCGTCGTCGTGACGGACGGCGGCAGCTTTCGGGGAGCGGGTCCCGAAACCGGCACGATCACCGTGTCCCTAGAGTGATCAAATGACACGACCCGCGTGGCGCGTGTACCGCCGAGGTGTCGAGCTGCTAGAGTTCTGACGCTCGGGAGATCAAGCTCGAAAACCAAGGAGGCACTTCATGAAGCAAATACCGAAGTCCTTTGCTGACATTCTGAAAAAGCCGTCATTCGCACACCTGTCGACGCTCATGCCGGACGGCAGCCCTCAATCGAGCCCGGTCTGGATAGATTCCGACGGGCCTCAGTTGGTGATCAATTCGGCCGAAGGGCGCGTCAAGGACCAGAACGTCCGGCGAGACCCGAGAGTGGCTGTCTCCGTCGCCGACCCCGACAACCCGTATCGCTGTCTGATGATTCGCGGCCGCGTCTCGAAAATCACCAACGAAGGGGCGGACGAGCACATCAATCGCATGGCGAAGAAGTATCTCGGAGCCGATGAATATCCGTTTCGGCAGCCCGGTGAAGTGCGCGTCCTCTACTACATCGAGCCGGAGAGCGTGGCGGCGTGGGGCTGAGCCTCGTCGCGCCGGCCGTCAATTGCGAGCGAGCTCGGCCCAGAAGATGCCGCGAAAGTCGCCGGCCTGGTAACCAGTAGCCTGGTCGTTGGGATAGAGCTCGGACAGCTTGGCCTTCAGGTCTGGCGCCAAGCTCTCGCCGTGGCAAGTGACGCAAAGAGGCTGGAGGAAGATTGGCTCGACGTAGCCGACGGTGTTTTGGTCGATGAGGACCACCGCTGGCTCCCTCTCGTCGGGATGGTTGACGTACTGATCGAGGAACGGCTTCATCCAGGATTTGGGCGCGTTGTCGGGATTGCGTAGCTTGTCGCTGGTGCGACCGACTTTGAACGACACGGAGCTCGCTTTTTCGGCGAGCTCCGGCGCCTTCACCTGGCAGACCGCAATCGCTTTCACCGGGCCCTCCGCCAAGCCCTCGACGAGCGCCTGCTTGAGGTTTTTCTTGAACGGCTCAACTGCTTCGGCGCCAGCGGACTTCCACTTGGCTTCGTCGATCTTGGAGCGTTCACAGGCGGGCAACACGAAGATCAGCGACAACAGGATGGTGAAGCGCAGCATGAGACTTGCTTAGCCCGTTCGCGAGGCGTCGATCAAGCCGACGCCGCGTGCTCGGCGATTGGGCGGCCAGATGATCGGCGCCGAGACCGGAGCCGCATCGGGCTTCCCGAAGCGGCAAGAGGCATAGACGCTTTTGTAACACTGGTCGCGCGATTGTTGCAGCCCATCGTGCCAGATGTCACAAATGCGGATTCGACCCACCGAATCGGTAAGGTTCCTCACATGACGACCCTCCTAGCTGCCCTCGTGCTGGTCTGCGCCGCGTTTTGGCCGCTCGAAGCCAGCGCGCATTTGGACCTGACGCTTCCGGTTTCCCGATATGGCCCGAGCGTGCTCAAGACGGGGCCCTGCGGCGTTGCCGGGGGCGAGCGAACCAACAACGTTTCGTACTACGAGCCGGGCCAAACCATCGAAGTGCGCTGGGATGAGTACATCGATCATCCGGGTCACTACCGCATCGCGTTCGACCTCGATGGCGATGACGACTTCGTCGATCCGGCCACGATGATGGAGCTCTATTCCAACGACGCCGTCTTGTTGGATGGGATCGCCGACAAGGGCCCGGGTGAGCGAGAGCACACGGCAACCGTGACCCTCCCCGACGTCGCCTGCGACAACTGCACGCTGCAGGTGATCCAGGTGATGTACGACAAGCCGCCGTACACCATACCGGGCAACGACATCTACTATCAATGCGCGGATCTCGTGCTGCGGGTGGGTGAAGCGCCGGACGCTGGCATCGAACCTGGCGTCGTCGACGGAGGGACCGACATGGACGCTGGAGCCCAAGCAGACGCCGCGGCGGGGTGCCATGCAGGCGCGGGGGACGCGACGGGGCTCGGCGTGCTTCCGATCTTGCTGCTGCTGGCAGCCCGGCGTCTTGCCGACCGGTGCCGGTTGCACGTATAGAGAGTCGCCATGCGCATCGCCGACTTGTACGCGGCTCAGGAAGGGCCCGTGCTCTCGCTCGAGTTCTTCACGCCCAAGGATGAAGCGGGTCGCCGCGCATTGTGGCGCGCAATCGAGCGTCTTCTGGCGATCGAGCCGGGCTTCGTGTCCATCACGTGCGGCGCTGCGGGCACCACGCGCGAGCGCACCGCCGACCTGGCCATCGAGATCCAGCAAACGTTCCGAATCCCGACGATGGCGCACTTGGTGTGCACCGGCACCACGAAGTCCGAGCTCGACGCGACGCTACGCCACATGCGGGCACACGGAATCGACAACGTTCTCGCGCTGCGAGGCGACCCGCCCCGGGGCAACGCCGCTTGGAAGCCGGTGGAGGGCGGATTCCGCTACGCCAGCGAGCTGACGGGGTTCGTGCGCACCGGCTATTCGCTCGGAATCGGCGGAGCCTGCTATCCCGAAAAGCATCACGAGGCCCCGAGCCTCGAAGCGGACATTCGAAACCTCAAGCGCAAGGTCGAAGCCGGCGCGGAGTTCTTGATAACGCAGCTCTTCTTCGATAACGACAAGTACTGGAGCTTCGTCGAGGCGGTTCGGGCCGAAGGGATCCACGTCCCGATCGTCCCTGGGATCATGCCGGTCCTGAATCTGACGAATCTGCACCGCATCGCTTCGCTATCGCCGGGCACTTCCGTACCCGACTCCCTCGAAGCTGCGCTTCGCGATGCAGGGGACGACGAGGAAGCCGCGCTGCAGGCAGGCGTCGATTTCGCTGCAGGGCAGTGCCGCTCCCTCTTGTCGGGTGGCGCCCCGGGCTTGCATTTCTACACACTGAACCGCTCGAAGGCGACACTGCGGACCGTGTCGCAGCTTCAGCGGG
>LJTN01000070.1 GCA_001303415.1 Myxococcales bacterium SG8_38
GATAGCACCCGGGAACCGCGATCAAGTCCGCGCGGCGGATCTCCTCGCGGTGCAGCTCCACCAGCCCGTACACCGCCTCGGGGAGCCGCTCAGGCACCGGATGCGCACCGTACAAGGCCTCGTACACCGACCGATCTGAAAACCGGAAGTCCGCGGATAAGTCGATGACTTTCAGCCCGCGCTCGCGAAGCGCGCCAACCGCTTCGGCGCTCGCCGCGTGCGGTAGCGCACAAAACGCGACGTCGGCATGCTTGGCGACGTCGTCGGGATCGAACGCCTGGACCGCGCCTTCGAACACGGCGCGCAAGCTCGGCAATACCTCGGCTGCGGGCTGACCCGCCGTGGTGTTGCCCACGATCGAAACCAAGTCGATGGAGGGATGCCCGAGGCATAACCGGACGAGCTCGGCGCCCGTGTATCCGGTGCCTCCGACGACGATCGCGCGTATGGGCTTCGAGGTCATCTGCTCATCTCCATCCTGGCACTGACAGGTTCGTTGTCCACGTCGTGAACGAAAAAGCCGCGGCACTTGAGGGCGCCGCGGCTCGAGTCTCGCAAAGAAAAGCTCTCAGCGCTTGGAGTACTGGAACTTCTTGCGGGCGCCGGGCTGCCCTGGCTTCTTTCGCTCTTTCTTGCGGGCATCACGGGTGAGGTACCCGGCACGCTTGAGCGTGGGCTTGTTGTGCTCGTCTAGGCGAACGAGCGCCCGTGCAATTCCGTGACGAACGGCCTCGGCCTGGGAGGACACGCCACCGCCTCGCACGTTCACCTCCACGTCGAATTGGTTTTCCTTCCCGAGGGCGGCAAAGGGCTGCATCGCGATGATCCGCAAGATCTCTCTCGGGAAGTAGTTGTCGAAGGTCCGGCCGTTCACGGTGACGTTGCCCGCGCCCGAGCTCAGGAAAACGCGAGCGATGGCGTTCTTTCGCTTGCCGGTGCCGTAGTAGCGTCCATCGATGACTTTAGCGTGTGTCATTCGGTATTACTCTCGAGATCAAAGGGAAAGGGGCTCAGGTTGTTGAGCCGCGTGTGGATGGGTCCCTTCCGGGTAGACTTTCAGCTTGCGGAACATGTCGCGTCCCAGGCTGTTCTTGGGAAGCATGCCCTTGACCGCACGCTCGATGAGGATCTCCGGCTTGCGCTCGCGCAGGTGACCCGCGCTTTCCGTCCTGAGGCCGCCGGGGTAACCTGAATGCCAGTAGTACTGCTTTCCGTCGACCTTGCTGCCGGTCAGACGCACTTTCCCAGCATTGGTGACGATGACGAAGTCACCCGTATCGACATGTGGCGTATATTGTGGTCGGTGCTTCCCGCGCAGGATGTGAGCCACCTTGGATGCAAGACGGCCGAGCGGCTGACCTGCAGCGTCGATCACATACCATTTGCGTTCGATTTCCGACGCTTTGGCACTCTGGGTAGCCATGATTCGCTCCTAAGACCCCGTTTCGGGGCGCGTTTCCTAGCCGCCGCCCCCATCAGTGTCAAGCGGGCGGGCCGCAATCGGGCTCTGGGAAACGCAGGGTTTTCCAGCCGATTTCAATACGAAGCGCACGCCGAGCCCAAATTGGGCTAAAACGTAAGCGGTGAGAATCCTTATTCAAACCGGAGGTCCATTTCGCGCGCCGGCGACGCGCGGCACGACGCGATGGTGGGTCATTGCCCTGGCGTCGTTGTGGGTCGCAAACAGCGCGAGCGCGCAAACCAGCCAGATCCGCTGCTCGGTCACTGAAAACGGCAGTCCCGCCAGCGGCACGTTCGTGGTCGAGCAGAACGGACGCGAGGTGGCAGCCGGATCCTGCAGCGGCACGCATTCGGTCCCGGCAGGAAAGTATCAAGTGACCGTCCGCGTGGATGGTGTGCTCGACAACCCAGCCAAAACCCAACGCATCGAGGTACCGGCGGGCAAGACCGTCCCGGTGACGGTCGACTTCAAGACCGGAGTGCTCGAGGTTCGAATCGAGAGCCAGGAGCAGCGCGGCACCGCCATCGTCACTGTAAATCAGCTCGGCAAGAGGATCGGGACCCTAGTCAGCGGCGTCGGAACGCACCTGAGCGCCGGACGCTATGAAGTGGTCGTGCGGCTTGGCGGAAAAGAGCGCCGCTATTCCGTCGATCTGAAGCCGGGGCAGCGCCGCTTGGTGCGGGCCGAGCTCTGAAAGACCCGGAATCAGGGCAAAGGGCGTATACTCGACCCGATCCTCGACACTGCTAGGGTCTCATTTTGGGGATGACGAACTTGCCTGAGCTGGCGCGGCGATCGCGGACGCCGGCGCCCTATTCGCCGAACGCGATCCTGCGGTGGCTCTACCGGCGGTTCTTCGCCCACATCCGAGTGGACGAAAACTGGAGCCGGAGCGTCCGCGACGCAGCCAGCAAGGGCGTGGTGGTCTACGTGATGCGCTCCGTCTCGTTCCTGGACTTCATCTGCCTCGACTTTCTGCTGAAGAAGTTCGGGCTGCCCTTGGTCCGATTCGTCAATGATTTGGGGCTTTGGATCCTCGAGCCTTTCGGAAAAGGCGAGCGTCGTTTGAGCCTGAGGCGGCAAGTTCCGGAAGCCGTGGCCTTGGAGCGGACGGTCGGCGACGGCTACAGCGCGCTCCTGTTTCTCAGACGCCCCCCGAAATTTGGAAGTCAGGCGCGGCGCGGCCGCGAGCTCGAAGTCGACCTCATCGAAACCCTGGTGGCGAAGCAGCGGACCTCGACGCAGCCCATTCTGCTGGTTCCGCAAACGTTCATCTGGAGCAAGCAGGCGGGCACCGCGAGCCCGAGCCTTCTCGACCTGTTGTTCGGACCGGTGCAATGGCCCGGCCGGCTTCGTGTTTTCTGCCAGTTCCTCCTGAACTACCGCGACGCCAAGCTGCGGTCGGGCGAGCCTTTCAACCTGCAAAACTTCCTAAAGAAGAACCCGGACCTCGCCGACAGCGAGGCCGCGAACAAGATCCGCTACGCCTTGCTTCGCCGAATGGAGCGCGACCGGGCCGTCATCCTCGGGCCGATGAAGAAGACCACGGCTCGCATTCAAGACGAGCTGCTCAGAAGCCCCAGAGTCCGCGCCCAGATCCAGCGCTACGCCGCCGAGAAGGGCATTTCGTATGTCAAGGCCGAGCACGTGGCCCGAAAGCAGCTACGGCACCTCTGCGCCAAGCAGAGCCATTTCGTGATCGACATGCTGCATCGCTTTCTGACCTGGGTTTGGTCGCAAATGTACGACGGGGTCATGCTCGACAAGGAGGGCCTCGAGCGTGTTCGCGATGCTGCGCGTGATGCTTCGCTCGTCCTGCTTCCCAGCCACAAGAGCCACGTCGATTATCTGGTCTTGAGCGACATGCTGTACGCCAACGCGATGATGCCGCCGCTGATCGCCGCGGGCGAGAACCTGAGCTTCTGGCCCATCGGTCCGCTGCTGCGCCGTGGCGGCGCGTTCTTCATTCGCCGTAGCTTTCACGGGGACACGCTCTACCCCACCATCGTCGAGGCCTATCTTCGCAAAGCCTTGGCGGAAGGGTTCGCGCTGGAGTTCTTCTTGGAGGGCGGCCGTTCCCGTACGGGCAAAGCATTGCCGCCGAAGTACGGCTTGCTTTCGATGGTTGCCAACTCCGCGACGAAGCTCGGCGGCACGAAGGTCAAGCTCGTGCCGATCTCCATCGGTTACGAGCGGATCATCGAAGAGCGTTCGTTCGTGCACGAGCTCTCCGGGGGAGAGAAGCAATCGGAAAACGTGGGTGACCTCATCAAGAGCTCGAGCGTCCTCAGGTCCAAGTGGGGCCGTCTCTACGTGCAGTTTGGCGAGATCATCGACTTCGACGAGTTCGCCGCCGAGACGGTGCCTCGATTGGCGACGGGTGCCGCGAAGCTCGACGAGCTCGACGACGACCAGCAGCGAAGCGCCGTCCGAGCCCTGGCGCACAAGGTCATGTACTCGATCAACGAGGTGACTGTGGTGACCCCTGCTGCGCTCGTCGCGACCGCGTTGTTGAGCCACCGAAAGCGCGGCATGACGCGGACGTCGTTGCTCGGCGCGTGTACCGACTTGTTGCACGCGCTCGAGAAGATGGACGCGCGCATCGCGCATCAGCTGCGCATCGGCGAAGGCCGGATCCGCGAGGATACGATCGACGAAGCCTTGCGTTTGTTCATCGACGCGCGGCTCATCATCGCCCATGACACCGGGCCGGACCCCATCTACACCATCGAGTCCGAGCGACGCATCGCGCTCGAGTACTACCAAAACACGATCATTCACTTCTTCGTGCCGCGCGCGCTGATCGCCGCGGCGCTCCTCGTGGACAAAGAGCAATGGGTCGACGTGAATCGGCTGAACAGCCGCGTTCAGCAGCTCTCACGCTTGTTCAAGCACGAGTTCATTTACAGGACCGACGCGACCTTCGTTCAGATCTTCACCGAAACTCTGCGGGGTTTGGCCGACGACGCCGAGATCGAGATTCGTGACGGACACGCACAAGCCACGGAGGGCAAGACACGGCAACGTCTCGAACGATACGCGGTGATGCTCCAGACCTTCTTCGAAAGCTATCTCTTGGCGCTTCGGGGCACCGAAATCGTGCTCGATGGCCCCATCCCGAAGAAGGACTGGTACAAGCGCACTCTCGCGCTCGGCCAGCAGATGTACCTCGCCGGCGAAATCGAGCGGCGGGAGTCTCTTTCGAAGCTCAAGCTAGAGACCGCGCTCAAAGCGTTGCAGGACTACCGCTTGATCCATCTCAAAGGCGACGTCGTGGAACGTGGAGACGGCGTGAGCACGGTGACGGACCTGCATGCGCTAGAGCCCAAGCTGACCGGCTTCCTTCGTTGAGCTTGGGGTGCGCCGGGAGGTCCAAACCTCGCAGACGTCTTGCAACACGCAACGCTCGCACTTCGCAAAGTCAGGACGGCTCGGACAGTCTCTGGAGACGCCGAGATGGCACAGAGCGAAGTCGTACTTGACTGGATCGTCGGGATCGAGCCTGCGTAGGGCGGCAGTGATCTCCTCGGCCGTCACCCAACTCGCCGTGCGGCGTCTGGTCAGACCCAAGTTTCGGCTGATACGGTGGACGTGGGTGTCGACGGGGATGATGAGCTCCCGAGGCGCGATCGGCCACAGACCCAAATCGACGCCATCGGCGGGACGAATCATCCAGCGCGCGTAGAGCAACAGGCGCTTGCACGCGCTCCCAGCACGAGGATCGCTGACAAGGTGGCGCATGCTCCGACTGGCCGCATCGCCTCGAAGCGCATCGGCAAACCGCGCCAAGGCCTCGCGGAAATCGCCGTCACTTTCCGCGTGAAACTGCGCGAACGCCCTTCCCAAGGTTGCATGCTCTCGTAGCAGCGCGGCCGCCTGCGAAAGCAAAATCGCCAGGTGCTCCCCGCGATAGATGCGGTGGACGAAGCCGTGTAGGTCGCGTTGCAGCTCGGCCCGGCTCACGCCGGTGATTCTCTCTGCAGGATGCGGCCCCAACACCGAAAGCGCCCGATCGATGCTCTGGCGCGCCGCGACCGCGTTTCCGAAGGCGAGGCTCGCAGCGATCAGCCCTGCCACTTCTCGATCTCGCGGTTCCTCGTACCGATGCGCGAAATCGACCGGATCACGACGTCGCGTGAGCTCTGCATCGCATTCGGCAAGCAGTGCGTCGAGCCGTTGGTGGATACCGTCCACTTCGAAGGGGTTCTTGCTATATTGCGCCATCGACCGCAATGACTCGTAGCGCGCTTCCGAGATACGGCCCATGTTTGATCGCGATTGTCCTCGTGGTCGCTTTGGGGTGCGCGCGTGCTGCGAGCAGCACGCAAGGGACGACGCCGGATGCCAACGAGAGCGGGCGGCTGGACCTCGGGCTGCGACTGTCGGACGGCCGTTGGGTCGAGCTCGCGGACCTTCGCGGCAGGCCTCTGCTGCTGTTCGTGTTTGCGACGTTCGACGCCGTGAGCCAAGCGGTGCTGAAATCGCTTCGTCCTTTCGTTTCTCAACATCCCGAGATTCTAGTCATCGGCGTCGCAGCGCAGCCGCGTGCCGGGCCGCTCATCGAAGCCTGGGCGTATGCGCTCGATCCACCTTTCCCGGTGGGCGCAAACCCTTATGGAAGCGTGGAGAACGGAGAGAGCTCTCTCGGCAAGATCGACAAGGTTCCGACGTTCATCGTGTACAACGCGGATGGATACGAAGTCGCCCGCGCAACGGGCCTGCTGAGCGAAGGTGATCTGGTGCAACTCGTGAGGCCGGTCCTCGATCATTAGGACTAGACGGCTTCCTGTCGAATCCAAGCGGGATCGAAACCCTCGCCCATGCGGTCGGTCACCAGAAGCCGAACATCTTCAGCGGACTCGCAGCTCAATGCGTCGTGAGCCAGTGGGCCTGCCAGCTCGATATCGACGCTACGGACCACGGCGCGTGCCAGCGGGAGCAAGCGAATGGGGACGGAGATCTCGCGGTATCCCAATCCCAACGCCAGGCTGAGCGCGAGGGGATGAGCCGCCATGTCGCCACACATCGAGCAAGGGATGCCAGCGTCCCCCGCAGCACGGACCGTGCGCTCGAGAAGCCTGAGGACGGCCGGGTCGAGCGGATTCGCCCCGGCGGAAGCCTGATTACCGTGGCGATCGACGGCCAGTGTGTAGTGCGCGAGATCATTCGTGCCCACCGCAAAGAAATCGGCATGCCGCGCAAAACCCTCGGCCATCAGCGCAGCGGATGGAACCTCGACCATCATCCCCACTTGCAGCGAGGCGCACGGGGCGCCTCTTTCCCCGAGCTCCGACCTGCATTGCTCGACGAGGATCTTGGCATCCAGAAGCTCTCGCACGGTGGCCACCATCGGGAACATGAGCGCCACGTGGCCCCATTCGCTTGCCCGCAATACAGCCTTGATCTGGGTTCGCAACCACCCCGCCTGGTCTTCGCCCATGTCGAAACCGGCCGGGCGCTTATCCCTGCGCCAGTCGAACGTTCTGAAGATCACTTTGCTCGGCGCCAATGCGGCAGCGATCGTCCGGTAGATGTCGAGCTGCTCATCTTCGGACGGCGGTTCGGGCCGGTTCAAACACATGAACTCCGTACGGTAGAGCCCGATCCCGTCGGCACCACTTGCGAGGGCGGCCTCGAGCTCGCTCGGCAGCTCCATGTTGGCGGCCACGCTGATCGACGTTCCATCTAGCGTGACTGCGCTCCTATCACGTTCCGCGTCGAGAAAGGCCAGAAACCGATCTCGGCGGGCCTCTGCCTGGCTCCGTTCTCGACGCGAAGCGCCGATGATCACTTGTCCGCCGAAGCCATCGACCACCACGTCCTGATCGTCCTCGATCTCGATCGGCACCGAACCCACGCCCACGACGGCCGGCACGCCGAAGGTTCGCGCGAGAATCGCCGTGTGACTGCTGCCTCCTCCCACCTCCGTGACCAAACCGACGGTTGGCGGAGCGAGCATCTGGACCGCATCGGCCGGTGTCAGGTCGTGGGCAATCAAGACCACTGGGCCCTGCCCGGGGAGCTCGGTGCGATCCTCTCCGCACAGCTCGCGAAGGAGATGCTCCTTCACGTGATCGACATCGCGAGCGCGCTCTCTGAAGTAAGACGAGCCGTCTCGAAGCAGCGGCGCCTTCAGCCGCTCGGCCACGCGGGAGACCGCCCATTCCGCATTGATGTTCTCTTCCCGAATGGTGTCGCAGGTGGCGTCGATCAGCAGCGCATCTCCATGCATGAGCAGGTACGCGTCCAGAATCGAGGCGTAGGTCGCCCCGTGTTGCTGAGCGAGCTCCTGCCTCGCGACTTCGATCTCGGCGTGCGATGCAGCGACTGCTGCTCGAAATCGATCGATCTCGCTCGCGACTTGGCCCTGGGTGATTCGTCGAAACGATATGCGACGGCGGCCCCATGCGAGCACCCGCGCAGTGCCGACGGCTACTCCCATCGACGCAGCAACACCCTTGAGGCGCACGGGATCGCTCATCGATCCTCTCCGAACCCGTCTTTGACCAACTCACACAGCGCAGCGAGCGCCTGCTCCGCATCCGCCCCAGTCGCACGGAAGGTAATCTTGGAGCCACGCTGGCTGCATAGGAGCAACACACCCATGATGCTCTTGGCGTCCGCTACCTGCCCGTCTTTGCTCAGCTCGATGTGAGACTCGTACTGGTTGGCGAGGTCGACCAGCCTGGCGGCAGCTCGGGCGTGAATGCCTAGGCGGTTGGTCACTTCGACCGTCGCGGCAAAGGCCGTGCTCACCGTACTACTCGCTGCGCGTCGCGATGAGACACGACCACCTCGTGGCGGTCTCCGAGTAGCCGCCTGAGCTCCTCGACCATCGCGACGGAACGATGCCGGCCGCCGGTGCACCCGAAGGCCATCGTCAAGTAGGCCTTACCCTCTGAGGCGTACTGCGGAAGCGTGAAATCAATGAGCGCACGCAACAGCCGGAGAAGCTCCTCGGTCTCCGGCGCCTTCAACACGTAGTCGGCCACCTCCGGGTCGACGCCCGTTTTGGGACGAAGCGCATCCACGAAGTGCGGATTGGGCAAGAACCTGAGGTCGAAGACGAGATCGGCATCGATGGGAATGCCATATTTGAAACCGAAGGATAGCAAGCGCACCACCATGGAGGGCCGGGCCGCATCGCGCCCGATGTAATCGATCAGTTGGCGCCGGAGGTCGTGCACGCTGAGCTCCGTCGTATCGATGACGACATCGGCCCGATCACGAAGCCCGGCGAGCCGCTCCCGTTCCCTGGTGATGGCTCCGTGCAGATCCCCTTCCCGCGCCAGCGCGTGCGGTCGGCGGGTTTCGCTGAACCTCCGCACCAAGACGTCGTCGGCACAGTCGAGAAAGACCACTTGAACCGCGTGACCCGACGCCTCGAGCTTCGAAAGCATGTCTTCGGCGCCACTCAAGAAGCTGCCGGTACGAACGTCGATACCCAAACCGACTCGGCGCAGCTTGCCTTCGTCGCTCACCAAATCGAGCAGCTCCGGAACCAAAGCCGGCGGCAAGTTGTCCACGCAAAAAAAGCCGGCGTCCTCGAGCACGCGCAGCGCCGTGCTTCGGCCTGCTCCAGACAAACCGGTCACGAGAACGAGCTGTGGAGCGTCACTCATCCTCCACGACCCGATCCCGGTTCCTCTCGATCTCGTGCGAGCGAGGAGATGAACTTCCTGGCGCCGTGATTGCCGACCATTTTCAAGATGTGATTGCGCGCGGCGACCTCGAGGATGACCGCCATGTTGCGTCCAGGGCGAATCGGGATGCGGAGCATGGGAATGGGAATCCCGAGGATGTCGAGCGTCGAATCGTCGAGCCCGAGACGATCGAACGGCTCTTCATCCTTCCAGGGACAGAGCTCCACCACGAGCTGCACCGTCTTCTCGGTGCGCACCGCATTGGCCCCGAATAGATCCCTGACGTTGATGATCCCGATACCGCGCACCTCCAGGTGGTTGCGAAGCAAGGTCGGCGCACGGCCGAGAATCTGCTCCGACGGAAGCAACGACAGAATCACCTGGTCATCGGCGACGAAACGGTGCCCTCGCTCCACCAAGAAAAGGGCGCATTCGCTCTTCCCGATGCCGCTCGGCCCCAAGAGCAACGTACCGATGCCGTGAACGTCCATCAACACGCCATGACGCGTCTCGGAGGGAGCGAGAAGCCCATCGAGGACCAGATGGACGGCCTGGATCGTACGGCTCGAGCGCGGCTCGGCCACGGCCAGAGGAGTCGACGTCTCCTCGGCCGCCCGAACGAGCGCCGGCGGCGCTTGGATACCCCGGGTGATGATCACCAAGGACAATCCGAGACCAAACAGAACCCTTGCGCGAACGAGCTGCTCGGCAGGTGACAACGCTTCGAGATACGTGATCTCGGTCTCGCCGAGAATCTGGATCCGAGTCGGCACCACACCGTGGGTATGCCCCGCGAGGGCCAGCCCCGGCTTCTGAACGCGCGGGTGGTCTATCGAGCGCTCCTGTCCGTCCTGCCCCGCAACCAGCTGCATGATGGCGCGGAGGCGCGGCTCGGCCAAGAGATGCGCGACGGTGACACCGCGTTCGACGCGCATGCTAGGAAGCCCCGCGTGCGACGAAGAGGAGAATTGGGTCACGCTTCCATCATACGCCAGCCGCCGCCAACTGTCTGCCCGTCAGGCGTCGACCAGCGCGCCGTACGCCTCCGCGTTGTCCACCGCGTTGAGAAGCGCAGCCCGTTTCACCGTATCCCGCAGGACTCGCGAGACACCGGCAAGCGCGGCAAGGTGCTTTTGAGGCATGGAGCGGGGCCCGATGATTGCCACGAATATCTTGACGGGCAGACCGTCCACGGCGTTGAAGTCGACTCCGGCGGGGCATACCGCCACTGCGGCACGTAGCTCGGCGACGCCATCGTAGCGCCCGTGGGGAATCGCGACGCCGCTCCCGACGCCCGTACTGGCGAGACGTTCTCGTTCGAGCAGCACGTCGTACACGGCCTCTTCGTTCGCGGTGCCCTCGGGCATCGTCAGCAAAGCTGCGACTGCTCGCAGCGCCGCTTCCTTGTCGGCAAGCTCGAGGCCGACACGCACGCGCTCCGGATGCAACAGTTCAGCGAGCATGACGGCAGGCGATACCCCACCCGTCGGGAAGGTGCAATGGGGATCAGTCTTCGGGACGGCGGACCGAATCGCCACCGTGGCGGCGGCGGTCGTTCTCCGTCGCCTTCAAGTCGCGCACTTGCCTGTCGATCTTGTCGACGACTTGGTCGATGGTCGCGTACATGTCCTCGGACTGGCCGTGGCCGGCATACTGATGCCCGTCGCCAGTCAAGTTGAGGTCGACGCGATGCAGATGCCGTTCCATCGAAAACGTGAACTCGGCGTGAAGCGGCGCCCTCATGTACTTCTGGATCTTGCCGATCTTCTCGGATGCGTAGTTCTTGATTCCGTCAGATGACTCCATGTTTCGAAATGTGTAGCTGATACGCATCGAACCTCCGGCGATTTAGAAGTACTTCTTTCGTTTCGACGAGCTCAGAATGCCGAGCATCTCACGATACTTTGCGACGGTGCGGCGGGCAATCTTGATGTCGTCTTGGCCGAGTATTTCAACGATTCTCTGGTCCGACAACGGCGCCTTGGGATCCTCGCCCGAAATGATGTTCTTGATCGCCTGCTTGACGCTTTCGGAGGCGATGTCGTTTTGATGGTCGCGTTTGATGGCACTGTTGAAGAAGTACTTCAGCTCGAACGTGCCCCGGGGCGTGTGGACGTACTTGTTGCTGGTCACCCGAGAGATCGTGCTCTCGTGCATCCCTACCGCTTCGGCCACATCGCGCAAGATCATGGGCTTCAGATGCTCGATGCCCTTGTCGAAGAAGTCCCGTTGCTTTTCCACGATGCACTCGGTCACCTTCACGATCGTCTTTCGGCGCTGATCGATGCTTCGAATCAACCATTGTGCGCTGCGAAGCTTGTCCTGGATGTACTCCTTGGCCTTGGGGTTGTCCGCCATCGCGGAGCGGTAGAAGCCGCTGATCTTGAGCTTGGGCATCCCGTCATCGTTCGCAACCACGTAGTACTCGTCCCCCACTCGATGCACGTAGACGTCCGGCACGATGTATCGCGGCTCTTCGGTTTGAAAGCGGCGAGCGGGGCGCGGCTCGAGCTCCGCGATGATTTGCGCGACGTCGTACACTTCGTCGAGCGAGCAACCGAGCGCCTTCGCGATGGCGGGATAATGTCGCTTCTCCAGGTCGCCCAGATGGTCTGAGATTACCCGAAGCACCAGATCATCCATGCCGTAGTGCTTGGCCTGGATGGTCAGGCACTCCTCGAGGGACCGGGCCGCGACTCCGATCGGATCGAACTGTTGGATCATGGCCAACACTTCTTCGGCGTCTTCTGGATCGAGCTCCGACTCCGCCGCCAGTCGAGGCACGATGTCCTCCGGCGCGATGCCCTCGATCTTCAAATAGCCGTTGTCGTCGAGATTGCCTATCACGAGCGCGGCAAACCGGCGCTCGTCCTCGACGAAGTCGCCCATGCGCAACTGCCAGCCCAAATGATCGGAGAGATCCTCGGAGGTGGAGAGAGTCGCCTCGAGGCCGGGCATCTCCTCCTCGCCTCCACGCCGAATCGAGGGCATTGGCGCTTCGGTGGAATGATTTTCGAGGTAGCGCTCCCAGTCGATTTCTTCCTTCTTCGCCTCGTGGGCGCGAACCTCGGGAGCAGCGGACTCTTCTGGAGCTGGATTGGCGGTCTCACGCGCCTCGTTGCCCTCTTCGAGCATCGGATTCTCGAGCAGCTCCTCTTGAACCAGCTCGCTGAGCTCCATGCGCGACATCTGCAGCAGCTTGATGGCTTGCTGCAGCTGCGGCGTCATGATCAGCTGCTGCGATAGCTTGAGTTGCTGCTTGAGCTCCATTCGCCCCCAAACCCGAACGGGTCCGTTTTCGCTACTAGTATAGACACGACCCGGGCTTGGGGAAACTCGAAGCAGGCACTCGCGTATCCCGGCTCAGTCGGGTACATTGTCCTGGTGGGGACCTCTGGGACATTGCCGAGGACGGCCGTGGTCGTTGCTGAGCACGACCGCGCGACCCGGGAGCACCTCGCGGAGCTCCTTCGCGACCAAGGCTTCATCGTGGCCACGGCCAGTAGCGGACAAAAGGCGATCGACGCGGTACGCGCCCAGCCGGTCGATCTCGTCCTGCTCGACGTCGACATGCCCGGGCTCAGCGGCATCGATGTGTGCCGCGTCATCAAGACCATCACCAAGGACCGATTCGTACCCGTCGTTCTTCTGACTCCTCCAGGAGACGAGAGCGCCAGAATTCAGGGTCTTCGTACGGGTGCCGACGATCACGTCGCAAAGCCGATGGACGATGCTGATCTGCTCACGTGTGTCGACCACATGCTCCGGGTCAAGCGCACCCATGACGACGTCGAGTTCGCAAAGAGCGAGCTTCGCTATTCATCGCTGCACGAGCGGCTCGGCGTGCTGCCGGACCCGCGGTACTTTCACCAACGCCTCGAGCATGAATTCGCAGAGGCGCGAAGGCACCTCGACCCTCTGGCCTGCTGCATCCTAGCGGTGGACGGGCTTCAGAAGCCGGTCGCAGAGCATGGTCCCGAGGTGGCTCTGCCAGCGTTGGACGAGGTCTGCGAAAGGGTGCAGCGCACGATCCGCAACACCGACGTCGCAGCCCGCTTCAGGGCCGCCGAGTTCGGCTTGCTGCTTCCCAATACGCGCCCGGCGAGGGCGCTCGCGCTGGCGGAGTGCGTGGTAGCCGAGGTGGCTTCGCGACCCATCGAGGTCGGCGACGTTCGCATCCCGTTGACGACCTCGATCGGCGTGGGCCTTTTCCCCAGCGCCAACGTGAGAACACACAGCGAGCTCTTGGATGCGGCCAGCGTGGCTGTCGCGAGGGCGCGAGTGGCCGGTCCGAATCGAGTGTGCGTCGTCCAGCAGCAAGGCTACATTTTCAGCCCATCGCTTTCGGGCGCTGCTTGAACGTCGGCCCTGTGCCGACCGCCGAATCCGGCGCTGCTCATGGCGCAGACCACGAGACCCGCCGCCATGAGCCACAGCCCCCAGCGCCATTCTACGTTCGCATGGGACGCCTCTGCCATGACCCCGATCCGCCGCGTCGTGTAGACCAAGGGCAACACGCCGCTCACCGCCAGCCCGAGCACCGCGGCGCGGGCGGCGTGCATCGCGGAGCGCGTCCGGCGTTTCCATGGAATCCAAAGCAATACGATTGCGGCGCCCGGCGTGAGCCAGAGATTGACGGCACCGTCCACGGCTGCTTCCAATGCGGAAGCCTCAATTCCTCGCGAGCGAGCAAAGGGCGCCACGAATCCAATCAGGACGAGCACCGCGCCCAACATGAGCGGGCCTCTTCCCAGCCTCGGGTCAGCGAAGACACGGACCTCGTCCAACGCACCCTCCGCACGTCTTGGAAGATCGTCGATCGGGAGCAGCGCGAGCTCGTGCTCGGGGCATTCGCGACGACCCTCGAACGCCTCTCCGCAGAACGGGCAGAACAGAAGCGTTGCGTCTTGCGATGGCTCTCGGGGCTCGGACATGCTCGTGGCGCGCTCGCCGTGCGCTCTGGCTGAGATCGTGATACCGCTATGCGCGAAATGCACATCCGGGGACTGACCAAAGCGGACTACGACTATATCATTTCCGTGCTGGACCAGTGGTGGGGTGGGCCGGCTGGGCGTCGCGCAGATCCCATGTTCTTCTACGAGTTTGGCGAGCATGCGCTCGTGGCCGAGCAGGACGGGCAGGTGATCGGCTTCCTTCTCGGAGTGATGGTGCCCGCACCTTCTGCAACCGGCTACGTACACCTGGTCGGCATCCATCCGGACCACCGCCGCCGCGGCGTCGGCAAGCGGCTCTACGAGCAGTTCACTGAGCGGTGCCGAGCCGCGGGAATGAAGCAAATCAAGTCGCTTGCTTCGTCGGGGCACGAGGGGCCGATTCGATTTCACGAATCGATGGGATTCACGAGCACCGAAGTCCCGGATTACGCGGGTCCGGGGCGCTCACGCGTCGTATTCGTCAAGGAGCTTTGACCTCCTCACGACTCCCGTTATCCTGAGAAGCAGGTTAGCTGGGGGGACACACCAATCATGGGTTATTCATCGGCCGGCGAGGCACGACGGGCCCGCGAGGCGCTCGGTGAGGCGCTCGAGGCGCTTCAGGAAGACTCCGAGATCCCTGAAAAGGCGCTGGGGATCGCTCAAAAAAACGTGGCCAAGTCGGTGGGCGCTCTGTTTGAAGCCGAGTACGCCTCGACCGAGCCCGATGGCAAGACGTGCGTGAGAAGCGCGCTCGGCACCCTGAGCCAAACGCTTGCGTTGTTGCAGGACGTGAAGACCGAGCATCCAGGGGTGCAGCGCGCGACCGAGCGGATTGCGGACGTGATCAGCATCCTCTTTCCGCTCACGAACAAACCGAGCGTGCCGCCGGAAGGACGGGCTGGGGGGGACAGGGTCAGTGACAGGGTCAGCGGCGGTGACAGCGATAGTGTTCGCGCGGGTGACAGTGCGGGGGTTGGTGTTGGGCAGAGCGCTCGGCCGGGGGTGATTGCGACCTCGATGTTGCCGCCGCCAGCTCCGATTCCGAGTGGCGAGCGTCGGCGCGTCGAAGCCAATCTGGGGGCGACGACCCAGTCGAACTTCTACGTGGGGTTCAGCGGCGAGATCGCACACGGAGGCGTCTTCTTGGCGACCTACGAAGCGCTTCCGAAGGACACGTCGGTTTCCATGCTGGTTACGCTGCCTGGGGGCTTCGAGTTCGAATGCGACGGTTACGTGCGCTTCGTGCGCGATCCGATGGACTTCACGTCCGAGTCCGAGCCCGGCATGGGCATTCAATTCGAAGGCCTGCCGGACGAAGCGCGGGACTTGGTGCTGCGTTTCATCCGGAAGCGGGCGCCGATCTTCTACGACGTATAGCGATGGCGCGGTAGACCGAGTACACCTTGAAATGATTCGATGATCGTAGCCTCAGGGCGTCGAGGCGGCCGTTGCGAAGACGAAGGACGTGCAGCGTACATTCGAGGATGAGCGGCGGGCGAATCGGCGTCCTGAGGCTTCGAGGGCGGATCAGTTCAGGGTGTACTCGGTCTATCCTGAGGCTTCGAGGGCGGATCAGTTCAGGGTGTACTCGGTCTAGCTCTCTCCGAGGAGCTTGCTCATCGATGCCTCGTCGACGGGGGTGAACGCGTAGGATTCCATCTCTTTCGAGGTGACCCATGCATAAGCCCGGACCGCCCGGCATCGCAGATCCTCGCTCAGCAGCTCGCACTCGTAGAGGAACAAGTCCACCGCGTACTTCTCGTAAGGATGATTGACGAAGGAAATGAGCTGGCCCACCCGTACTGCGGCGCCAAGCCTTTCTTCGACCTCGCGCACCAACGCGGCTTCGTCACTCTCGCCCTCTTCCACGCGCCCTCCCGGAAAATCCCAGAGCAGCGGGAGCACCGCGGTCTCACGACGCTGCGTGATGAGATAGCGCCCTTCTCGCTCGACGAGGGCAGCCACCACGCGAATGGTCTTCATGACGTAAGGCACGCCGCGGGATATAGCATCTCGCGGCGCGTGATCTCACATGGGGTAGCTATGAACGACCTCCAACGGAGGCCTTTCGACGTTCAGAACCGGGCTGGTGATGAGATCCCGTCCGGCAGCGATGAAAAACAGCGATTCGCCGACCGTGGGCAACCCCTCCGACGCGCTGATCGCGCCGTTGTCGTGGAACTTGAGGCCGCCGGACACGGTGCTGCGCAGCGCGAGATGACCGCTCAGCCACTGCCCGGTGCGACGATCGCGAACGCCCACGCACACATTGCGTCGGACGTGATATTCGCTGTTGCGAGTCACGAAGACCCGGTGGATTCGGCGTTCCTTACCCAAATAACCCATCCCAACCTCCCAGGGCGCTACCATAGGGTTTAGAAGGCCACCTTACATGTCGGACAAAGTAGGACCAAAAAACTGGCGGCGGCCCCTGCTTCTGCAGGGCGACAACTTCACGCCGCCCGCCCGAACGCCTTGGGGTGGGCGCCGCATCATCGAGCAGTTGAAGGCCGAGGCCGCCTTGGATGTGACCGGACCCGTCGGGGAGTCGTGGGAGCTTTCCGTAGAGCCGGACTTTCCGAGCCGCCTCGTGGAAGGACCCTCGCTCGACGAGGTGCTTCACTCCGACCCAGCTCTTCTCGGGCGCGAGGCCGCCCTCGGCTCCACCGCGTTGCTGGTGAAGCTGGTAGACGCCGCCGATGATCTGTCGGTGCAGATCCATCCCCGGGACGATGATCCGGCGCTCGCTGCGAACGAGAGCGGGAAACCAGAGGCGTGGTACATCATCGAGGCCGAGCCCGGAGCGGGCTTGTATCTGGGCTTTCGCGATCGCGTTTCGCGGTCCGACGTGGAAGCGGCGCTCGACCAAGGCGAAGCGGTCGACGACCTGATGACTTTCGTCCCGGTGTGTGCCGGCGATGTCTTTTCGATCGAGCCCGGAACGCCGCACGCGATAGGCAAAGGGGTCTTGCTCCTCGAGCCCCAGCGGGTGACGCCAGGCAAACGCGGCATCACCTATCGCTACTGGGACTGGAACCGCCGCTACGATGCAGCGGGGCGGCCCGACCCGAACGGCGAGCCGAGGGCCCTTCACCGGGAGCGTGCGCTCGATGTCACGCGTTGGGAGGGCCCCCGAGGCGACGCCTTGATCGAGTGCATCCGCCACCGGGCGGGACCGGCGCCCATCCCCGGCGCGGCCCACCTGACGCGGCTGCTGAGCGGCCAGGGGCCGCTGCGGTCCGATGTCTTTTCGGTGTACCGGCTGACGGGCTCCGGATCGCTCGAGCTTCCCGTTGCCGATCGATTGCGTGGGGTCACGGTCCTCGCGGGAAGGTTGGCCCTACACGACGGCCACGGATGCCTGGACGTATCCAAGGGGCAAACGGTAGCGCTCCCTGCGTGCCTCGGGCCGCTCCAAATGGAGCTCGAAAATGCGCATGCAGTGGTAAGCGGCTTGGCTTGACGCCGATGCCTCTGCTTGAGATCGTGCCGCCCCTTGACCGAATCCGCCGACAAGCCTTCGATCTCGATCGTAATCCCCGTGTACAACGAGGAGGCAATCCTGCGCGCGGCAGTCGTCGATCTCGTCGATCGGCTGGCGGACTTCGGCTGGTCGTACGAGCTCGTGCTGGCGGAAAACGGCTCAACCGATGAGACGGTTCGGGTCGCTTCCGACCTCCGCGAGCGACTGCCGCAGCTCGTCTGCCGGCACACCAGCGAGCCGGACTACGGCAAGGCGCTTCGTGACGGGATCTTGCACGCGAGTGGCGCGATCATCATCTGCGACGAGATCGATTTATGCGACACCGACTTCTACGAACGGGCCTTGGCCTTGCTGCAAGATCCGACAGTAGACTTCGTCGTCGGCTCGAAGGTCATGGAAGGAGCCAGAGACCAGCGTCCCCTGTTTCGCCGACTCGGCACGAAAGTGATCAACGGGTTGCTGAGGTGGACGCTCGGCTTTGGGGGAACCGACACGCACGGCCTCAAAGCATTCCGCAACGACAAAGTGCAGCCCATCGTACGCGCCTGCGTGATCGATGGAGATTTGTTCGCTTCGGAGTTGGTCATACGCGCGGAGCGGGCGGGTTTGGGAATGAGGGAAATCCCGGTTCGTGTGTTGGAGAAGCGACCTCCCAGCATTCGGCTGGTGCGGCGGATTCCACGCGTGCTTGGCAGCTTGGCGAAGCTTTTCATCGCAATTCGGAGCAAAGGTTGAGTCTGCGGCTGGCATCGATATCGATCGACTTGGACGAGGTGCCTCTCTACACCGCGATCCACGGTTTGGAGCCTCTGGGCGAGCCTTCCGTTCACGCGGTGTACGATCGTTGCCTCCCCAGGCTTGCGCAATGGCTCGAACAGGAGTCGATCCATGCAACCTTTTTCGCCATCGGCGAAGACCTGGAGCTCGAGAAGAACCGCCGGTCGATCGCTGGGCTCCATCGGGCCGGACACGAGATCGCAAACCATTCGTATCGGCACCACTACGACCTCTCGCGTAGGACGAACGACGAGATTGCGGACGAAATCGAACGAGGCGCGGCGATCATCGAAGCAACGTGCGGAGAGCGCCCGGCAGGATTTCGCGCCCCTGGCTACGCGGTTTGCGATGCACTGTTCGACGCGTTGGAAGCATCCGGCGCGCAGTACGACTCGAGCGTCTTTCCCTGCCCGAGCTACTTCGGTCTCAAGGCTGCGGCGTTGGCCGTGATGAAGCTACGGGGCCGACGAAGCGCGAGCGTGCTCGACAGCCCCGCGGTCTTGCGTGCGCCACGGGATCCATATCCCGTGGGACGTCCCTACTGGCGGCGAGGCGCAGGGATCTTGGAGCTTCCCATCGGCGTGACTCGCTGGCAGCTACCCTACATCGGCACGTCGTTGGTGGTCGGCGGAGCGCGAATCGCGGTGAGGCTGACGAAGCAGATGGTAGGCCGCGAGCTGATCAACCTTGAGCTTCATGGCTTCGACGCTGCCGATTCGGTCGAGGACGGGCTCGAAGCACTCGTGCCGTACCGCGCCGACTTGAGGCGCACGTCGGAAGAAAAGCTCGAGGTCCTGACTGCCGCAGTGCGAGCCATGCGAAAGGACGGCTACGAGCTGGTCACGCTCCGAGAAGCCGCCCGCCGCATCAAGGCTCGGTCCAGCCCGTAGACTGGCGTGTCTGCACGGCGCGGACGGCAAGCTCGTCGGCATGCTCGTTGAGTGTCACACCCTGATGACCACGCACGTGAAATAGCTTGGCATCGGAGTGCGCGTCGAGGGCTTTGCGTACTTTCGCGACCAACTCCTTGTTCGCGCGCACCTTCCAGCCCTGCGTCAGCACACCGATCGCGTACTGCGAATCGGTATACAAACGAAGCGGTCGTCCAAGCTCATTCGCGAGCTCGACCGCTCTCAAGATCGCCGTGAGCTCCGCGATGTTGTTCGTGGCCTCGCCCAGATACTCGCTGAGCTCGCGCCTCTTCTCCCCGAAGAGCGCCACCACGCCCAACCCGGCCGGTCCCGGATTCCCGCTGCATGCGCCGTCGGCAAACACGAGCAACTCGTCGGCCTCGGGTCTGTCTGGTAACGTCTCGAAGTCTGCGGTCGAGGGCTTGGCCGTCTTTTGCACGGTTTCTCCCGGACCGCAGAACGAATCGGGCTCGATCTCGAGCCCGGGCCCGGACGGCTCGAGGTTCGCGAGGCTGGCAAAGTATGCTCGCCCGTCGTTGGGCTTGTATCGAATCTCGACTCGACCCCCTTTCGAAACGAGCTGCCCCTGATCGTCGCAACGGGCGAGCACCTCGGAATTTCGCAAACGCATACGGCGCCACGGCATGGGCCACCGGTTAGCACGACCGCTTGCTCAAGGAAAAGAACTTCCTACCCTCGATCGATGTCTCGCTCGCTCAAGGTTGCCGTCGTGGTCTCGATGGCGACGATAGCCCTGCTCTACGCGGTCATCGAGCACGGCCGGAGGGTTCGCGCGTCCCTCCCGCTGCACGAGCTGCCGACCACGGCACGCGCGGTGCTGCACGTGGACATCAGCGCTCTCGAAAAGACGCCTGCGGCTCGAGCTCTGCTCGGCGCCTTGGTGGCCAAAGAGCAGCTGACCGAAATCGAAGCGACCTGCGGAATCGCCCCCCTTCAGTCACTGAGCGAGATCACCGTCTGGGTACGGGGCCCGGAGGAGCAGCCGTTTCAGTCGATTGGTTTGATGTTGAAGGGCCGGAGCGTGGAGGCGACAGCGCTGGCCGAGTGCCATCGCTCCCTGGTGCGCGCGCGCGGCGGATCCGTCGTTCGTCTGGACGCTGCCACCGGCGCCCTGCTCACCAGCCGAGACCGTCGCAGCGCGATCGGGCTCCTGGACGATCGAACGGTCGTCACCGGCTCGGTTCGCACGGTGGCCGAAGCGATGGCGGCTCGATCCAGCTTGGTGCCTGCGCTGATCGAAAGAGCATCCATTGCCGAGCTCTGGCCGCGGCTCAGCCGAAACGCGGCCGTCGCCGCGGTGCTCGAGCCCCCCGAGCATTGGAAGGAGGCGTTGGAGAGCGTCGCGGGGCTCGAACCCGGGCGCTCGGTGTTGGAAGGCGCGCGGGCGCTCGGCTTCGCCATCCGATCGGGGAGCGAGGGCGCGGTCGAAGGATACGTCGAGCTGGTCGATGCCGAGACGGCCCGACGGAACGCGGCGCGGATGGAGGCATGGATCGGCGATCCCCCAGCCTCCGTGGAGCCGCCGTGGAGCGACCTCATGCGGCACGCGACTGTCGAGACCGAAGGCCGGATGCTCCGGATCAACCTGGACGTGTCGAATCTGGCCGGGTCTCGGTAGAGTCGGACGCTGCCGACTCGGCTTCCCCATAGAACGACGATTTGCGATACCGATCGTCGATGCGCTCGAGAAGGATCTTGAGAACGGCCGCGGCGGGCACGGCGAGCAGCACGCCGGTAAACCCGAGCAGGTCCGCGCCGACCAGCAGAGCAAACAAGACGGCGATCGCCGAGATCCCGACCGTGTCGCCCATGATCTTCGGGGTGATCACGAAGCCTTCGAGCCCCTGAATCACGGCATGCACGCCGATCACCCAGAGCACTTGCACCCATCCCTGCATCTCGAGCGCCGTCATCAGCAGCGCGCACAACAAGGCGGTCGCGCTTCCGACGTAGGGAATGAAGGACAGCAACCCGGCGAGAATTCCAATCGGCAGGGCCAGGGGTACGCCGATGATTCCGTATCCGACGCCATAGAGCGTGCCGAGGACTGCCATGACGGTGAACTGACCACGAAGAAACTGACCGAGCACGCGGTCGACCTCTCCGAAGAACGACTTCGCGTCATCCCGGTAGCGCGGCGGAATGAGCTCTCCGGCTCGGGCCGTCAGACGATCGAAATCGTAGAGCAGGTAAAACGCGAACACCGGCACCACGAGCGCGGCGACGAGCGCACCAAGAGCCGAGGCGGTGCCGCCCAAGAGCCATTTCACGGCGGCAGTGGCGGGTGCGTAGCCCTTTGCAACGACCGATTGGAGATCGAGGTGAAGCTCCTCGAACGCGTGGCCGACCGACGTCGGAATCTCGAGGCCGACCTCTGCCAAGAACGGCTCCCATTGCGCTCGGCTCCTTTCCACCAATCCGGGAAGCTGCCTCACGAATGCCACCACCTGCTCGTAGACCATCGGCGCGACCACGAACAGGACCAACGCCGTGATCAGGAACACGGCGACGAGCAGCACGGTGATTGCAACGCCACGGGCGATCCGTCGACCGCGGAGCAAACGGCTTCCCTCGATCCGATCGACCACCGGATCGAGGACGTACGCGATCAGGAACGCGAAGAACACCGGTGCCAGCACGCCCCGAAGCGCGTAGAGCGCCCACCCCGCAGCCGCTGCGACGCCGATCCACAAGATCCATCGGGGTAGCTGGTCACGTTCGGACATGGGGGGTCCTCCTGACATCATGCCTCGCGTCGGAAGCATTCTTGCGCGATGCCGAATCTCTTTCGAAGGAGAGCCGTTGCTTCGATGAAGCGCTTGGTCACGGGATCGCGGTATCCGCTGGCAAGCGTGAGCTCGGGATCGCCTCTCCGATAGAACTCCCCGATGCGACGCATGGAGATCTCGCGTACGTACTTGCCGACGATCGAGGCGAGGGCAACCGGTAGGTGGCGTACGTCGGCGTCGATTTCGAAGCGGATCTCTCCTACGCCCTGGATCGCGTAGCGCCGCTGCCCATGACGTCCGGGAACGGTTTCAATCCGGGCCCGATCGAAACGGCTGAATCGTGGCGCATAGTCGCGAATGCCCCCGATCATTCCACAAAGGGCGAGGAGCGGTGCGCCATGAACGAGATGCGCAGACGCGATCAGGTCTTCAAAGAGGTCGAAGTCGACGTCGAACTTGTGCTTACCAGCGGCCCGCTCTGCGTTGAGCATTCCGGCGCAAGCCACGCGGCTTCGCACGTCGAGGATGCGGAGGCTCGAACGCCCGATCAGCTTGTCGAGCAACGCTTGGCCGGCATCGGCGTCGCCACCGAAGGCCGGCACCGGCAGATCGACCGCCCAGCACTGCTCCGCGGTGGGGTCGTCGGGACAGCACGCGCGGAGCCGGGGCCGGCCGTCCCGAAATACCCTGTCGAGCACGGCGTCCGCCGACCCCGGGGCGGGTCCCTCGCCCAGTCGCGCGAGGAGCGCCAAGGCCACGGATTCAGCGAACTGCATCTGGCCAAACCCCCCGGACTCCTTGCTGTCCGTGAGGCCGAGGGAAAGGCCCCGTTGGCAGAGGGCGGAGCGCTCGTAGCGTGGTATTTCCAGCGTCACGGAGGTGGCCACCAGGGGTCCCAGCACGGGCCCGAGGCCGTTCTCGTCCACCCCCAACACGAGCATCGTGGTCCCATGTACCATGAAGGTGTTCGAACGCACACCATGACCGGTTTGGCGGGGGATTGAATTGACGGTAATATTATGTTGTTGTGGTAGCTCACAAATATGCTGCCTCGGGCGGGGGTGGAGATCGCATGGATAGGGAAGCGCCGATCGCACGCATGGTGCGGGAGGCGATCGAGACGGTCGCAACGCCGGAGGTCCGCGTTCAGATCCTGCATCGCGCGCTTCACATGGCGCGCGAGCACGAGGTGCCGCACTCCGGAGAAGCGCTGCGCGCCTTCGTTCGCAAGCACCTTCGCACGGCCATGGCCTTCTACCTCGGTGAGGACGCCACCGAGGCGGTCATGCAGAACCTGGAGCCGCTGGTTGCCCTCGCCGAGAAGACCAGCTCCGCGCCACCGAAAGACAAACGCAGGCCCGACGACACCCGCCGGCTCGGCCGTGAACGCCAACGCTCGGGTCTGACCCGCAAAGAGACACCCTCCCCAGCGGAAACCGACACGTCGAAATATCCGACGGTGCAGCCTCTCGGCTCGGCGCTGCCCATGGTGTTCGTCGCCACGAGAAGCGCTGAGCGTTGTCGGCAGATCCAAAAGCACATCGGCGGACGCGCTGCCGTCCAGCAGATTGGAGACGTCGTGGCGTTTCTCGACAACCTGAAAGCCACGGCGTCCTTGAGCCCTCTGGTCGTGATCGACTGCGTCGAAGCGTCGGTTCAGCCTTCGACGATTGCGACGTTGTCCCACGAGCTGCCGGAGAGCTCCGCGGTGCTCATCTGGGGAGCGACCGAGCAGCACCGCGACCTCACGGACCTAGCGGCCGGCGACGAGGGATGGCTTCGTTGCGGGGTGGAGGCGACGCCCAGCGACGTGGCTGCGCTGATCCACATGCTCCTCGGCGAATAACCATCGAACGAGGCGTTCGTCGGTCGCGGCGACGGCGGCCCTCGAGTCCTCTTTGCGCGCCGTATCGCTCAGCCACGGCCAGTGTGGAGCCTCCTCCTGGCATCCGAGCGCCCGTTCGGCCGCATCACAGTCCACGCGAAGGTGGAAGTGATCGTCGTGCGGGTCGGCTTGGGACGGTTGATGGAGGATCCAGGTGGCTCGAGCCACCGCCCGGGCCGATGGCTCGTGGGAGGCCGCATAGCGCAGAAGCCGCGCCTTGATTTGGTTGGAGCAAAAGAGCCACTTCACGCGAGCCTTCTCGTCCAACACCAGCGTGCGCACGAGATGCCAGTTTCGCGCCTCGTCGAACCGATACGCGCGATTGCCGGAGACTCCGAGGCCGAGGTGATCGAACTTCATCCAACCACCGTTGGCGGCAGCCAAGCCTCCTGCATCTCGCGCGTAGAACAATAGGTCGGCGTCGCGTCCCGAGCGATGGCTTCGGTGCCTCGAATGCGCGCCACCGCTTGGATTGGACAGATCCCCGACCTGCAGCGGATAGCCTCCTGGAAAGGCCTCGGCGACCTCGCGGGCCGCGCGCTCGATCGCCCTTATCAGAGTCTGCGTCCCATAGCGGGTTTCCTCCCGCGGACGCAGCCGCCGGTAGCCCTCGCCCTGGTCATCCAACGGAACTGCGTCCCGAAGATAGCCTCGGGTGGATGTCCCGATGGAGATCGTTTGCCCGGCCGGCAAGGGCTCGGTCACGCATCCACAGAAGGCCACGATTCCCAGCAACGTGAAAAACCTAACCATTCGCTCCTGAATCATAGCGCACAGTTCCGCTTGACGTCCCAAACCGGCCACGTAACTTTCGCGATCGACCATGTCCGAGCAGAACGATGGGTTGATGGACCGCCTGAGCGCGCACCTCGATCGCGGTTGGGAGCTGGTGACGCAGGGCGACTTGATCGGCGCCATGGCGTCGGCCGAGCAGACCCTCGAGCTGGACGGTGACTCGCCCGATGCCCACAACCTCATCGGCTACATCCACGCGGCCAATGGCAACCTCGACATGGCGCTCGAGCACTACCGGCAAGCCATCGAGCTCGACGAGCACTATCTCGAGGCGATGCTGAATGCCGCCGAGCTGCTCATCCACCCGCTGGGGAGCTTCGACGAGGCGATCCGGGTTCTCGACCAGGCGCTGGAAAGCTGCCAGACGGCAGACGACATCGCAGATGCGTCGGTTCTCAAGGTGGACGCGCTCCTTCATCAGGGAGACCGTGCCGCCGCGGCCGAGCTGCTGCTGGGGCTTCCCGAAGGACCGTTCGAAAACGAGCAGCTCGATTTTCTGGTCGGGAGGGCCCACTTCGAGCTCGATCAGATCGACGAGGCCGCCGTGCTCATCGAGCGTGCCGCCGCGCGCCCCGACGCCTCCGCGGACGTCATCTACTACCTCGGGCTTCTGCGCGACCGCCAGGAACGCCACGCCGAGGCGTCGCTCTCCTTCCTCAAGACGAGGCACCTCGACGGGCTCGCAGCACGCCCGCCGTGGGCGCCGTCGCACGCCCGGTTCGAAAAGATCGTCCAGGCTGCCTTGCGCGATCTTCCCGAGGAGCTCGCCCAACGGCTCGAAGGCAATCTCATCATGGTCACCGATCTACCCGGGCTCGAGGTCGTGGCCGAGGGCGTCGACCCGCGAACGCCGCTGTTGCTGGATGAGCTGGCAACCACGAGTGGCGGCGAGGAGCAGCGCCGACTGTTCGTGTATCAGCGCAACATCGAGCGGCTGATCCGCCACCCCCTCGAGATCCAAGAAAATGTGCAAGAGATCTTGCAGCGCGAGCTCGATGCTCACTTCAAAAGGCCCTCGGAGGCGCCTCCCGGCGCCAAATTCTCCTCGCATTAGAGATCGAAGTCCGAAGGCCGTCCACCCAATGCGAGCCAGGTGCGCTCCATGTCGGGCCGCACGGGTGCGTTGAACTGGCGGCGGTCGCCAGGGGGCCAAGGGAAGCTCACCCGTGCGCAGTGAAGCATCACCCGCCGGGCGGTCACGACGCTTCCATCGGCAAGCGTGCTCCGGCGCGCGCCCTGGTAGACGTGATCGCCGAACAGAGGAGCGCCGCCCCGAGCTGCGTGAACACGAAGCTGATGAGTGCGCCCGGTGTGCGGCATGAGGCGAAGAAGGGTTCCGGCCGATGCCCGCGCCCACACCTCGTATCGGGTGCGAGCCTCACGCTGCCCCCGGCCCGGACCCGCGACACGAAGCGAGGGGTTGCGCGGATCGAGCGAGATGGGCCAAGCCCATTCACCCTCGGGCGGCACCGGCTCGTCGAGGGTAATTCCGAGATAGATGCGTTCGTAGGCGCCGGCGCGGCGTGCCGCCAAGAGGCGCCGATTGGCCGTCCGGGTGAGCGCGAAAGTGACCAGCCCGCTCACTGGCGCATCCAACCGTGATGTCGGGTGCGCGCTCAGATCCGAGAAGCGTTTTTCGACCCAACGAGTCAGAGACGGGTCTTTCCCACGAGGCGCCGTCGTTGGAAGACCCGGCGGTTTGTCGATGATGAGGAGGTGCTCGTCTCGATGAAGTACTTTAGGCTCGGGCTCGACGTCAGGCACCGAGCACCTCGACGGTGCCCGCATCCCCGTCCACGCGAACGATGTCGCCGTCGCGCAGCGCACGGGTCGCGCTCGTCACGTTCACCACGGCGGGCACCGCGTACTCCCGCAAGATGATGGCGGCGTGAGAGAGCGGCCCGCCTAGCTCGGTGACGACGCCCGCGGCGGCGAGGAACAAGGGCGCCCAACCCGTGTCGGCCGCGGCCACCACGAGGATGTCGCCGGGCTCGAATTCCGCTGCCTTCGACGGGTCGCTGAGAATGCGCACCCTCCCC
This sequence comes from Myxococcales bacterium SG8_38, assembly GCA_001303415.1. Classification (GTDB taxonomy): domain Bacteria; phylum Myxococcota_A; class Polyangia; order Polyangiales; family Houyiibacteriaceae; genus SG8-38. Next base: position 26,684 of record LJTN01000070.1, read on the forward strand.
TCGGCCACGCCGCGGCTGGCCGCCAAACCGTGCAAGCGCTTCGATGCGGCCTCGGTGACCGACTCCTCCGGAGGGAATCCGACGAACGTCGACGGCGGCTCCGGAAGGGCCTTATTGCGCTCGTGCTCCAAGCGGCGTCGCTGAACCCGAATCGCGACGCGCTCGTTTTCGTCGTAGAGAACGCGACGGACTTCCGCAAGAGTCAGGAAAAACGCCGCGTCGGGCCCCGCCTCGGGCTCCCGTGATTCGATTCTGCGGGAGGTCTCGAGCGCCACCCTGCGGAACATGCCGAGGACCTCGACCACGTGCCCCCGCAGCTGCTCGCGCATCCGTGTGAAGCGGCGAACGAAGTCGAGCAGCTTTCGAACGGCGGGCCGAAGCGGCAATGGAACGCTCTGCTCGAGCTTCTCCTCCGCCTCCTCGCGGGCGCGCTGCAAATCACGCTCGCGCTGGACGAGATCGACCTCGCCTTCCAAATGGGAACGCAACGCGGCGAACATGAGGGTCGGATCCTCGGACCAACGCGGCGCCGCGATCTCCGCCTCTCGCACGCCGCGATAGCCGTAGTCTTCGATGAATCGGCGCAGCGCGTCTTTCGTCGGTCCCGCAGGCAGGCTCTCGATGCTGAGCTCGGAGCAGCTTCGGTCGCGAATGCGCTTGGCCACCTCAGGCTCGTTGTTGGCGAGCCGCGCGATTTGCCACAGCACCATGCCAGGACGTGCGCTCGATACGTCCTGGAGCCCTGATAACAGGTCCCGATACAAACCGGACCCGTGCTTTCCGGCGAACAGGCGGACGATGCCGAGCAGAACCAGCACTGCAGTCAGCAGGTTCGCGTATGCGGTCAGCATGATCGATCCGGTTTCATCGAGCAGATGCTCGACGTCCCCCAACATTCGATCGAGGCCGCTCGGTTCGAGCAGCCGCGGGTCGATCGATTCGATGCGCAGCCGCTCTTCGGCGAAGTACGTCTCGAACGCGTCGATCCTCGACTTCAGGCGGAAGTTCTCACGCGCGTACCGCGATACCGTTTGGGGCAGGCGCAATAGAAAGCCGGAGGAGCTTCGGTCCTGAATGACCTCGTCGAGCTCCGCCGCGTACTGTCCACCGCCGAGCCGGACGAGCGTGGAGGGATGAATCCAGGGGATCTGCGAAATGATCGAGCTGAACTCGGTCAGGTTGAGGTAAATGCGCCCGCGGAAGTCCCCTACCAGCTCCGCATCCCGAGGAACCGTGCATCCGAGAGCGCCGAAAGCGCGACGAAACCCGAGCTCGCTGAACTGGCTGAGCACGGACCAGGTGAACGGCGTCGCGACCCCGGGAAGCGCCTCTCCCACGTTGGCGTTGCTCCAGACGATCTTGCGGCGGTCCCAGGGCCGCTCGCGGGCGGCGCCCCGGTTTCGCATGCTCGGCACGACCACCGGACGCGCCTGGAGCACGTAGACTTCTTGCTGCGTGATGGCCCATTCGACGTCGCGTGTATCTCCGAAATGGTTCTCGATGCGCGTTGCCAGCTCGGTCAAGCTCAAGAGCTGCTTCTCGCTGAGCGCCGGATGCTCTCGGGCCGAAGGCTCGACCTCGACCTCACGAACGCCGCCCGAATCATCGAGCAGAACCTGAAGCGCCTTGTCTCCCAAGACCCGGTCGCGGAGCTGACCGGTGGCCTTGTCTACGCGATAGGTGTCCGGAGTGACGCGGCCATCGACCACCGAAGAACCGAGCCCGTAGGCCGCGTTGATGACGACCTCCCCGGCATCTCCGGTGAGGGGATTGGCCGTGAACAAGACGCCGGAGATCTCGGCCGGGACCATGGCCTGAATGAGGACTCCGACCGAAACTGGGATGTCCTCTCCCAGGGTCCGCAGGTACGACATGACGCGCGGACGGAAGAGACTAGCCCAGCAGGCCTTGACCCCATCGAGGATCTCGTCCTCCCGAACGAGGTTCAGGAGCGTCGAGTGCATTCCCGCGGCCGAAGCGCCCTCCTGGTCCTCGTGCGTTCCCGACGAGCGCACTGCAAAGCTCGATGCGCCTTCGTCCGTCATGGCCAGGAGCGCGTCCCGAACGCTGCTCACCACGTCCTGCGGAAGCGTCGCGTCACGAACGCGCTGTGCGATCTTCTCGAGGCGCGCGTCGGAAACGTGCGGGCTGCGAAGAAGAGCTCTCGGCCGGTCCGCGATGTCGAGAACGCTCGATAGAAAAGAATCGGCCACCCAACCGGGCATTGCGTACGCGACGGGAACCGGAAAGCCTGCGCGCGCAAGCGCGGCGAGGTTCCGCGCTTTGCCTCCATAGCCGGACGCCCTCCGAGGAACCACAGATTCAATTCGCTTGAGTATGCGTGGCATCGCCGTGGCAGTTTCTAGCGCAGGCTCGCAACGGGGGCATGCAGGGGTGATGGACGCAGGGGTAGGCGGGCGCTATGTAGGGCGCCGTGGTGTTGATGGACGACGATCATTTCCACGATCAATGCGGGGTATTCGGCGTGTTCGGTGCCAGCGAGGCGGCGAATCTCGCGTATCTCGGCCTGCATTCCCTGCAACACCGCGGACAAGAAGCCGCCGGAATCGTCTCGAGCAACGGCGAGCAGTTGTTCGTGCATCGCGGGATGGGGCTAGTTCAGGACGTCTTCACCGCGGATCAGCTCGAAAAGCTGCCCGGAAGCAGCGCCATTGGGCACGTCCGCTACACCACGGCAGGCGCGAGCCACATCAAGAACGCGCAGCCCATCGCGGTCGACTGCGGCCACGGGGCCATCGCGGTAGCGCACAACGGCAACCTCACCAACGGCATCGCCCTGCGGCAGCAACTGGAGAAAGACGGCTCGATCTTCGCGTCCGACAGTGACACGGAAGTGCTCGTTCATTTGATTGCACGCTCCAAGGCAGAGACCATGGTGGATCGGGTCGCCGATGCGCTTCACCAGGTCGAGGGCGCCTACTCACTGGTCTTCCTCTCTCCGGACGAGCTGGTGGCCGTCCGCGACCCGTACGGGTTTCGGCCGCTTTGCCTCGGAGAGCTCGACGGTGCGTATGTCATCGCATCGGAGCCGCCTGCGTTCCAATTGATTGGCGCCAGTTTCGTCCGCGACATCGAGCCGGGCGAGATGGTCGTGATCAACGAGACGGGCATCGAAAGCCTCCGTCCGTTTCGCATGGACCCGAAGCGCCGCTACATGTGCATCTTCGAGTACGTGTATTTCGCACGGCCGGACGCCTGGTTCGATGGCATCAGCGTCTACGAAGCGAGGAAGCGGATGGGACGCGCGCTCGCTGAAGACCAGCCGGTCGACGCGGACATCGTCGTGCCCGTTCCCGACAGCGGGGTGGCTGCCGCGCTCGGGTATGCCGAGGCAGCCGGGCTGCCCTTCGAGCTGGGTCTCATTCGAAGCCACTACGTCGGCCGCACGTTCATCGAGCCGGCTCAGTCGATTCGTCATTTTGGCGTACGTCTGAAGCTCCACCCCGTCCAGAGCGTCCTGCAGGGCAAGCGCGTCGTGGTGATCGACGACTCGATCGTCCGCGGAACGACCAGCCGCAAGATCGTCAAGATGATCCGAGACGCAGGCGCAAAAGAGGTCCATTTACGCATCAGCTCGCCGCCGACCATCTGGCCCTGCTTCTACGGCATCGACACGCCCACCCGCGAAGAGCTCATCGCGGCGCAACACTCGATCGAAGAGGTGAACGAGTACGTGACCGCAGACAGCCTCGGCTACCTCTCCCTGGACGGGCTCAAGCGCGCCGTTGGCGGCGAGGAGGGCTTCTGCAGCGCCTGCTTCAGCGGCCGCTACCCAGTCCCAGTCAGAGACAACGCAACGACCCGCCGACAGTTACCACTCGTCGGGGTGTAAGGCCCGGGCTCGGAAAAACGCGACACGAGGTAGGCGCTAGCGTGGGGGAGGCGGGGTGGGGATTGCGGGTTCGGGCTTCGCGATTACCTCTCGCGCAGTGACGCTTTGTGATCATGCGACTGAAGCGCAGCCGCAATGTCGGAACACGGGCCCCTCATCCCCACCCCGCCGCCCCCACGCTAGCGCCTAAGCCGCCGCGTTCCGTGGAACCTCGTGTCGTGTTTTTCTGAGCCCGGTCCTTACGCCCGTCGCGACCCGTTCTCCGGGGTTGAGTCGCGAAGCGCCGACTGGATCAGTGGGTTTCGAACCAGCGGAGGATTGCCTCGTTCACCTCGGTCGGGCGCTCTAGGTGCAGGAAATGGCCCGCTTCCGCGAGGGTCAACGTCTCGAATAGTGCGCTGAAGTGCTTCTCTTGGCCCTCGGTCATTTCCGGGCCGATACAGCCGTCTCGTTCGCCGTGAAGATAGAGCGTGGGGACGACGGTCGGTCCGGCTTCAAGCGTCCGACGTAGCGTGCGGATGACTTTGGGGGAAGCGAGAGCCCGGTAGTACTGGAGCGGCGCCGGCATGCTCGACCGCAAGCAGAGCTCGAGCTCTTCGAAGTAGCTCGAGCCCGGATCGAATCCCGGCGACCAAGTCCTCCAAAGACGTCGAATGAACCGGAAGCTCCGCCAGCGCACGACGAGGTCGGAGACCATGGGTATTTGGAACAGGGCCATGTACGCGCTTCTGCCCAGCTGTCGCGGGTGCTTCTCTAGATTGGCTTCGAAGGCCAGCAGATGTGGAACAGCCAGCATGGCGGCGGCGCGGACGCGGGCAGGGCTCAGCGCAGAAGCGAAGCTCGCGATGACCGCGCCCCAATCGTGGCCGACGATACGGATTGGCTCCGATGGCGACAGCTCGTCGGCGAGCGCGAGGATCTTTTGGGCCAGGGTGGGCACGTCGAAGGGGCCCTCGAGCGACGAGGGTGCATAGCCGGGAAGCCATGGGCTCACGGCTCGATACCCCGCGTTGCAAAGGTCCCTGCTGAGCGGCTCCCAAGTCCGCGGAATGTCGGGAAACCCGTAAAGGCACAAGACCAGGGGCGCATCCGCATTTCCGCTGGAGACGTACGAAATCCCTGTTCGCTCGGAGCGTGACCGCCGCATCTACGAAGCTTACGAGAAGAATGCGGCCAGCGCCGCCGCAAGGCGAGCGGCAAATGCGTCGTCGACGATCAAATCTTGGCGGGCTTCGATCTCGAGGGCACAGCGCCCGAATTCGCGCGCATGCCGCACCGGCGAGTAGGCGAGCCCGTCCTTGCCCGACCATGGTTCGTTCGCCAGCACATGAAAGCCCGCGCCCTCCAAATGGCGTATCAACTGATACGCGGGCTCTTCGTCGTCGTCGAATAAAACCCCGAGCTCCAAAACCCGCGCATCACCTTCATAGTTGTCGGTGAAGGTGTGGATGGAAAACACGGTGTCACCGCGGCTGCGCGCGACCATCGCGCGGACGGCCGAATGGTAGGGGTGGTAGAATCGATCGATACGACGCTGGCGCTCCGCATCGAGGAGCGCTTCGTTCAGATGAACTTTCTTGCCGTCCGCATTCGTGCGGAAAAGTGTGTCTGCGTCGAGCGGGCGATTGGGATCGATCAAGAGCCTCGAGAATCGGGAGAGGATGGCAGGTGCGTTCATCAAGCGAGCCACCCGTCGGGTGAATGCTGCGGCGCCGATGTCGCTCGCCCAGTGCGTATCGACGAGCCAACGATCTTCCTCGGGCCACCTCCAAGGCTCGGGAAGCGCAGCCGACGCGTGCTCGCAGGTAAACACCAACCGGCCGTCATAGTCGCCGTCGATCTCTTCTACCGCGTGGGACCAGCTCATGGCCGAATTGTAAGTGTCCTCGCCAAAAGTCGAGCTACGCGATGACACTGAACAATTGAGCGGTATACTCGAAAGAGAACCCGAGGGGGGGCAGAAGGAAAGAACCCCGTGCCGCACCCCGACGAAGACCCGGATTCCCTCGGAAAGACGCGGCGGCGCCCCAGCCACTTTCGAAAGAAGGCCCGAC
>LJTN01000071.1 GCA_001303415.1 Myxococcales bacterium SG8_38
GAGCCCGACTACGTCGACCGTTTCGAGCTCTTCATCGACGGCCGCGAGCTCAGCAACGCGTTCAGCGAGCTGAACGATCCAGACGACCAGGCGACGCGATTCGAGTCGCAGCTCCGGGCGCGCGAACGTGGAGACGAAGAGGCGATGGACTACGACGCCGACTTCATTCGCGCGCTCTCGCACGGCATGCCGCCGGCCGCAGGCTTCGGGCTCGGCGTGGACCGGCTCATCATGTTGCTGTGCAACCAGCCCTCGATTCGGGACGTGCTGCTGTTCCCGCTGCTTCGGCCGGAGGCCGAATGACCGAGCGGCGGCCGCTCGGCTTTTGGACCGCCGTCCTCTGCGGACTCGGGGTGTTGCAGCTGGCCGCGGTGCTTGCGTTCGCCGCGACGAGCACGCTGTGGTTCCAGGCACAGCTCGAAAACGATTTGCTATGGGTGAGGCTGGTGATCGGGTGGAGCACGATCCAGCTCAGCTTGCTCCTGTTGAGCGTGGGGATCCTTCAGCGCGCGGCTCGGATGCCGCGAGGCTCCAGAGGCAGGGCCCGCGTCTTCGGTCTTTCGGCCGTGAGCGCGGGGCATGCGGTGATCACGACCGTGTCGGTGGGGATTCTTCTGTGGGCCGCGCGTGTCTCGACGGGTCATGTCCTCGGAGGCACGGTAGCCAGCCTGCTCTTCGGTCTCACCCACCTCGTATACGACGAGCTCGACCTCGATTGGGTGCCGACGCTCTATCACGGTGCGACCATGCTGCAGACCGCGAGCGCGGCGATGCTTCTGTCCCTCAGCGCTTCGTGCTGGTTCCTGGTTCCATTGGAACGGCGGCAACGCTTCTGGCTCGGCTTCGATGTCGCGCTGGTCATCGCCTTCGTCGTAGTGACCGCCATCCTGCCGCTGTCCCCGACGGAAGGAGATGATGCGAGCCTGCTGCGTGCGGTCATCCGTGTGAGCGTGACGACCGTGTTCGCAGTCCGTCTCGCCTTGCGCCTGGTCGGCCCGCTTCTGGCCGCATTCGAGCGGATCGGCTTCCGGACCATGATCGCCGCGCGGCACCTTCGCGCGAAGAAGACCGGGTTTTTAGCCGCGAGCGGGACCTTGTCCGTCCTCGCCGTCGCGGTCTCTTCGTGCATGTTGATCTCCGTGCTCAGCGTGATGGGCGGATTTCGCGCGGACCTCACGAAGAAGATTCTCGGCAACAACGCCCACATCGTGATCGACAAGGTCTACGAGGAGCTCTCCGATTGGGAGCCTTTGCTCGAGCGGACGCGGCAAACCGAAGGCGTCATCGGCGCCACACCCTATCTGCAGGTGGAGGTGATGGTTTCGAGCCTTTCGAATCGCGGCGGAGCGATCCTGCGCGGCATCGACCCGGACACCGTCTCCGACGTGACCGACCTCGCCAAGAACATGACCCACGGCAAGCTCGAGTATCTGAAGGACCCAGGACGCATTCTAGACTCGTCGGTCGACACGACGAAGTCCGGGCCCGTCGACGCCATGATGGAGGAGGCAGAGCGCACGGCAGCGAGGGGGCTACCCGAGGGGCCCGAAGAAGAGGCGATGCCCGGCCTCATCGTCGGTCAGGAGCTCGCTCGGGCCCTGCGTCTGGTCGTGGGCGACCGGGTCACCGTGGTCTCGCCGCGCGGCGATCTCGGACCGAGCGGACCGATCCCCCGAACCCGCCCCTTCCGAATCGCCGGGATCTTCTACAGCGGGATGTACGAGTACGACATGAAGCACGCGTACATCGACCTCCGCACCGCGCAGCGGTTCCTTCGCGCCGAGGGCCGCATCAGCGGCATCGAGGTCAAGGTCGACAACGTCGAACACGCCCCCGCCATCGCCTCGAGGCTCGTATCCAAGCTGGGCCGCGACGACCTGCGCGTGCGCGACTGGAAGCAAATGAATCAGCAGCTCTTCGGCGCCTTGGCCCTCGAGAAGCTCGCCATGTTCATCACGCTGGGAATTGCAATCCTCATCGCCGGCTTCTCGGTCTTCGGCACCCTCACCTTGTTGGTCCAGGAGAAGCGCCGCGAAGTCGGCATCCTCAAGGCGATGGGGACGCCCGCGCGCGGCGTCATTCGGATCTTCATCATCGAGGGTCTCTTGATCGGCGCGGCGGGTGGGCTGATGGGCCTCGGGCTCGGATTCGTTCTCACGTTTGCAGCCGAACATTTCGGAATCCAGATGAATCCGGAGGTCTACTACATCGACAAGCTGCCGGTTCATCTCGATCCCACCGAGTTCGCCCTGGTTGGCGCATCGACCGTGGTGGTATGCCTGGCCGCAACCCTTTTCCCCGCGTATCAGGCGAGTCGTGTCCGACCCGTCGATGCGCTTCGGTACGACTGACCGCGCGCGTTCGATGCCTGATCCTCTCGTCACCCTCCAACACGTGACCAAAACCTTCGAGCATGAGGGCCGCCCGCTCGAGGTTCTCAAGGGCATCGATCTCGAAATCGAGCGCGGTGAGATGGTCACGATCGTAGGTCCGTCGGGCGCCGGCAAGAGCACGCTGCTCCATTTGATCGGGACGCTCGATCTGCCCACGAGTGGCCGAATCCTCTATGAAGGCAAGGACGTCACCCGCCTGGGAAGCTCAGATCTGGCCGAGTTTCGGAACCGAAGCATTGGTTTCGTATTCCAATTTCACCATCTGCTACCCGAGTTCACCGCGCTGGAGAACGTCATGATGCCGGGTCTGATTCAGGGAAGCCGCCGGCTCGAAGCACGGGCGCGGCGACTCCTCGACGAGGTGGGTCTCACCGATCGACTCACCCATCGTCCTGGGGAGCTATCGGGTGGCGAGCAGCAGCGCGTCGCGCTGGCCAGAGCATTGCTGATGGAGCCCAAGCTGGTTCTCGCCGACGAGCCGACGGGCAACCTCGACAGTCAGACGAGCGCATCGGTCCAAGCGCTCTTCTTCGACTTGAACCGGCGCCATGGCATCACCTTCTTGATCGTGACCCACAGCCGCGACTTTGCCGCGATGATGCCAAGGCAGGTTTCCATGAAAGACGGTCGCATCGACTCGGACGAGCGGCGCGCCCAACCCCTTGAAAACCAAGGAAAACCAACTTGACCCCCCTGTAGGGCACGGCTATAGCCGCCCGGATCGCTACGCCTGACAATGCGCCTTTCCGCCCCTGCCATAGCCCTGACGCTCGCAGGGCTCGCTTCCGCGGCGGGCGCTCAGAGTGGCGACAATCTCCCGGAGCCTCCCCCTCCGGCAACCAGGCCGCTGCGTACGTCCCCCGCGCCCCAACGGCCCCCGGAGCCGATCCCGCGCGAGACGGAGCCGGGAGGCGAAGGCGAGGACTACGAGCCGGTCGAGGACGCCGAGGCGGGGATTCAGGTTCCGCGGACGAGCTGTCACGGGAAGGAGATCCGCCGCATCGTCGTGGTGGGCGCTCGCCGGGTCGATCCCGACGACGTGCGGGCGACCATGAAGCTGCGTCGTGGCGACATCTGCACCGATCCCGCCGTGACGCGCGACGCCAAGGCGCTGTGGAACATGGGGTACTTCGATGACCTGCAGATCGAGGCAGATCCCCTGGGCGCCGGGATCAAGCTGACCATTCGCGTGATCGAGCGTCCGGCGATCCGAAAGGTGGTTTACGAAGGCAACGACGAGGTCGACAAGGACGACATCGACGAGGCGATCACGCTCGAGGCGGGCACCATCCTCTCCGTGCCCGACGTCGAAAAGCAAGCAACCGCCATTCGCGAGCTCTACTCGGAGGAAGGATTCTTCCTCGCGGACGTGAAGTACGAGCTCCGGCGCGTGCAGGGGGACACCAACCAGGTCGACGTCATCTTCAAGATCGACGAAGGCGCCGAGGTCGAGGTTCGCCGAATCAGCTTCGTAGGCAACGACGAGCTTCCCGCGCAGGAGCTGCTGAAGATCATGCAGACCAACGAGACGGGCATGTTCTCGTTCTTGAGCGATCGCAACAAGTTCAGTCGCGCCGCCTTCGACGAGGATCTCACCCGCGTACAGGCTTGGTACTACGACAAGGGCTATCTGATGATGCGCCCCGGCCGGCCGCGGGTGGAGCTGACCCCGGACCGCGCCTACGTGGACATCACGATCCCGGTGGAGGAAGGGCCGCGCTTTCGCATTCGAAACCTGGAGGTCATGGAGACCGATGGCGCTGGCAACGAGATCGAGACGCTGGCGCCGAAGCAAGCGCTGCGCGAGATGGTCAAGATCGACCGCGGCGACTGGTTCAGCCGGAGCAAGATTGCAGAGGGTATCGAGCGTATCAGCCGGACCTACCGCGATGCCGGCTACGCATTGGTCGAGATCGTGCCGGGAACCGACCTCGACGAAGCCAATCGCCTGGTGGATGTCACCGTCAACATCCTTAGAGGGCCGCTCGTCTACATCGAACGCATCCAAGTTCGGGGCAACACCAAGACGCGCGACGCCGTCATTCGGCGGGAGTTCCGAATCAGCGAGGGCGACCTCTACCACCAGAGCAAGCTGGAGGACGGCCGCGCGCTCGTGAACCAGCTCGGCTATTTCGAGCGTGTCGACGTGTCCGAGGAGCAAGGCACGGCCCGCGAGCAGATGGTGATCAACGTCGAGGTGGCCGAAAAGCCCACCGGCACGTTCCAGGTCGGCGCGGGCTTCTCGTCACTTGAGAGCTTCATCGTGACGGCGCAGATCCAGCAGCAGAACCTATTCGGACGCGGCCAGAGCCTGGGGCTGAACCTACAGCTCTCGGGGATTCGCCAGCAAATCGATCTGGACTTCGTCGAGCCGTGGTTCCTCGGCTCCGAGTGGAGCTTGGGCTTCGGCGTCTTCAAGCGCATCCGGGACTTCCAAGACTTCCGCCAGGACTCCACCGGCGCGAACATCACCACGGGTCATCCCATCTTCAATCCACGTTTTCGCATCTTCGTGCGGTACGAGTTCGAGAACGTCCGCATCTCGGCGCCCCGCGGCAACCTCCTCGGTGTCGGCGGTCAGCTGCAAAATACGTTCTCCAACATCTTCATCGCAAATGCCTTCCGCGATGGCATCACCAGCTCGCTTCGCCTGACGCTCAATTGGGACAGTCGTGACAACCGCTTGTCGACGACCGATGGCATCTTCGCCAACTACGCGGTGCAGGCCGCCGACCAGTTCCTCGGCTCGGACAACACCTTCGTGCGACAGACCGCATTCGCGCGGTTTTACAAGAAGGCCTTCGGACCGGTGGTCTTCAAGGTGAACACCGAGCTCGGCATAATCACCTCGCGCAAGCAGGTTCCGGTTTTCGAGCGCTTCTACCTAGGCGGCATCTTCACCATTCGCGGCTATCGGCTACAGTCCGTCGGCCCGCAAGCTGGCCTCGCCGCGGCAGGCGATCCGAATCTGCCGATCATCGCGGAAGGACGCCCCATCGGCGGCGATTTCCAGGCGTTCTACAACATCGAGTTCGAGTTTCCCATCATCGACGCGGTGGGAATCAGGGGCGTCATCTTCACCGACGGCGGCAATGCTTGGAACCTCTTCGCCTTCCGCGATCAGTTCGGCAACTGCCAGGCGCCGGTTGCGCCCGACTCCGATCCTTCGTCGCAGCCGTGCGGCATCCACGGCTTTTTGCGCTACTCGGTGGGCTTCGGCCTTCGCTGGTTCTCCCCCCTCGGACCGCTACGTTTCGAGTGGGGCATTCCCATCCGCCGGCGGCCGCAAGACGACCCGATTCGCTTCGAATTCACCATCGGCCAATCGTTCTAGCGAATGAAAATCGCGCGCCAGGCGTATAAGCCCTGCGGCTTGACCGAATCGCGGCAAGCGGCTAGCTAGGCCGGGTTTGAAAGGATGCTCCGCATGCGCTTTTGCAGAATCGTGATGTTCGCCATGGCCGCCGTGATCCTCGCGGGATCGGCGTCCACCGTTCGTGCGCAGGTCAAGATTGGGGTGGTCGACCTGCAGCGCGCGATCAACGAGACCGAGGATGGCCGCCAAGCAAAGCGCAGGCTTAAGAAGCTCTTCGACGAGCGCCAGCAGTCGCTCAACGAGAAGCAGGAGAATCTCAAGACCCAGAAGGAGAGCCTCGAACGCCAGCAGGACGTGCTGAGCGAGGACGCGCTTCGCAAGAAGGTGGAGCAGTACCAGGCCGACCTGATGGAGCTGCAGAACGAGTACGTGCAATACCAGCAGGAGCTCTCGACCAAGGAAGCGGAGCTCACCCAGAAGATCTTGGAGAAGATGCAGGAGATCCTTCGCCGCATCGGACAGACCGACGACTACACGCTGATCATCGAAGCCAACGAGGGCGGCGTGGTGTGGGTCCCGTCGAATCTCGATCTCACCGATGTGCTCATTCAGCGCTACAACCGGCAAGCGAAGCAGGGCGCCGAAAGCGGCGGCAAGAAGGCCAAGTAGTCGCACATTCGTGGCTCGGCCGGCCGTTTCCAGCTACAAAAGCGCATGGCCAAGCTCTGTGCGCTAGCCACGATGGCGCTGGCGATGCTTTGCATCGGGCCACGGGCGATCGCGCAGAGCGCGCCATCCGAACGATCCGAGGTTGACACACCGAGCGCGACTCGCGTCCACCACATCGACGAGTACACGCAAGCCGCCATTCTTCGTTATCCCGGGCTCAAGGCGGCCGAAGCGGACATCGACGCCGCGCAAGCGCGCCTGGCCGAAGCCAAGCTTTCACCCTTCTTCCAGTTCGAGGGGCAGGCCCGGTTCTTCGTCGCGCCAGGGGCGGAGGGAACTCCCACTTTCAGCCCGGACCCGCAGATCCCCTGGTCCAACCGCTGGGGGCCAGGTGGCGAGCTGGGGATCGAGGGCGGCATTCCCATCTACACCTTTGGCAAGTATCGAGCGGGCAAGAAGGCGGCACGGGCCGGCATCACCGCATCGGAGTACGAGAAAGATCGTACGCTCAACCGCGTGGTCTTCGACGTTCGGCGGGCCTACTTCGGCGTGCAGCTGTCGCTCGACCTGCAAGCCATGATCTCGGAGGGCAAGGACAAGCTGCGGCGTACCGTCGAAAAGCTCAGGGAGCGACTGGATGCCGATGATCCTCGGGTGAAGCAGACCGACTATTTTCGAATGGTTGCTGCGCTGTCCGAGATCGAGTCGCGAGAGTCCGAGGCATTGCGGCTCGAGGCCTCGGGACGGGCGGCGCTCGAAGTGCTGTCGGGCATCGAGCCTGCCACCGTGCCGGAGTGTCCTCTCGAGGCGGTGCAGAGCGAAGTGATCGAGCTCGGAGAGCACATCGAACGCGCCGCGGAGAGCCGGCCGGAGATTCACCAGCTGGAAGCGGCCCAATCCGCCAAGGATGCGAACCTCACCGTGAAGCGTGCCGGATACCTGCCCGACATCATCCTCGCCCTGGCCGCCAGCTTCGCTCGGACACCCGTCATCACCGACATCAACAACCCGTTCATCATCGACCGCGGCAACTTCGCTGGCGCATTCGTCGGCCTCGTGGCCAGGTGGAAGCTCGATTTCGCGGGAACCAGCGCAAGGGTCAAGGCGGCCAAGGCCGAGATCGCTTCGTTGAAGGCCAAGACCGAGGAGGCCAAGCAGGGGATCGAGATCGAGGTGAATGCGCTCTACGAGCAACTGCAAGACGCCAAGCGCCGGCTCGGTAGTTGGACACGGTCCGAGAAGGAGGCGCGCAAGTGGTTCGTCTCCGCGGCGCAGGGCTACGAGGTCGGCACCATGGATGCGCGGGAGTTCGTCGATGCGATCACTGCATACTTCACGGCGCGGTCGAACCGCCTCATGGCCACGGCGGAATACAACCTCGCGATTGCAGGGCTCGAAAAAGCGACCAACATGCCGTTGGTCTCCGAGCAAGGCTGGCGCCCGGTCGACTGCTTGGAATAAACCATCCCTTTGCCCCGTCTATGAGGAAATCCATGGCTCGTATTTCCATCGTTGTTTTTGGCACACTCGTCGCGCTGCTATGGCTCTGCGCGCCTGCGGCCGCCGAAGAAACAGCGGGCGGCTCTCCGAACGTCGCTGTCTCCGAAGCCGACGCGGCCAAAGCCGAGCGCTTCATTCGCACCAAGCACGACAAGGTGCGTCAGGTTCTGCGAAAGCCGGACACCCCGAAGCGCGGCGAAGAGCTGACCGAGCTGCTCGGCGAGTTCCTCGACTACGAGCGACTGGCGCGGCTCTCGCTCGACAAGCAGTGGGACAAGCAGACGCCGCGCGAGCGCGAGCGCTTCGTGAGCCTCCTGCGGCAGCTCGTCGAACGTCAGTACCAGCGCAACATGGAGTCCACGCTCGACTACAAAGTCACATGGGTCGGTACCGAACCCATCGAGACCGGCGTGAAGGTGAAATCGTCGGCCCGCTCGGTCAGCAAGAAGCGCCAGCCCCCAGTGACCATCGACTACAGCATGAGCCCCGCAGGCGAGGAGTGGAAGGTCTTCGACATCTTCACCGACGACGTCAGCCTCGTGAAGAACTACAAGCGCCAGTTCCGCAGAGTCATCGCAGATGAAGGCTGGCAGGGGCTGATCGGGCGCATGGAAAAGAAGCTCAAAGCCGAAGACGAGCTGCTGTAAGAGCACCGCGACCTAGATCCCCGGAGGACGGGTCGCGACGGGCGTGCTCGCGAGCGGGACCCGCTCGCCCGACTCCTCACGTCATCACACGACTAGGCTCCCGCCCCCTCGCTGTGCTGCCCATCCCGACCCGTCCTCCTACGTAGATGTCAGGACACGCGATCCGCGGCGCCCGGCGCCTGAACGCCAGTCCCCGTACCTCGATCCTCGATCCCCTCACTGAATCTGATCTGCAGTGACAGGAGCAGGGCAGCGGCACTTGAAGCTCAAGCCGTCCGCTGACCCTGTCGCTGACCCTGTCGCTGACCCTGTCGCTGACCCTGTCGCTGATTAAAAAAGTCCGCCCGGCGGCGGCCCCCCCGGGCCGCGCCGTTTGGACAACTCCCCGTTTCTGTCAGACCCTCTTTCGCAGTCCCGCGACGTCTCTGATGACTACGCGTCGATGATCGGTCGTGATCAAGGCCCCTCGCTTGAACGCGCCTAGCACCAGAGTGACGGTTTCCCGTGTCGAGCCTACGTAGCTCGCAATTTCCTGATGGGTGAACTTCACACCCACCAGGATCCCCCTTGAATCGGGAATCCCGTGCCGTGAGGACGCATCGAGTAGAAACTCTGCTACACGCGATTCTACGCTTCGCGTGAGCAGGGCATCGATTCGCCGTTCTGCGAGCAGACGGCGTTCCCCCATCAATCGATGCATCGCGGAAGCGAATTCCTGGTCGTCGCCCATCACCGTTTTGATGAGTCGCGGCGGAATGCGTAGCGCTTCCACGTAATCCAAAACCACCGTCTCGAGACGCGCTTCGGGATCGATCAACGACATCTCGCCGATGAGATCGCCAGGGCCGTAGTAGCCGAGCGTCAGCTCCCGTTCCGGAGTGCGGCGCACGCGCCGAACGCGACCACTTCCGATCACGAAGATCGCGGGGTCGCTGGGCATGCAAAGGGATTCGCGTCGATCGGCATCGACCAGCGCGCTGCCGTTGAGAACGACCTCTCGGAGCTCGGGCGACAGCCCCTCGAACACCCTGCAGCGGCTGAGAATTCTCAAGCGCCGCTCTTCGGTCGTTCGGAATCGCCGCGCGCCAGAGCCGTTCTGTAGTGCAGGAGCGTTCGAATCCATCCTTACAGCCTTAACGGTAGAGTGCATTACCACAGGATTACCGTCAAGACATAGTTTCACAAAATCATCCAAATGCGCGCTTTTTCATCCGTGTTGACCGCACCTCCGCCCTTCGCTAGTGTCGCCGCATCGGGAAAGGGTTCGTCCCAGGGCGAGGGCCGACATCATAAGCATGCGACTTTATTCAGGAAAAATAGGCCCAATTGTCGATGACCTGGTGCGGGAGCTGACTGCCCAGGGGGACATCGAGGTCGAGGATGAAGCGGAGGTTCGGCTGGACCTGGAGGCCGTTCTCAAGGAGTTCGTGCGCCGGGAACGCGAGATGATCGACGAGGCGAAGGAACGGATGCAACGGGAGGGCCTCGGGTACTCGCAGCTCGGGCGGGTACGGCAGCGGGTCGCCAGGGAAATGGGCTTCCCCCAACAGGACGAAACCCTGCCCTACTTGATCGATCAGCTCCTCAACATGCTCTTCCACAGCAGCAACGTCGCAGAGATCTATGCAGACGACACGACGCTCCGAAAGAAGATGACGCCCGTTCTTCGCCGCCACATGGAAGTGGAAAGCGGGCTCGACGCAGAGGTCCGCTCGAAGATCAAGAACCTCCAGGAAGGCACCGCCGCGTTCGAGGTCGAATACGCGAAGGTGATGGATCAGATCAAGCACAAGCGCGGGCTTGAATAGGATCGCATGCAGAGCATGACGGGATACGGTAGCGGGCGGGCCGCGCTCGGCGAAGGACACGTCGTGCTGGAAATGCGAACCGTCAACCACCGTTATCTCGACGTGCGCGTTCGGCTCCCGTCGCGGATTCAGAGCCGGACTGGCGTGGTGGAAGGCGTGATCCGGTCGCATCTCACGCGAGGTCGCGTCGACGTCAACGCCCGCTTCGAGGGCCCGACTCTTCCTCAGGCCGCCTTGAACCTAGAGCGCGCCCGTGCCGTGTATGCGGACTTGATTGCGCTCCGAGACACGCTCAGCCCTGACGACCCGGTGCCCCTCTCTTTGCTCTCGATGGTCCCGGACCTCTTGGTGGTCCATCACGACCTCGACCAGAAGGCGCTCGACGAATCGCTCGAGCGAGCCACGGCTGCCGCCTGTGCGGCGGTCATCTCCATGCGAGCAACCGAGGGCGCGGCCTTGGCCGCCGAGCTGAAGACCCGGCTCGGTGAGCTCGCAAGCCAGCTCTCCGCGCTCGAGGCCGCAGCTCCCGGTGTCCTCGAGACACGGCGCGCCCGGCTTCGGGAACGCATCGAGGCGCTGCTCGCGGACGTGGACGTAGAGCTCGACCCTGCCCGCCTGGAGCAGGAGATCGCCGTGCTCGCGGATCGCTCCGACATCACCGAAGAGCTGGTGCGTCTCGGCAGCCACCGAAGCCAAATGCTGGAGCTCATCGAGAATTCGGGGGAACCGGTCGGAAAACGCATCGACTTCCTGCTTCAGGAGATGGCGAGAGAAGCCAACACGATCGGCTCCAAGGCGCAGGATGCAACGATGACCAGCCACGTCGTTGCGCTCAAGACCGTCATCGAGCAAATGCGGGAACAAGCGCAGAATGTGCTTTAGGTGCCAACGCTCGCGCGGTAGAGGTAGCCTCGGAAGGGTAATGGAATGAGCGTCGCCGCCTCGACGGAACCGGATCTCATCTTGCTCATCGTCAGCTCGCCGTCGGGAGCCGGAAAGACGACGCTGACTCGCCGGCTCTTGCAAGAGTTCCCGCAGTTTCGGTTCAGCGTCTCGCACACGACGCGCAAGCCCCGCGCGAACGAAGTAGACGGTCGCGACTATCACTTCGTGGGCAAGGCGGCGTTCCGCAAGATCATCGACGATGGTGGCTTCGCGGAGTGGGCCGAAGTGCACGGCAATCTCTACGGAACGAGTGTGAGCGAGATCACTCAGGCGCATGACGAAGGCAAGAGTGGCGTGCTGTTCGACGTCGACTATCAGGGCGCCCGCCAGATCAAGGAAAAGTTCCCCGATGCGATCGGAGTCTTCATTCTACCTCCTTCGATGGAGGAGCTTCGTCACCGCTTGGAGACGCGAGGCTCGGACGACGCCACCTCGAGACGGCGGCGCTTCGAAAAGGCCCGAGAAGAAATCGAGCACTATCCCTTCTTCGACTACATGATCGTCAACGACGACCTGGAACGGGCGCTCAGCGAGCTGCGCGGCATCGTGCTCGCCGAGGGCTGCAAACAATGGCGTGTGGCCGCCAGAGCCGAGGCCCTGCTTCAGCGCTAGCTCAAAACTGAATCCCGAGAATCAGCCGCATGGTGAGCGCGCGCTTGATGCCGAGGTCCTCGGTACCCGGCTCGCGAATGCCGTTCACCTTCAGATACTTGAGCCCATTGAGCGGAAACAGCGCTCCGAACTGGAAGGCGGCGAAAAAGCCATCGGTGAACTGCGGCCCGCTTTCGGTTCGATAGTAAATGGAGACGTCGAGCTCGGCGCCGAGATTCGGCTCCGATGAATACGTCTGCTGCTCGTACATGGCGCGGCTGTAGATGAAGTCGAGCCGTGCGCCGAGGATGCGACCAAAGTCGCTTCGCAGAATGTCGTAGCTGATCGCCGGCGCCAAGTAGTAGGCGCCCGCCACGCGTCCGAGGATCTGGCGCCACAGGATCAAGTCGATGCGATAGTCCGGATGGAACGAGAAGTTGGTCACGTTCTTCTTACCGACCGGCTGCGTAGCGAGATCCTCGTACTGCGAGAGGCCGACGACGTCGGGGTCCCCCGAGGCGGCGCCGCCCTTGGCGAACACGGCGAGCTTCTTTTTGAGGAAGCGAAACTCACCTTCGAACGCCACACCCCACTGGCGCAGCTTGAACTTGGCTCCCTCGGCCGTCGGCGGAAACTCCCCGGGAGTGATGTTCTGAATCTGCCCAAAGATCCCGGCAAACTCGACTTCCAGACGAAGGTCTTTCCAAAGCACTTGGAGCCACCCATCCGGCATGTAGACCTTGGCATCGCGACGGACGAAGGCGTTCTCGATCTCGGTGGGAGTGCCGAGCAACGGCGCGGTCGAGGTCGACAAGAACTGAGTGCGATAGATGAAGTAGGCTCCGCCATTGATCACCCACTTCCCTCGAGCGAGCTGTTTCGCCCGCTGGATGGGATCGAGCCGGCGCGCAACCAAGAAGCTCCATTGGCGGGTGTCGTCCTCTCGGCTGGCGTCGCGGGGAATCGCCTGAATGTCGTCGACCGGATCGCGGATGTATCCCTTGTTTGCGAAGTCCCACGAAACACCGAAGAAGATCCCCTTGAACTTGCCGATCAACTGGATGCGATCGACCTCCGACTGGAAGTCGGAGTCGAGCGCGGTGTTGAGCGTGTTGGTGCCCTCGCCGGCATTCCACAGCATCCCGAGGCCCCACTGGTGGCCCATGCGTCCGAACCGAAGCTGGCCGATCGTGCTGTTGGTTACCTCGCCCCAGACCCGTCGAACCAGCAGCGCATCGCCGACCGTGTTGCGAAATGACTCCGGCGGCGCCACCGTCTGAGTGAGACTATCCACCGGGACGCCAGGCGCGCGTCCCGGAATCTGACCGAACTGATCGACGGACCTGACCTCAGGCGTGGAGCCGAGCACCAAGTTGTCGAATGCGTCGAGCATCATGTAGAGGCGAACGTTGTCGCTGAGAGAAAGCGTCGGCTCCAATCGAAGACGCATGTTGGCAAATCGCGTCGTGCCGCTACCGCCGCACCTTTGATCCTGGCTTGCGGGTGACGAGGGCTCTCCCGTGCAGCCACCCTGGGGCAGCACGCCTCCCCCACCCGAAGCGGGGGCGTTGTCGATGGCAACCCAGCGCGCAAAGGGGTCTCCTGGCGCCAGACGATCGAGGGGAATCCGGCCCAACGAGAACTTGTCCATATACTCGCCACGCAGCCGGAAGTAGCCGTTGAGCGAGAATACGGGGCGTGGGCTCGTCCACGTGGCAAGCGTCGGGTCCGATGCCGGCGGCTCCGCTTCGCCGAGGAGCTTCTTGTCTTCGACCGCCATCTGGTCTTCATCTTCGAACGCGCTCTCGTCGAACTCCTCCTCCCCGAAACCTTCTTCCCCCTCGGCCTCCGGCTCCGGCAGCTGCAAGCCCTCGAGCGTCGGCGCGCGAAGCTGCGGCGGCAGATCCTCCTCGCGGGTGGGCTCCGGGGTCTTTCGCTCTTCCGCCGCGATCGCCTCTTCTTCCTCCGTTGCGGCGCTGCGTTCCGCTTCAGCCGACGTGGGCTGGGCCGCAGCCGACGTTGCCCAGATGGCAACTATCCCTAGAATGGCTAGAAAACGCCCCATGAAACCCGTGCGGTCGGGGGCGTAGCATGCGGAGATCACGCGGGTCAACGGGGCAATCGCATGCTTGACGCGAGGCCGGCGGGACTTTAGCCCGGCTCCCGAGAGGTCCGTGACCGATACGCTGCAGTTCATCCCCCTAGGCGGGCTCAACGAAGTCGGAATGAATTGCGCGGTGTTGATCTGCGGCGACACGACGATCGCGATCGACTGCGGCGTGACCTTCACCGATGAGCACGGCGCGGACATGGCTCACCCGGACTTCGAGTGGCTCCTCACGCAGCGCCCGAAGGCCATCGTCATCACGCACGGTCACGAGGACCACATCGGGGCGCTCCCCTACCTCCTACGGGGCCTCCGAGCCCCCATCTACGCGCCGCCCTACGCTGCGGCGCTGATCGAGGATCGCCTCGCGGAGCACCGGCTGAAAGACGTCGATTTGCGCGTGAGCCCGGCGGGGAGCCGCGAGCGCATTGGGTCCATTTCGGTGGAGCGCTTCGCCGTTCATCACTCGATCGCCGATGCCACCGGCCTCATCTTGGATACCCCGGTGGGCACGCTCGTGCATACGGGAGACTTCAAGATCGAGTCGGATCCCTGTGAGGGGCAGCGCTTCGACCGAAGTCGATTGGAGCAGCTGGCCTCCAAAGGCGTGAGGCTATTGTTGAGCGATTCGACGGGCGCCACCGTGGAGGGACGGGCCCGACTCGAGCGAGATGCCGAAAAGGCGCTCGACCGCTGGATCGCTCGTTCTCCGAATCGAGTGGTGGTCGCGACGTTTTCCTCGAACGCGTTCCGATTGAGGGCCGCGTTGCGGATCGCTCGCGAGCAAGGCCGCAAGGTCTGCCTGCTCGGCATGTCCGTTCAGAAGCACACCGAGGTCGCACGCGAGCTCGGGCTCATTCCGCCAATTGATAGCCTATTGATCGCCCCCGAGGACGTGGATTCGCTGCCCCGCGACGAAGTTCTGATCATCGCTGGGGGAACGCAAGGCGAGCCTTCGTCGGCGCTCACCCGATTGGCGCGCGAGGAGCACTCGCTCGTCCACGTGGAAGCCGGTGATACGGTGATCTTTTCCTCACGCGTCATTCCAGGACACGAGACTGCGGTGTTCGACGTGGTCAACCGGTTCGAACGGCGAGGCCTCGAGGTCATCACTCGAGACGAGCATCCCGAGGTGCATGCCAGCGGTCACGGAAGCCGCGAAGAGCAGCGAGCCATGATCCGGATTCTAAAGCCGCGGGCATTCGTCCCCGTGCACGGCACGCATCATCATCGGCGGCGGCACCTCGAGCTCGCGAGAGAAGAAGGCATCGGGCAGGCCGAGTTGATCGAGAATGGCAGCGTCCTCGAGGTGACCAAGGACGCGATGCGCGTCGTGGGATCGGTTCCCGTGGGACGGGTGTACGTCGATGGGACGGAGCCGCTCAGCGCGGAGGTGATCGGTGAACGCCGGGCCATGGCCTCTGGCGGCTTGGTCACGATTTTGCTGTCGCTTCGGGGCGGTCGACTCCGCCACCCCCCAAGAGTGATCTCCCGAGGCGTGTTCGATGCAGCCGATCGGTCCCGAATGGAGCGTCGAATCGCCGAGCACGTGCGCAACCGGCTCAAAGGCCAACGGTTCTTCGCGCCCGAGGACGCGGAGGAGGTCGCAATTGAGGTCGCCCGCCGCTTTTTGATGCAGAATCATCGGAAGCGTCCGTTCGTCACGGCGGATGCCGGTAAGGAAGCATGAGACCGTGGGTCGCCTGGCTGACGGCTGCGCTCGTGATGAGCGGCTGCCATCGGCACGCAAAACCAGAGCCGAGTCAGCCCCCCTACGCGGAAAGCTCCGAAAGCTCGCCGAGCTTGGTACCGGTCAGCACCGCCGCCTCAGCCGAACCGCCGGTCGCCGCCCCACCCCAACCGAGGGCCGGACTCGCGCGCCAGGCCACCGCAGCGGAGCGCGCGGCCATCGCCGAGCTGATCCGCGCGGCGGAGTCGGTTCGCCAACTGCGGCTGCAACGCCCCGTCACCATCGAAATCGAGGACGGCGAAGCCATCGTGAGCAGCTTGCGCGCACAGATCGAGGAGTCGGAAATCGAGCGGGCCCGGCTCGTCTATGGCGCGCTCGGGCTGTTGGATGCGCAGGACGACCTACACGCCATTTTCGCGGGGGTCCTCGGCGAGCAAGTCATCGGCTACTACGACCCCGACACGGGGAGGCTAGTCGTTCGCGACGACGTCATGGAGGGTTTGGCAGGAGCCTTCGGACCGGAGCAAATCCAGGAAGCGCGGCTGGTTCTGGTGCACGAGCTCGTCCACGCACTGCAGGATCAGCGCTTGGGGCTCGCGGAGTCGTACGAAAAGGAGCGGACCGCGGATGCCGACGATGCGTTTCGCGCGGTGGTCGAGGGCGATGCGACGCTTGCCATGCTCGCCCATGCGCTACGTCAGCAGGGAATTCCCTTGTCCGCCGCAACGGCGGGAATCCAACAAATGGGGGATTTAGTAGACCTCGACGCCCTGGTTCGGGGCGAGAAGCTCGATGACGCGCCTGCGATTCTCAGGGTGACCTTGGTCGCGCCGTATCTTCGCGGTCTTCAGTTCGTCGCCGCGGTCCAAGCACGTGGCGGCTGGCCGGCCGTCAACAACGCGCACCGCTACCCACCCACCACCTCGGAGCAGGTTCTGCACCCCGAGAAGTTTTTCGCGCGTGAACCCGGCGAGGAGATCCGAGTTCCCGACCACCAAGCGCTTCTGGCCGCAGGCTTCGAGCGCGCCGACGAAGACACGCTCGGAGAGCTCGAGCTGAGCGTCTATCTCGGACAGGGGAGACCCTCGGGGACCCACGAGCAAGCCGCAGAGGGATGGGGCGGTGATCACCTGGTGGTTTACGTTCGCGGCAGCGAGCGCGCGGTGGTCTGGTGGACGACCTGGGACAGCGAGCTCGATGCCGAGGAGGCCTACGAGGCCGCGCGGGCCGTCTCGGAGCGAAGCGCCTTGGCCCGTATCGAGCGAAAGGGACGTGCAGTGCTCATCGCGCTAGGGATTCCGCACAAGCTACAGCGTGAGGTCCGTAGCGACTTCGTCGAGTTC
>LJTN01000072.1 GCA_001303415.1 Myxococcales bacterium SG8_38
TCGCCCTCACCGTCCTCACCTCCGGCGTGTCTGCTGCGCCACTGGTCCGATGGCTCGGCCTTTCGCGAGCTGCACCACAGGGCGTTCTGATCCTGGGTGCGAACTCAATCGCCCGGCTCCTGGGAACGGCGATCAAAGACCGGGGCTTTCGCGTCATCCTGGTCGACTCGGACTCCGCCAAGGTGGACAAGGCGCATGCCCTCGGCCTCGCAGCCGAAAAGGGCGAGATCCTCTCTCGCCGCGTCCTCGACCGTCTCGATCTCGGCGACATCGGGCATTTCGTCGCGCTCACCACAAACGACGACGTGAACACGCTCGCCACGGCGCGCTTTCGCAAGATCCTGGGGGAAGAGAACGTGCATCAGATACACCCGAGCACCGAGCTCGGCCGGGCCGAGCCCGAGTATGCCGATGAGCTGCAGGCCCATCACGTGGCGTGCGGCAGGACGCTCGACGAGCTCGACACGCTGACGAGGTCAGGCGCGGTGGTGACCGCGATTCGGGTCGATCACGAAAACGTCATTGAAGAGGCGCGACGCAATTTCGGGCCGGATGCGGTTCCGTTGTTCGTCGTGCAGAACGACGAGAAGCTGGCATTCATTCACCCGAAGGAGGAGCTCGTCGCATCGGGCAAGCTCGTCGTCTTGACCCCACCCTGACGGGACATCAATCGGATGGGCGGAGGTAACAGATGAAAGTCGGAATCGTGCCCATCAACGTGGGCGGACCCCAGACGGCTGACGAGATGATTGCAACGGCCCAGCACGCCGAGTCCGCCGGCATCGAGTCGCTGTGGACCTTCGAGCACGTCATCGTCCCAACCGCCTACGAGTCCCAATATCCCTATGATCGCTCGGGGAAGATGGGCATCTCGCCGCAAGCCTGGTTCGTGGATCCGCTGATCTCGCTCGCCCACGTCGCGGCCGCCACCAGGTCGATCCGCCTCGGCACCGGCGTCAACATCCTACCCCAAGCCAATCCGTTGCTGTTTGCGAAGCAGACGGCGTCGCTCGACGTGCTGAGCGGCGGCCGGCTCATGCTCGGGCTCGGCATCGGTTGGCTCGCCGAGGAGTATCAAGCGATGGGCACGCCGTTCGAGCGACGCGGAGCTCGATTCGACGACTATCTCGAGGCCATCAAAAAGGTATGGACCGGAAAAGTGGTGGAGCACGAGGGAGAGTTCCTCTCTTGGCATGGATTCATGAGTCACCCGACGCCCTCGCAGAAGCCGCACCCTCCGATTCTGATGGGCGGAACGACGCCCCAGACCTTGCGGCGCGTGGTCCACAGCGCACAAGGCTGGTATGCGCCGAGCGACTCCCCCTCCATGTTGGCGGCAAAGCTCGGGGAGCTGAGGCAAATCGCTGCCGAGGCCGGACGACCGTTTGAGTCCATCGACATCACGGCGAGCTGGCGTCCCGCAAAGCGCCCCGACGCGCTTGCCGAATACGAGGACCTCGGCGTCCACCGAGTCGTGGTCCTGCTGGGTGCGACCGGGGAATCCGATCCGCGCAAGGCCATCGATCGAATCGCCTCCGTGGTCCGTTCCTAGCTGACTACGCGTGCGCCTGAAGCCACTGCCGGAGCTGTTGCAGATTCATCGCGCCCGGCTGGCGTGCGACCTCCCGCCCGCCCCTGAACACCGCCGTCGTGGGGATGGCGCTGATCCCGTACTGCTGCGCCAACCGTGGATTGTCATCGGTGTTCACTTTTGCGAACCGCACGTTCGGCTCCAGCTCCGCCGCGACCTGCTCGAAAAAAGGAGCCATCATGCGGCACGGACCGCACCAGGGGGCCCAGAAGTCCACCACCAGGGGCAAATCGGCGTGATGGAGGTGCCGGTCGAAGGTCTGGTCCGTCAACACGATCGGATGGCCGGTGAACAGAGGCTTTTTGCACTTCCCACAACGGGGCTCGTCCCCGAGGCGCGCGGCCGGGATCCGGTTGGCGGACAGGCAGCTCGGACAGACGACGATCTTCGAGGGCACGGCCATGATTGTGCGAAAGCTAAGTCCGGCGAGCGGTCCAGGCTAGAGGTATCGGACGTGATTCGCGTTGGGAGTCAGGCGGACGGATCGGGGATCTGCGGTGCCTCGGGCCTGCGCTTGACGGTCCTCGGACCTCGGCCCATAGTCCGGCCCGTTCAAACGAAGAATTACCAAATTTTCAATACATTTAGCGCGAGTAACGCATGGCACTGAACGCCGATAGGAAGTCCGAGCTGATCGGTCAATTCCGCACCCACGACAACGATACCGGGTCGCCCGAGGTCCAAATCGCCATATTGAGCGAGCGGATCAACGACCTGACCGAGCATTTCAAGACGCACAACAAGGACCACCATTCCCGTAGGGGTCTTTTGAAGCTGGTGAGCCAGCGACGCCGGCTCCTCGACTACGTGCGATCGCGGGATGTCGAGCGATACCGCAAGATCATTTCAGCGCTCGGCATTCGGAAGTAAGCTGGGCCGCGGGGCGTTGTCCCCTCAAGAAATGTGGGCTGCGTTGCGTCGGGCACGGGGTTCGCTCTTCGCTTCGATGACTCGAGCTCGGGCTCGAGCCATGGAATCGGGGACCGAGGCCGCTCTCGACGTGGAGGCTGCCCGCAAGCGCATTTGCAGTGCGCGGAAGGCAAAAGAGAGCGATGATAATCAGAGAATCCGTTCAAGTTGGTGACAAGACCATCACCATCGAGACGGGTCGTATTGCGAAGCAAGCGGCCGGCTCGGTGTTGGTGAGCTGCGGCGAAACAATCGTCCTGGTCACCGTATGTGGAAACAAAGAGGCGAAGCCCGGTCAGGCGTTTTTTCCGCTGACCGTCGATTACGTCGAAAAAACCTATGCTGCGGGCAAGATTCCCGGAGGGTTCTTCAAGCGCGAGGGTAAGTTGCGCGATCACGAGGTTTTGACCTCACGATTGATCGACCGTCCCTGCCGCCCCCTCTTTCCCGAGGGCTACATGGCGGAAACGCAGGTGATCGCAACCGTGATGAGCGCGGACGCGATCAATCAATCCGACGTGCTCGCCATGATCGGGGCATCGGCAGCGATTCACATCAGCCCGATCCCGTGGTCGGGGCCCATCGCGGGCGTCCGCGTCGGTCGAGTAGATGGAAAGCTGATCGCCAACCCCACCTACCAGGAGCAAGAAAAGAGCGACTGCGAGCTCGTCATCGCGGCGTCCAAGGACGCCATCGTCATGGTGGAAGGCGAAGCCGAGCAGATGTCCGAGACCGACATGATCGCTGCGATTCAGTTCGGGCATCAAGCCGTGCAAGGCGTCCTCGAGCTGATCGACAAAATTCGAGAAGCTGTGGGCAGGGAGAAATGGTCTTTCGAGGCGCCGCGGCGCAACCCCAAGATCGACGAGCGCGTCCGAGAGCTCGCGCTCCAGAAGGTCATCGAGGCATGTAACATCCCGGAGAAGCATCCGCGGTACGAGCGTTTCGGGGAGATCAAAAAGGAAGTCGTCGCCGAGCTCGCCGAAGAGTTTCCGGAGGCCGAAGGCGACGTCAAGGCCGCGTACGAGGACCTTCGGTACAAGACGATGCGAGCACAGGTGCTCGATGACAAGCGTCGCGTCGATGGCCGAGACTACGAGACGGTTCGACCGATCAGCATCGAGGTAGGGCTCCTACCGCGCGTTCACGGCTCGTCGCTCTTCACGCGGGGAGAGACACAGGGGATCGTGACGGCAACGCTCGGCACACGGCAAGACGAACAGAAGATCGACGGCTTGATCGACGAGTACTACAAGCCCTTCATTCTCCACTACAATTTCCCGCCCTACTCGGTCGGCGAAACGAAATTTCTTCGCGGCCCCGGCCGTCGCGAGGTTGGACATGGCAACTTGGCAGAGCGCGCGCTCACCAAGGTGTTGCCTCCGCACGAGAGCTTTCCATACACGATGCGCATCGTCTCCGAGATCACCGAGTCGAATGGATCTTCGTCCATGGCCACGGTGTGCGGCGGAAGCTTGGCGATGATGGATGCTGGCGTTCCCATCAAGGCGGCAGTCGCTGGCGTGGCAATGGGTCTCATCATGGAAGGCGAGAAGTATGCCGTCCTTACCGACATCCTGGGCGACGAGGATCATCTCGGCGACATGGACTTCAAGGTCTGCGGCACGGCCGATGGCATCACCGCCATTCAGATGGACATCAAAATCGCCGGTTTGAGCCAAGAGATCATGACCGAGGCGTTGGAGCAGGCGCGCGAAGGGCGCCTGCACATCCTAGGGAAGATGAACGAAGTCATGCCGTCGCGGCGCCCCGAGCTTTCCAAGTACGCGCCGCGCATCGAGACGCTCAAGGTCAAACCCGATCAGATTCGCGTGATCATCGGGCCCGGTGGCAAGATGATCAAAGCGATTACCGATCAGACAGGCGCCAAGATCGACATCGAGGACGACGGCACGGTGAGCATCGCCTCTCCCGACGCCGAAGCGCTCCGCAAGGCCATCGAAATCATCGAGAGCCTCACGGTGGAGCCAGAGATCGGAAACAAGTACAAAGGCATCGTTCGTCGCGTCGAGAACTACGGGGCATTCATCGAGATTGCACCCGGCAAGGACGGCCTGCTGCACATCACGGACATGGACTGGGGCTTCGTCGACAAGGTGACCGACCTGATGGATCTGGGCGACGAGGTCGAGGTGATGATCTCGGACATCGACCGGGATGGGCGGATTCGCCTGACGCGCAAGGCGCTGCTCGAAAAGCCCGAAGGATACGTCGAGCCGGAGAAAAAGGAACGACGCGAAGGCGGCGGCCGAGGCGGTCGAGACCGCGATCGAGGCGGACGGGGCGGCAGGGACCGGGACCGCGAACGAGGCGGCCGGGGTGGTCGTGACCGAGATCGCGGGGGACGCGGCGGCGCCCGTGCGGGCGGCCGCGATCGAGATCGGGACCGCGGAGGGGATCGTGATCGAGATCGGGACCGGGACCGCGGAGGGGACCGCGAACGCGACCGGGATCGTGACCGCGAACGAGATCGCTCCCGCGAGCGAAGCGAATGATGCCGGAGGTGCGCGTCTACAGGATGCGCCCCAACGCGGTCGTTCCCAGCTACGAGACCAAGGGCGCGGCGGGCATGGATCTCGCCGCGTGTCTCGATGCTCCCATCGTTCTAGAGCCCGGCGGCGTCGCGCGCGTTCCCACTGGGCTCCAAATCGCGCTTCCCGCTGGACATGAAGGTCAAGTCCGCCCCCGTTCGGGGCTGGCGGCTCGGCACGGCGTGACGGTGCTCAACGCCCCTGGCACCATCGACGAGGACTATCGGGGCGAAGTGCAAGTCCTGCTGATCAACCATGGGAGCGAGCCTTTCTCGATCACGCATGGAGCGCGGGTGGCCCAGCTCATCGTGGCCCGAGTCACGCAAGCGGAGGTCCGAGTGGTGGACGAAGAAGCCGCGCTTGGAGAAACCAAGCGCGGCCAAAGCGGCTTTGGAAGCACGGGCGCCTAGAGCGCGCGATCCATCAGCTGAGCGATAGTCGTCTTGGGCGCAGCGCCAATGTGCTGGGCGACGAGCTCGCCGCCTTTGAAGACCATGAGCGTCGGAACGCCGCGAATACCGTACTTGGAAGCCGTCCCGGGGCTCTCGTCGATGTCGAGGTGGGTCACCTTGACCCTGCCCACATACTCGTCCGCGAGCTGATCGATGAGCGGTGCGATCTGCTTGCACGGCCCGCACCACACCGCCGAGAAGTCGACGAGCACGGGGGAATCCGCCTGGAGTACCTCCGCGTCAAAGTTCAAGTCGTTTACAGCGTGTACATTGGGACCAGCCATCTGTGCTCCTGTTCGGTTGCCTATTGACGAATGTAACTAAGGACGCTCCGTCCGGTTGTCAACGTGCCCAAACCCTGGCTACCGCCCAAAACCCCAACATGGTAGGCTTTTTCGTGGCCTGCACCACCCTCACCAAGGTCTGGAAGAGACGATGAAAGCCGGCCTGTTCATTGCCACCGCGGCTCTGTACGCAATCGCGTGCATCCTCTACCTATTCGCGCTCACTCGCGGATCGATCAAGACGCAGCGGATCCCAGGTACAGTGTTCGTGGCGGCCCTCGGCGCGCATCTCGCATTCCTGATGCTCGAAGCCCCTTCGCCGGGCGAGCCCCCGCTCGCGGACATCTCTCAGATCCTCAGCATCGCGTCGTTCGGGCTTGGCATCGCGTTCTTACTCGCCTCCTATCGCTTCGACGTGACCGTCCTCGGCGCATTCGTTGCGCCGTTGTCGCTGATGCTGTTCCTCGCGTCCGGTCTCGGCAGCAGCTACGCACCCGTCTCTCCGGGCGTGCAGTCCGCCATGCTCACGTTGCACATCGGCGCAAACATCCTCGGGTTGGTCGCCTTTGGGCTCGCCTTCGCGGCGGGCGTCGCCTACGTCTTGCAAGAACGCTTGCTGCGCAAGCGGCAACTGAGCGGAGCCTTTCAGCGCCTTCCGTCGCTCGACGTGCTAGACACCATCGGATTGCGGGCGGTGTTGGTCGGCTTCCCTCTCCTCACGTTCGGCATGATCACCGGCACCTTCTGGCTGCTTCGTTCCAACGGGTCGGAGTTCTACGTCAGCCAGGCGCTCGGACTGGTGGCCTGGACCATATTCGCTGGTGTCATCGTCTTGCGCGTGGCGGCAGGGTGGCAGGGGCGAAAAGCCGCGCTCGGCACGATGATGGGCTTCCTATTCACGCTTCTCGTACTGGTCGGATATGCCGTCCGCGCTGCAGGTGGACACGCATGATGCGCGATTTCATGGTCGTAGGGCTGTCTCATCGCACTGCTCCCGTGGAAATCCGGGAGCGGCTCGCTGTGGCGCCGGAGCGTCTTCAGCAGGAGCTCCGCGAAATTGCAGCCACCATAGGAGTCGACGAGGCCCTTCTCATCTCCACCTGCAACCGAGTCGAGCTCTATGCGACGAGTGACGACCCGATTGAGACTGCCCGTACGGCGAGGCAGACCCTCGCTCAGCGGCTCCCCGATTCGGCAGCCGAAGCCGTCTTGTATCAGGAACGTGGAATTGACGTCATCCGACATGCATTTCGGGTCGCCTCGAGCTTGGACTCTCTCGTGGTCGGGGAGCCGCAGATTCTCGGCCAGGTGAAGGAAGCCTTCGACGCGGCGAAAGGCGCGGGCACGGTCGGTACACTCTTGGGCCGATGTTTCACGCAGGCGTTCGCGACGGCAAAGCGAGTGCGGAACGAAACCGGGATCGCAGAGGGTACCGTCAGCGTGAGCTCGATCGCATGCGAGCTGGCCAAGAAGATCTTCGGCAACCTGGAGGGGCGTCGCACGCTCTTGCTCGGCGCAGGCGAGATGGGCGAATCCGCGGCCCGAACCCTTCGCCAGACCGGGACGAACCTCCACGTCATCAATCGCAGCGAGGACCGTGCTCGCGCGCTCGCCGAGTCGTGCGGCGGACGCGCCGTCCCGTACGAACGGCTCGTGGTCGAGCTGGCCGAAGCGGACGTCGTCGTAGCCTCCACCGCGAGCCCCAAGTTCATCTTGACGCCCGAGTTGATGAAAGGCGTCGTCCGGACGCGGCGCCATCGCCCCCTGTTCATCATCGACATCGCCGTTCCTCGAGACGTGGACCCGCGGGTCGGCAACATGGACAACGTCTTCGTGTACGACGTCGACGACCTCCAGCAGGTCGCAGAGGAGAACCTCGCCGTCCGAGCCCGAGAGGCAGCCCATGCCGAGCGCATCATCGAGGAGGAGGTCGAGGCATTCTTGGCATGGCGGCGGTCGCTCGAGCTCGCGCCGACCATCGTCGCCCTGAGAAAGCGGTTCGGTCAGGTCGCCGACGAAGAGCTCCGGCGGGCGCTGCTTCGGCTCGAAGGAATCAGCGATTCGGACCGCGCCGTGTTGGAGGCCATGTCGCGGTCGCTGGTCAACAAGCTACTGCACCAACCGATGATGCAGCTCAAAGCGGGCGCGGGAGATCCGGACGGAGCACTGCTGATCGACGCGGTCCGTCGGTTGTTTGCGATAGCCGAGGATGCGCTCGAATCCGAAATGCCCTCGACGCAATCGAGCCCGGAGGCCAATCTAACGCATCTGACCCCCGCGACGACGGGCACGACGGGCGAATCGAAGTGAAGCTACGCATCGCAACCCGCGGGAGCAATCTTGCTCTCGTGCAGACCCGCTGGGTCGGTGAGCAGTTGCGCCGGCACCATCCGGATCTCGTGATCGAAGAAGTCGCCGTACGCACGGAGGGCGACCGCATCCAGGATCGGCCGCTGGCGCACGTAGGCGGCAAGGGCCTGTTCGTGAGCGAAGTCGAGGCGGTGGTCGTGCGGGGGGACGCCGACTTCGCGGTTCATTCCTTGAAGGATGTGCCGGGAGACGTTCCGCTCGCCGAGGGGATGGCAATCCTCAGCGTGCCCGTTCGCGAAGACCCGCACGACGCGCTGGTGACCGTGGATGGGACGGGGCTCGAATCCTTGAAACGGGGCGCACGAGTCGGCACCACATCGCGACGCCGCGTGGTGCAGCTCCAACGGCAGCGTCCAGATTTGCTGTTCGTCCCACTGCGCGGCAACATCGAGACCAGAATTCGAAAGCTCAGGGAGGGGCAATGCGACGCCATCGTGCTGGCCGCTGCGGGCCTTTCCCGCGCCCGGTTACTGGATGAAACGCCACACGTAGTCCTTCCACCGGACATTTGTCTCCCGGCCGTAGGCCAAGGTGCTCTCGCCATTGAAGGTCGGCTGAGCGACGACGTGCTCCGCAGCCAGCTCCAGACGATCGAGGACGCGATCGCGCGCATCCAGATCACTGCCGAGCGCGCCATGCTTCAGAAGCTCGAAGGCAACTGTCACTCGCCGATCGCCGGGCACGCGAGCACCGTGAACGGAAGGCTCAAGCTGGAAGCCATGGTGGCCTCCTACGATGGGGATCGCATGCTGTCGGCGACGTCCGACACATATCTGGAGCTCGACTCTACCGACGTCTTGCAGCGAGCCCATCGACTAGGGGAAGAGGTGGCAGAGCAGCTATTGTCGCAGGGGGCTCGAGCGCTCATACGGCAAGCAGAGCTCGCCGCCGTGCAGAGTCAGTTGACCAGCAACTGAGAATCACGAGGCGCTTGGTAACCGAGAATGCGGTATACGCCTCGAATCGAGCTTTCGATGCATGCATCCCCGTCCGATCGCCCTACGCTGGCGACGTAGACCGTTTCTCCGTCCAGGATCAACGGGCGAACACCGATGCGCTGTCCGACGAGCGATCCAGGAACGGGTCCGTTGAAGGAGGGAGATGCCAACAGCGGCGCTATCGCCCCGAGCGCCTCGCAGACCGAGCGCTCCCCAGCGCCCGCAACCAATAGCCCGTTGTCCGTGGCGAGGACCATCGCGTCGAGCTCACCCGCGGAGCGAGCATGCTCGAGCTGGAGACAAAGCGCCCGATAGGGATCCTGGCTTCGGCGTCTGCGGCGGTCGTTCATGAAAGCTCCATCGGATGTAGGTTGGTGTAGACTATTATCCTACGAAAGACCGGGCAAGGATTCGACAGAACCCAGCGATTCCGGGGAGATCGACAGCATCGGCAGGGCTGCTAGAGTCGCGCTCGATGAGTCTCGCGGAGGTGCTCGGCAGTCACCGCGTGGTCGTGACGGTTGGCAGTGGCGGCGTCGGAAAGACCACGACAGCGGCCGCCATGGCCGTGCACGCCGCCATGGAGGGCCGCAAGGTGCTCTGTCTCACCATCGACCCTGCGCGGCGGCTGGCAAACAGCCTGGGGCTCAGCGAGATGACGACCAGCGAACAGGACGTTCCCACGGCGCTCTTTCGAAACCACGGGCTCGAATGCAAGGGCGCGCTGTCGGCCATGATGCTCGATACGAAGCGTACGTTCGATGGGCTGGTCGAAAAGTACGCATCGAGCGAGGAGGCCCGCGACCGCATTCTCAACAATCAAATCTACCGATACGTGGCCAGCTCCCTCGCAGGAACGCAGGAATACATGGCGATGGAGAAGCTGCACGAGGTACGGCAGGATCCGAAGTGGGATTTGGTCGTGCTCGATACGCCTCCGACCGCGAGCGCCTTGGATTTCCTCACAGCGCCTGAGCGCCTCATCGATGCGATCGACTCGCCGGCCATGCGCTGGTTCCTTCAGGTCTTCGAGGGCGCCGGCAAGGAGGCTTTCGGACTGGTGGGCCGTGGTGCAACGGTATTGCTCAAAGGCATCGGCAGGATTACCGGGCTCGGATTTCTAGAGCAGGTGGCCGAGTTCGTCAGCGGAATCAACGATCTGTTCGGAGGCTTCAAGGAGCGCGCCGAGCAGGTTTCCGATGCGTTGAGGAGCCCCGAGGTCGCATTCGTGCTGGTGACCAGCCCGAATCCCTTGGCCATCGGTGAGGCCCGCTTTTTCAGCGAGAAGCTGGAAGCGGCGGGCATGAAGAGAGAAGCGGTCATCGTGAACCAGGTGCACATGCCCATCGAGGAGCCGTCCATTTCCGCCGAAGAGCAAATCGCGGTCCTGCGAGAAGCGCTGCCGGCTTCGATCGACGCAGCTCACATTCAACCGAGGCTTGCCGAGGCCCTCATGGCCGAGCGGGAGTGGGCAAGCGCCGATCGCGCCCAGGTCGAGCGCCTCGCCGACGAGATCGGCAACGAAGCTCGGATTGTGCAGGTGCCTGCATTCGACGAAGATGTCCACGATCTGGCCGCCCTCGCGCGGGTGGCTTCCTTCCTGACCGAAGCCGCGTAGACCTGGAATCGATGCCGATCTCTCATTCAGCTCCTTGGACCGCGGTCGTTCTGGCGGCAGGCGAAGGCACGCGCATGAAGAGCAGCCTGCCCAAAGTCCTCCACGAGGTCGCCGGCCGCACATTGGTGTCCTGGGTCGTGGGGGCGACCCTCGCTGCCGGCGCCGGCCGTTGTCTGGTGGTCGTCGGGTACGGACGTGACGAGGTGGAACGATGGCTGCGCCAGGAGTTTGGGGCCCGGGTCGACACGGTGCTGCAACCCGAGCAACGCGGCACCGGCGATGCGGTGCGTTGCGCGATGGAAGCAGATCACAGTGTGACGGGGCGTGTGCTGGTCCTCTACGGCGATTGCCCCCTCGTCCCTCCGGCTGTCCTCGGCAAGCTGATCGACTTGGCGGAAGCCGCGGACGCCGACCTCGGGCTCGTGACGGCGAGCCTCGACGAGCCGGCCGGATACGGTCGGATCATTCGCGGCGATGGCGGCGGCGTCGTTCGAATCGTCGAGGATCGTGATTGCTCGGAGGCGGAACGAGCGATTCACGAGGTCAATCCCGGTCTCTATGCCATCCGCGCCGATTTCTTGCGACAGGCGATCTCGCAGTTGGCGCCCAGCAACGCACAGGGCGAGCTTTATCTCACCGACCTCGTGGAGCTGGCGGCCCGACGTGGCAAGGTGGTAGACCTCGAGGGCGAGATGAGCGAGCTGAGAGGCGTGAACGACCAAAGGGACCTTTCCATCGCTTCGGCTGCGCGTCGTCGCGCGATTGCTGAGGACCTCGCGCGGGGCGGCGTCGTGGTGGCCGACCTCGACAGCCTGTACGTCGACTCCACTTGTGAGATCGAGCCGGGAGCCAAGCTCGGAGCCAACGTGCATCTGCGCGGCCATTGCATCGTCCGGAACGGCGCGCACATCGACGTAGGCTGTGTGCTTAACAACGTGCTCGTCGAAAAAGACGCGGTGGTTCTACCCTACACGGTAGCCACCGACTCGATCATCGGTGAAGGGGCGCAAGTGGGTCCCTTCAGCCATCTGCGACCGCTGAGCGAGCTCGGTCCGCACAGCAAGGTCGGCAACTTTTCGGAGACCAAGAACACGAAGCTCGGTGAGAAATCGAAGGTCAATCATCTCTCGTACGTTGGCGACGGCATCATCGGCCGGCACGTCAACATCGGCGCGGGTACCATCTTTTGCAACTACGACGGCGAGCAGAAACACACGACGGTGCTCGAAGATGACGTCTTCATCGGCAGCGACACGCAGCTGATCGCACCGGTCACCGTCAAGAAGGGGGCCTACGTCGCGAGCGGTACCACGGTCACTCGCAACGTTCCAGAGGACGCGCTCGCGCTATCGAGGGCCAAGCAGGAGAACAAAGAAGGCTACGCCGCGCGTCTTCGGGCTCGCTTGCGCAAGAAGAAGACGTAGCCGAGACGCGCTCAGAAATTGATGCGGAAGCTTCCGCCAGCCGGGCTCATGCTGAAATCGAGATCGGGACCCTCTCGTCCGCGATCGTAGTACTTACTCGAGCAGGCGATGCCCCGATAGGATTCGTACGCCATCGCCGCTTGCCGCGGCGCCGTTGCGGTCTGAAGGCCCATCATGACCGGAGGCGCGATGTACATGCCGGCGGTCAACCCTCGGCTGAGACCCGTCCACTGGGTCGCCTTGATCGTGCCACCGACGACTCCGTAGACGAGCGAGCCGACGACGCCCATCGGGCCACCAGCGAGCTCCTGGACACCGGAGGCCTTCTGCAAAGTCTCCGTGGCGTAGCGAAGCTTGGCCCGCCGAGCCTCCTCGGTGCTGTCGTCTTGGCGCCGGATGCGCTTGGCTCCCCACACGTCGGCCGCCGGGAGGAACATGTGCGTGGTCGCGACGAAATACGCACCACCCGCCATGTAGGCCCAGCCGAACTTATTCCAGTCCTCATCGTCATTGGCCGCATCGATCGCGAGGTAGGTCGTCACGCCGCCTATGGCCAGCCACAGCCCCATCCAGGTGTAGCGCCACCGGGTCGCATGCTTCTTCCCCTTTTCGAGCTTCTCTTCGATGTAGCTGATGCGGTAGCGCACCTGATCATCGGTGAGCTCCTCAATACAGCTGAAGGCATCCTGGGCATGGGTGACCCTCGGAGGAAGCAGGATGGACAGACAAAGCGCACACGTGAGGACCAGCGTGATGCGTCGGAGCAGAGAATTCGCATTTCGATGATGTACAGCCACAACAACCCCAGTTCGCCAGGTGGCCGGGATACTACGCAAAACCGCTCGCGACTGCGATAGTCATTCGCATAATCAGACACTTTTTCGAGAACGCGGCGAGCCGGCAATTGTAGGGATCCAGCGTCACTAGACGTGTCCGAGCGCCTGCGGCCACGCCCCGGGGGGCGGCGGCGGCCTCGACGGGCTCGATCGGAGCGTTATGCTGGGGGCGTGGATAGCGTGCTTTTCAAGGTGCTCATCACGGTCGTTGCCTTATCCGTCTTGATCATCATCCATGAGGGGGGTCACTACCTCGCTGCCCGGGCATTCCGGATGCGGGTATTGCGTTTCAGCATCGGTTTCGGGCCGACGCTGTTTCGCTACCAGCCCAAGGACAGCCCGACCGTCTTCCAGGTCGCTGTCATTCCTTTTCTGGCGTACGTGCAGATCGCAGGAATGAATCCAAACGAGGACGTCGATCCAGACGATCCCGAGCTCTATCCGAACAAGAGCTTGGCCGCGCGGGTGACGACCATCGCCGCCGGACCGATCGCCAACTACCTGACGGCCTCAGCGATCGTCTTCGCCTTGGGGATGAGCAATACCTTGCCCCCGATTCAGCCTGCCGAGCCCATGCAGGTAGGTCACGTCGTTCCCGATTCGCCTGCCGAGAAAGCTGGGCTCGAGGAAGGTGATGTGATCGTCATGGCCAACGGAGAGCCGATCGCAAACGTCTCCGAGCTGATCGATGCGACTGCGCCACGCGCCGGCCAGCCCACCGAGTACATCGTCGAGCGGGACGGAAAAGCGCTCCCGCCCATCCTCATCACGCCCGAGGACCTGGGGGGCCGAGGCCAGATCGGCGTTGGCGCCAAGATGGTCCGCCTCTACGAGAATCTGGGCGTATGGGACTCCGCCAAGCTTTCGATTGCCCTTCCCTTCCAGATGACGGTCGCGCAGTTGGCGGGCTTGGCCGACATGGTGAAAAGGCGCAGCACCGAGGGCATCGGCGGTCCGGTCATGATGGGCAAGATGGTCGCCGAGGCCGCACAGGCTGGGCTGCCGGCATTCCTCTGGATCTTGATGTTCATCTCCGTCGCGCTCGGCATGTTCAATCTCTTGCCGTTTCCTGCGCTCGATGGAGGCCGGCTGATATTTCTGGGCTATGAAGCGATCACGCGTCGTCGCGCCAACGAGCGGTTCGAGATGGCGGTCCACGCCGTCGGAATTGTCTTTCTTCTCGGCGTGATGATTCTAGTCACTTATCGAGACATCTTCGGCTAGACGCTTGCCGCCCTGCGCGGAGCGGGTAGCTTCCAGGCATGTCCCCCGACGTAATCGTGGTTGGCGGCGGCCTGATGGGATGCAGCGTGGCCCGTCGTCTAGCCCAGGACGGCGCGCGCGTGCTCGTCCTCGAGCGCAGCGTCCCCGGGGCCGAGGCTTCGTCCGCCGCGGCAGGCATTCTCGGTCCGACCGTCGAGTCCTTCGATGATGCCCTGGCGTTGCAGCTCGGGCGCCGAAGCCGCGAGCTCCACGCCGAGCTCGCCGAAGAGCTGGACGAGCTCTTCGGCATCGATGTGGGATTTCGCCGTTGCGGAGTCATCAAGATCGCCCTCGACGACGCGGAGCTCAGTGAGCTCGACGTGCAGGGGTCTCGACTCGAGGTGCAGGGCGTTCGCTGCAGGCGCTGGGCGCCGGAGGAGCTTCTGGAAGAAGAGCCGGCAGCCAATCCGGACTCGGCGGGAGCTTTGAGCATTCCCGAGGATGCCCAGGTCGAGCCCAAGAAGCTGTTGGCGGCAGTGGCCCTCGGGGCGGAGCACGAGGGCGTGACCTTTCGCACGGGCTCCACCGTCCGCGGGGTGGACGTCGCATCGGGCCAAGCGCGCGGCGTCCAACTCGACGAGGAAACGATCGAAGCAGAGCGCATCGTGGTCGCAGCGGGCAGTTGGACGACCCTCATTCCGGGCCTACCCGTGCCCCCGAAGACGATCTACCCCGTCCGCGGCCAAATGATCTCCACGCATACGCGGCCGCCCATTTTCCGCCGCGTCGTGTTCGGG
This sequence comes from Myxococcales bacterium SG8_38, assembly GCA_001303415.1. Taxonomy (GTDB): domain Bacteria; phylum Myxococcota_A; class Polyangia; order Polyangiales; family Houyiibacteriaceae; genus SG8-38. The sequence goes on from LJTN01000072.1 coordinate 14,975, forward strand.
GCAGGAGGTTACGTCGTGCCACGGCCGGACGGCCGGGTCTTGTGCGGCTCGACCATGGAACGCGTCGGCTTCGAGCGCGGCATCACCTTCGGGGGCCTGGCCGACGTGATCCGCAAAGCGATCCGAATCGCCCCGCGCTTGGCCTCGGCGCCGATCGACGGTCACTGGTCGAGCTTCCGACCTGGTACTCCGGACGGCTTACCCTTGGTGGGAGAGACGCGGATCGACGGGCTGTTCCTGGCGAGCGGGCACTACCGCAACGGCATCCTGCTGGCCCCGCTCACGGCCGAGCTCATTGCCGATGCCATGTCCGGCAAGGCCGGCTCTCGAGAAGCCGAGGCCCTGTCACCGCGTCGATTCGAGGAGGCATGACCGCAGCATTGGAGCAGATGCTCACCGCCAACGGACTTCGACATCACGTGGTGCGCTGGGGCGACCGTCCGATCGACGTGGTGCTTTGTCACGGGTTCCTCGATATCGCCTGGAGCTTCGATGGGGTCGCCCGGGCGCTGGTCGAAGCGGGCCACGGCGTCGTCTCGTTCGACTGGCGCGGGCACGGCCATAGTGAATGGGTCGGCGCCGGGGGCTACTATCACTTTCCCGACTACGTTCTCGACCTCGACGAGCTGCTTCCACAGTTGGGCGAGCGACCGGTCCATCTAGTCGGCCATTCGATGGGTGGGACGGTCTCAGCGATGTATGCGGCGGCGCGCCCTCGGAAGCTTCGGAGCTTGAGCTTGGTCGAAGGGCTTGGCCCACCGGAAATGGAGCCTCGCGACCCCGTCGCGCGATTGCGCGCGTGGCTCGACGGGGTGGCCCAGGTTCGAAGCCGTGAGCGATCGCCCATGGACGGCGAACGCGACGCGCTGGCCAGAATGCGCATCCAGAATCCGGAGCTCGACGACGAGCTCGGCTCGTTCCTCGTGGCTCGAAGCACCAAGCCAGTCGAGGGCGGTATTCAGTGGACGTTCGATCCCCTCCACAAGACCTTGTCGCCACGCCCGTTCCAGGCGGCTGCGTTCAGGCAGATCCTCGAGGGCATCTCGACACCGACGTTGATCGTCGCAGGACAACGAGGCTTTCGGCTGGAGGACGAGCAAGAGCGCATCGCCGCGATCGAGGATCATCGCTTCGTGGAAATCCCAAACGTCGGCCACATGATCCACTGGTTCGAGCCTCGCGCGCTCGCATCGGAGCTCGGACGGTTCTTTGCGGCTTGCGGCGCTTGACCGGCTCGGGGGCTCGTGAAACGCTGCCGCGTCATGCGATGGATTTTGCTGGTTTGCATGCTCGCCGTCGGCGCATTCGGAGTCACGGCGTTGGCCGAGGAAGAGCCCTCGAGCGCCGACGAAGCACGCCGGGCGAAGGTAATTGCAACGGTGGGGGATGCGACGATCACCGTGG
>LJTN01000105.1 GCA_001303415.1 Myxococcales bacterium SG8_38
GAGCACACGCGATCCGCGGTCCATCGGCAGACGGGTTCCGTCGTGCCGGTCGACGTACGCAGGGGCTTGGCGGAACGCGATGCGGGGATGGGGCGACGTAGCGAGTGCGAATCGGCATGGATGCAACCACCTCCGATTGGCGCGAGCTCCGAGGCGAGGCTTGCTTGGCCCAACCTCTGCTGTCCCTCCGGCCAACTATGCAAGCCGAGCCGTTCGACACATCCCCGTGTCGTGTTCCGTCAAGCCCCGGCCTTGCCCGCCCCGTTCCGTGGAGCCTCGTGTCGTGTTTTTTCCGAGCCCGGCCGTTACGCCCGTCGCGACCCGTCCTCCGGGGGCTGAGGTGCGCGGCGCGGGGATCATGATCGGAGGAGGCACGACGCTGGCGCTCGAGTCTTGGGTGCTGTAGCGTGCGTTCGAGTGACCAGGTCCATCTCATCGAAGCTCCTGATCGGAGCGATCGTTCTTTGTGGGGTCATCGCCTGCAGCAAGAGCAAAACTTCCATTCCGCTGACCTGGCGCAATCCCGGATTCGAGGACGTTTCGTTCGAGAAGCTGTTCGTCATCGGCGTGGCACGCGATGAAGGCCGCCGATTGTTTGAAGATGAGTTCGTCGAAGCGCTCGTGGCCAAGGGCGCCGAGGCTGAACCGAGCTGGACGCTCTTGCCGCAGAAGGAGCAGCTCACGAAGGAAGAGATCCTGGGTTCGGTCGACGGCGGCCGGTACGACGGCGTTCTGGTCACGCGTCTATTGAGCGTCGAAAAAGACCAGGAGTACGTGCCACCAAAATCCTACACCGTTCCCAAGGTCCATCATGGCTACGGGTACTACGGCTATTACGACTACTACGTGACGAGCTACGCCACGGTTCACGAGCCGGGCTACTTCAAGACCGACACGACGTTCCGGCTCGAGACCAATCTGTTTTCAGTGGCCACCGGAGGTCTGGTTTGGTCGGGGCAATCGGAAACCGTCAACCCGGACTCGGTCAGCGAGGTCATCGACTCCGTGACGGCAGCCGTCGCGGCGGAGCTCGCGAAAGAAAAGCTGATCCGGTAGCGATCTAGGCGTCCCCTTGCTGCTGCATGAGGTCTGCCTGATGGTGGCTGCGCAGGGCGGTGAGCAGCTCCGACAAATCCCCTTCCATGACTCGATCCAGGTTGTGTAGGGTGAGCTGGATTCGGTGATCGGTGATTCGGTTCTGTGGGAAGTTGTAGGTCCGAATCTTTTCCGAGCGCTCGCCCGTCCCCACCATGCTGCGGCGCTCGGAGCTGATTGCGCTGGCCTGCGCTTCACGTTCGATCTCGAGCAGCTTGGCCGACAGAATTTGCAAGGCTTTAGCCCGGTTCTGATGCTGGGATCGCTGCTGCTCCGAGCGCACCATGATCCCGGTGGGGATGTGTTTGATCTGCACTGCAGACATGGTTCGATTCACGTGCTGACCACCAGGTCCGCCTGCTGCAGTGGCGGTGATCTCCAAATCATTCGGATCGATGTGCACCTCGTCCACGTCGTCGACCTCGGGAAGTACCGCCACGGTCGCAGTCGACGTATGAATTCGGCCCTGTGACTCCGTCGCCGGAATGCGCTGCACCCGATGCACCCCGCCCTCGAACCTGAGCCGCGAATACACGTTGTCGCCCGAAATCGAAGCGATGACCTCCTTGATACCGCCCGCAGAGGCTTCGCTGAGCGACATGATCTCGACCTTCCACCCCTGCGACTCGGCGTACCGCGAGTACATTCGAAAGAGGTCTGCTGCGAACAGGGCCGCCTCTTCGCCACCGGTGCCACTGCGAATCTCGAAGATCGTGTCCCGTTCGTCGTTTGGGTCTTTCGGAAGCAGGAGCAGGTTGATCGACTCTTCGAGACGTGCGCGCTCCGCCTCGAGCGCAGGAATCTCCTCGGCCGCCAGCTCGCGGAGCTCGGGGTCCGACAGGGCCTGCTTGTGTCCCGCCAGGTCCTCGACCACCTGGCCGTATCGCGCATAAGCCTCGACGACGTCCTGTAGCTCGGCACGCTCCCTGGTGAGCGCCGTGTACCGCTTCGTGTCGGACACCACATTGGGCTGGCAAAGCAGCTCTTCGATCTCACGGTATCGAGCCGTCAAAGACTCGAGCTTGGCCTCGGGAAGCATGTTCAGACAGCGCGCGAGGCGCCCAAGGAGCCTTCGCCACTCAATACTTCCCTGAAGCGGGCGAAGCTCGCAAAGACAATCGGGTCCTCTCGGTGAGGAGCGCTGTCCTGAGTCTGTTGTCTCCAAGCCGCCGCCTCCATCGCAGCGATGGCGATCTCGACTTGATCGTCGTCCGGCTCACGCGTGGTGATCTTCTGAAACAAGAATCCTGGATAGAGCACGAGCCGTCTCCATCCCGTGGTGCAGAATCGGGCGCTCAGCCTCTGGAGCTCGTACGAAACGGCGGCGATGACGGGCAGAAGCCCAATTCGGATCACCAAGAGCGAGACCTGCCCCAGCCATCCCTCGACGTTGGGCATCAGCACGGGCGCGGCGAGGGAGCCCAAGACGATCGAAACCACGATGACGACGACCAGGAACGTCGTCCCGCAACGCGGATGCACCGTGGTTTGCGCCTGGACGTTGTCCACGGTGAGAGGCAGGCCTTTCTCGTATGCGTTGATCGTCTTGTGCTCGGCGCCGTGATACTGAAAGAGCCGCCGCACGTCCGGGATCCGGCTGATCACGAACAGGTAGCCGACGAAGATCATCAGCTTGAAGCCGCCGATCAAGATGTGAAACCCGGTGTCTGTCAGCCCGAGATCGAGCCCCGCTCCCTTGGCGGTCAAGCTCGCCAAACCCTGAGGCAAAGCGATGAACAGGCTCAACGCGAGCAGGGTGGAGATGAGGACCGCCAACCGTCCCGAACCCTGTTCTTTGGCCAGCTCTTCCTCGGTCATCTGCTGCTCGGCAGAAAACTGAAGGGCAGAAAAGCCCATCGTCATGGACTCGACCAGCATCGCCACGCCGCGAAAGCCCGGAAGCTTCCAAAGCTTCTTGGACCATCGGGAGCAGTAAGGGCCTTCGCGAAGCGCAATGGTGCCGTCGGGACGCCGCACCGCCACGGTAAGACACGCGGGGGCTCGCATCATCACACCTTCGATGACGGCCTGCCCACCGATGTAGGGTTGCGCCGTCGTCGCCATTATGACGCCCTTGCGGGGCACCTCAGTTGTCGGCAGACGCCTCGGGCGTCTCGGCCTTCTTGCCCTTCTTGCTCTTCGCGTACTTCCTGCGGAAACGCTCGACGCGACCCGCGGTGTCCACCAGCTTCTGCCTGCCCGTGTAGAACGGGTGACACTCCGAGCAGATGTCCACCTGATCGATGCCCTTGGTGGACCGCGTCTGGAAGGACGCGCCGCAAGCGCAGGTCACGGTGACCACTTGATATTCGGGATGGATGTCGGGTTTCATTGCTGTCGTGCTCCGTCGCTCGGCGAGGCCGCGGTATCTAGCGTAGGATGGCCTCGCCGGCAAATCATCGTGCCGGGAAGCAGCACCCGCAAGGTTGTCTGGAGAATAGACCAGGAATATCAATCAGTTAGATCCTTCTTGGCGATCTCTGACTCGACCGCGCTCTCTTCGGCAGCTTCCGGCGACGTCGCCTCCACTCGAATTCGCGGCGCGCGGTCGTCAGCGAGCTCCCGGAATAGGTAGCGAATCTCGCCCTCGTCGTCGACTTGCATGGAAACGCGGACCTCGTCCACCAGCCCATCGAGAAGCGCCTCGGCCTCATCGCTCGCCACTTGCAGATCCCGGGCTGCATCCACCACGCGCAACGTCCCCCCGTGTGCCTCCGCCAGCGCGTAGAGACGATGCTCCGACGCCGTTCGCTCCAGCTGCCTAGCCCGGCGGCCGAATCTGCGGCTCTCCCACAGCCCCAATGCGCCCGTGGCCGCTCCCGCGCCGACGATGATCGCAGCCACCGTCAGGCCGGCTCCCGAGCCGGAAGCAGCCGCCGCTACGATGCCACCCACCAGCACCCCCACACCGAGCGCTGCGATACCAGCGGGCCCTTGCTTCCATGCGTCGAGTCGATCGGTTGCTCATTCGTCCAAGGCTTCTTTGAGCCGCGCAACCTGGAGCTTCAAGCGCACTGGCGCTAGCCGCCTAGCGGCAAGCCTTTTGTCACGTTAACTTGGGCTCCGTGATGAAGAGCTCGACGGGAGCCCCAGCACAGCACCTCATAGCGGTGCTCGCGGGGACGCTGCTGGGACTTGCCGCCTGCGCCACGACGAAGCCTCCGTCCCAGGCGGTGGTGGCCGAAGAGCCGGCGCCGCCACCTGAGCCGGCCTCCCAGGCCGATGCCGCGCCAAAGCTCGTGGTCTTGATCGTGATGGATCAACTCGGCGCTTGGGTGTTGGATGAGCATCTCCCGTCCCTTCCGAAGGGCGGCGCGATTCGCCGGGCCCATCGCGAAGGCGCGGTGCACATGGCCGACTATCCCTTCGCCTCGACGCAAACGGCGCCTGGTCACGCGTCACTGACCACCGGCGTCACCCCTGCCGTCCACGGCATCGTGAGCAATGCGGTGTACGACGCGGATCTCGGCTCGCGGCGGACGGTGGATGACCGCAAGCATGCCGTGATCGGGAATCCCGCCCGTTTCGTGAGCCCGATGCTGCTTCGCTCCGAAACGGTCGCCGATGCGCTTCACAACGCAAGCGGCGGCAAGGCGCGTATCGTGGGCATCTCGATGAAGGCCCGTTCCGCCGTCCTGCCCGTGGGGCGCGAGGCAGACATCGCCGTCTTCTACGATGCCGAAGCCAGGCGGATGACCACATCGAGCTATTACGTGTCGGGATCGAAGCTGCCCGACTGGCTCGAAGGCTTCAACCGAGCCAACCCGGTCGAGCGCTTGCTGCAACCATGGGAGCCGGCCGACCCAGATCGCTTGGAGCGCCTATTCGGGCCTGACGCAAGGTCCGGGGAGATGTACCCCCTGTTTCCGCACGATCCCCGCGAGACACCGAACCCTTGGTATGCGTTCTCGGGGACTCCCGAGTCCAGCGAGTATTTGCTGGCGGCCGCCTACGCCGTGGTGAAGTCCGAACGCATGGGCATCGACGAGGTGCCGGACTTCTTGGTGATCAGCGTGTCGGGTACCGACATCGTGGGACACCTATGGGGCGTTCGCTCTTGGGAGTATGCCGACAACCTCGCCCGCATCGACCGCGCGCTCGCGCACTTCGTGAAGCTAGTCGAAGCCCGCGGACCCGTGGCGTTCGTGCTCACGGCCGACCACGGTGTGGCAGAGCTTCCCGAGCAAATCCGTGACAAGAGGCGCTCTGGCGGTCGTTTGACGCCCGAAGCGCTCGTCGCGGCGGCTGAGCTTGCGGGGGACGAGGTCCTCGGGACCGGCGACTGGATCGCGGGCTACGTCCCGCCGCTCTTCACGTACACGGCTTCGGGAAAGGCGCGCCGGGCGGAGCTGACCAGGGCGTTACGAGCCGCCTTGCCCGACGTGGAAGGCGTGCGCGCGGTCTACGATGCGAACGAGGGCGAGCAGCTCCGCCGGAGCCGTGACGAGATCGAGCGGCTGGTGGGCGCGAGCCTGCCAGATGACCCGCCAGGAGATCTCTATCTGATCGCCGAGCCAGGGTGGTTCGACGCGCTATCCGAGGATGGCGGAACGAATCATGGAAGCCCCTGGGAGTACGACCGGCGGGTTCCGGTCTTGATGTGGGGCACGGCCATCGAGCGCCGCACCAGTAGCAAGCCGCAAAACGTGTTGAGGGTGGCCACCACGTTGGCCGCACTGCTCGACGTTCCACCTCCTGAAGGAGCGCCGGAATGGCCATTACCAGGTGTCATGCGGCTACCCGATTGACTATGCTCCCGGCATGAAGCTCGCAATCGCGGTTGGCAAAGTCGTCGTGCTCGCGGCGTGGGCGTGGGGTCTCTTCTCCTATGTGAGCCCGTCGATGATCCCGGAGCCTTCCATCGGTCGAATGGTGTTTCTCGGGCTGCTCGCCGTCCACGCTGCGGAGGCGGTCACGTTTGCCAAGAAGCTCGCCGCGGAAGAAGGCGGGACCGTGCGCACTCACGTGAGCAAGCTCCTCGTGTTCGGCTACTTTCACGTCCTCGAGTCACGCTACGGCTGAGGGTTGGCGGCCTTCGATCGATGCGCAATAACTGAGCAATGGGTCAGAAGCGTATCCACCTCATCGTTCGCGGTCGCGTTCAGGGCGTCTACTTTCGAGCGACCGCACAGCGTGAGGCCCGGCAGCATGGCTTGAGCGGTTGGGTGAAAAACCGGTCCGATGGCTCAGTCGAGATCGTGGCCGAAGGAGAGGAAGACGACGTGAAAGACTTCCTGTCCTGGGCGTACGCCGGACCCTCGACCGCCCGCGTCGACGACGTCGAAGTGCGCTGGCGAAGCTACACTGGCGAGTACACCGACTTCCGGATCACCCGCTGAAGCTTCGATTCGGGGTCCGTGGGCTCGTGGTGAGCGCCGAAGGAGCGGTGGCGACCGGGGCGTATCCGCGGCGCGGTCGGTAGATGATTCCCTCGGGCACGTCGGCGTAGTCGACTTTTGGGCTGCGGTACGTCCCCATCAAGCGATCCCAGACGGTGAAATACTGACCGAGGTTGAAGTCGCTGTACCAGTGATGAAGCGTGTGATGGTCGGTGTAGTTGAGCCACGGCCAGCGCACGAAGCTGACCCGATCGTGAATGCAAACGGCCCACAGAGTCACGAACGTCACCGAGGCGAGGTACACCCCCGCATGAAGTGGAAAGAAGAAGGCTGCAATGTGGTGCGGCACCGCCTGAAGGAACGAGTCCATCGGGTTGAACGAAAGCGCAGAGTACGGCGTCGGGACCCGGTACTTGTGATGGCGTTCGTGGATGTGCTTCCAAAGCCACGGCACCCGGTGGAAAGCGTAGTGGGTCCAGTAGATGAGGGTCTCGGTGAAGAGCAGAAGGACCACGACCTGCGCCACGAGCCAGCCCCACCCATGCTCGCTGACGTCGTAGTACATCTTCGAGTAGTCCTTCGCGATCAGCATGTGAATGGGCAGCATCAGGGCCGCGTTGCCGACGATGCCGATGATCGCCCATTGGATGGCGGACTTCATCTCCTTGGCGTCGAGCTTGTAGTCGGGGTGGAAGCGCGACCGGAACCGGTAGAAGTAGACGTAGTAAGCGACCGAGGCGATCAGGAAGAAGTAGAGCATCCCGAACACCGCGAATACGACGAACATCATGCCGGGGGTGTCCGGCAAGCCCAAGAGGTTCGCGATCACAGGGCGCTTAATATCCCGTCCGGCCGGCTTGTAAAGAGAGTGGCGCAGGTCTCGGCCCACGAATTCATTGGGGAATTTCAGGCTGTTTCTGGCAGGAGAACCGTGAAGCGACCGTTCGGGGCACGCTGACTACCGTTCACCCGGGCCTGCAAACCGTTGGGCCGGTTTTTCGGACCCGCGAGAGCGATGGTCCTACATTCGCCGGCGAATCCGGCGGCAAATGCCGTCGGGCAGGAGGGCAGGTTGGGCGAGAGCTTCCGCTTCCCGGGAATCCCCGTCGGCTGGTATACGGTGGCGACCTCGCGAGAGGTCGAGGCCGGTCGGGTTTTGCCCCTGAAGTACTTCGGTCAAGAGCTGGTTCTCTATCGAACCGAGTCGGGCGAAGCGCGTCTCACTGATGCGTATTGCCCCCACATGGGCGCCCATCTTGCGACGGCCCGGGTGCAGGGTGAAAACCTTCGTTGTCCGTTTCACGGCTTCGAGTTTGGCAGCGACGGCCGCTGCGTTCGCGCCTATGGGAAGTCCGTCCCGCGCAAGGCGAAGCTCGAGAGCTGGCCGATCCGCGAGCACAACGGCTTCATCTTCGCCTGGTACCACCCCGAGAGGACCGAGCCTGAGTGGGAGATTCCGGTTCTTCCTGGCCCTGAGGAGGGTTGGACGAGCTTCCGAACCCGCAGACGCGAGATCGCGAGCCATCCGCAGGAGACCAGCGAGAACAGCGTGGACGTCGGTCACTTCCTCTACCTCCACAATTTCACCGATGCCTGGTACGAGGGCGATCTCGACATTCAGGGACATCTGCTGAAGGGAGCGTACGGATTGAAGTACAGGCTTCCCGGGATCGAACCTCTAACCGCTTTGTTCAACGTCGAGGTGCACGGCCTGGGTTACTCGCTCGTTCGGATCCACGTTCCGCGCTTCGGCGCTGAAATGCACCTTCTGGTGCTGTCGAGCCCCGTGGACGCCGAGAGCATCGTCTTTCGCACCTCGCTCTCGGTGAAGAACTGGGGACCGCGGCCCTTGACCTATCTGATCCGCGAGATCACCTCGCTCGGCGTTGCGCGAGAGATCAGCCAGGATGCGCCCATTTGGGAAACGAAACGCTACGTCGAAAGACCCGCGCTCGCCGACGGTGACGGCCCAATCGGCGAATATCGCCGCTACTGCAAACAGTTCTACCCAGAGCAGGCCGCCCCCACCGCCAAGCTCCCCGTAGTGGGGGACACGCGTCTCCTCTAAAAGCAGCCTAATTTCAGACGCTTACGGGCCACGCCGCGCAAGCTCAATTCCCCTACTCTAGGAACTGGATGAGCGAGAGGGGGGCGTTGTCGCCGCGACGGCGGTTGACCTTGATGATGCGCGTGTAACCGCCGCCTTTGTTGTCCTTGGCGCGCTCGAGGTACCGCGGAGCGATGTCGGTGAAGAGCTTGTGGATGAGGTCCACCTCTTCGATCGTGCCGTCCGGGTTCGTCTTGGCGAGCTGCTTCGGCAGGAAGCGGGCCACTTGCCGACGCGCATGAAGCCGCCGTGCGAGGATGCGATCGCGTTCCGCCTCGTCTTTGACCTTCGCCACGTCGACCGTGAGGTCATCGCCCAGCCGTATGGCCTTGGTGACGAGCCGCTCGGCGATCCGCCGGAGCTCCTTGGCCTTCGCATCGGTC